>NZ_JBIXJX010000008.1:0-359953 GCF_052871955.1 Bradyrhizobium sp. CAR08
CAATTCCGGGTTGATCGTCGTCGCTCCAATTGCGGTTCGGATTCTGTTCATGGAGCGGCGCACCGCATCAAGGAAGGCCGCGCTCGCATTTTCCATCAGATGCCAGCGGTCGGCGACTTGGATGGCGCTCGGCAGCGCCTTGGCTGCTGCCTCGCCGTATCCACCACCGCGATCTCGCGACACAATGTTGATCGCTGGGTGCTTCGATAGCCACGCCCGAACGGTCGCAGTTTCCCTGTCGGGCAGCAGGGTAACGATCCCCCGGCGCTCCAAATCGCACACGATCGTCCCGTATCGATGATTTCTCCGGAACGCCCAGTCATCGATGCCCACAACAAGCAATGGATCTGTCGGCATCGCCGTCCGCCGGCGGACCACCCGCAGCAAGGTATCGTTGCTGACGGGCAGCATGAGCCGCTTGGCGAAGCTTGCCGCCGGCCGGCCGCCGAGCGCCAACCCCAAGTGATGGACGATGTATTCCAACCGTGCCGTCCGGCGCCGTCGAAGCGGGACGATGTCTTCTCCAAACCGCTCCGCGAAGATCCGCCGGCGGCAATGCAGCACCTCACATGTGAAGCGCCGCGTGAGCAATCGGAGGCGCACCCTTCTGCCCGCTGACGGCAAATCAGCCACGTGCCGGATGTATCGGCTATGGATTCGGCGCGACGCTGTCGCGCACAAAGGGCATTGGGCCTCCGCAGCCTCTGACCGAACAGCCAGAATAACCGAATCCATTGAGTCACTTACACCATCAAACACCAAACCACTCGGTACTAGCGATGAGATTTGAAAGCCCGTCCGCATGGCGCTGATTCTCCGTTTGAGAACCACAGTCGCCCGGCAAACTTCATCGGAAATGAGTCAGACCCCTTATTCCATGCCGAAACACAACGTGTCGCGGGTATTTCCGTTCTACTTCCGATTTTGTTGCAAAAACAGGACGCGACTGTGCAAGCGCGCATCCCGAGCGAGCGCCTAGCGATCCGCGGCGCTCTACCCACGCTCCGCATGTGCGCCGGCTTTCGAAAACCCTGAATTCGCTGGATAGCTGATTACGCCCGACGGACAAATGGCCGATTGACGAGCTGAATTCGTTAAGAAGATCAGATTTTGAGTCGCTTGGCAGGCTGCGGATCTGACGCCCGCAGCACAAGGGTGGGCACCATGCCCGGTATCGGTGTGGCGCTTACTTCCCTACTGCTGGCTGGCCCGGGGCCCGCTGTAGAGGCGGGCGGGGCTTGGCTAAACCAGTGGTGCCGGAGGTAGGCTCGCCATGAGCTGTGGTGGTCTGGACCCGCTCAAACGTCGTGAGGAATGCCGCGATGGACGCCACTATCACGGCAATCCCGAACAACAGGATCACAGGGCCGGGTTTCCGCTCAGTACTCATGAGCAACTCCACAGACGGCCTGGCAGCTGAGCAGCCCCCAACTAAGCTCCGCAGCGGCGTCTTAGCTTCGCTCGAGAGCTTCGGGCCGAGTGCTCTCCAAATATCGTCGTGAGCTTGCACAGCGCGGAGGATAAACCGGTTCAGATATTTGTCGATAAAATCGGGCCGTTGGTTCAGATCCCTTGCCTTAGGTAAGCGCCTGGGCACGCGGGTGCTCCCCGCGAAGCATCATGCCAATGGTGGGCGGCTGTTGGACCCAATGTTCTTAGCGCCATGAGGAAACATGCGTTAGGTTTGCTGTCGTAAAACCCACGCCATGGCGAGGCAACCCAGGTCGCCCTCCAGGCCGAGGTCAGCCCTCATTTCAAGCGCATCCCGAAGCCTACAGCCAGGACTTCCAGTCGGTCTAACTGGCCACTTGCTACCATTCGGGATCGTCGAGGCTGCCATACTCCCGCACGATGTACTCCCGCGTGAAGCGCTCGACCGGGCTCCAGTGCTCGCGAATGACGATTGTCGGCGTCGGGGGCCTCCAATAGTCGGGATGGATGACTATTGTCGGAGACGGCGGGTAGACATAGGGCGTATGAACACGCCAGCAAACCTCTCCCCTACACGCAATAGCGGCGGAGGCGTCCGTGCTGGAGAGCGCAAGAAGACCGGCAGCAACGCTCGCGGCTAGAAGAGCGTTCCTGCCCAATGACCGGTTCAGCTCGTTCATGTTTCCCTCCTCAGTGACAGCGTTTCTTCTTCGCTGTCTCAAAACAAACCCCGGCAGAAACCGCTTAGTTTCAAGCTTCGAAGATTAAAACTCGCCTGTCTTCGAAGGCACCCATCAAGTCTCGCAACCATCTGGCATGATTTCATTCCCTTCCATCTACATCGCGAAGTGAGCGGTGGGCTGCAGCCTGGCAGGCCGGCCGCTCTTATCCCTCGGCAGCTGTTCGTTATCCACCGCTGCCTTATTCGTGCGGAGCGCATCGGCTGTTAAGGGTTGATTTAGTTCCCGGCATGATCATTGGCGACCGCAAAGGGGCCTGAGCATGCAATTGCACCATGCGAATACCTTGGAGAGGACCGTGACCGTCGCGGATCAGGGCAGTGGCGAGGTCGCGACACAGCCCGTCACTCTCGATCACCTTGATTTATCGACCTCTACTCGAGCCGAGGTCCTGGCGCTACTGGCGCCAAGCGGTCACTCAATACCCACTACTTGCTTCGTCGTGGCCGCCTTGGCGGGAGGCTTCGGATTGGGCTGGGCTGGTGCGTGGTACGGTCCTGCAGCTATCTCGGCTCTCAACCCAGTTGCTCAAACGGCTTCGCGTCGCATGCCGGATCCAAGGGCAGGAGGTAAGTCCGAAAGCGGCCGGAAGATTGGGTCAGTGTCAGCCTCGCGAACAGCGCCTGGTTTGGGGCAACCCTCCACAGTCATCGCGAGCGTTGCTCCGAAGCCTCTGGCCAAAGCGTCGAGTGGGGCGCAAACGGCGGAAACTTTGAATCCAGCTTCTTCCGCTGTCGACACAGAGGTGTCTGTGACTGGCTCGCTCGCGCCTGAGGGGCCGCTGCTGTCGATCCCCGAGACAAGACCAACGACCATTGCAGGTTGGGCTGTGCTTGACGTTCGCGGCGGAACGGCGGTGCTTGAAGGGCCCGATGGGGTTCGAATGGCAGCACGGGGCGATGTGGTCCCCGGCGTCGGGCGGATCGACTCTATCGTGCGCTGGGGCAATCGCTGGATAGTTGCGACCGCGAGCGGATTGATTGCGACGCCGTAAGAGGCGCGCATAGTGCCTCGAAAAAAGCGCGCGGGCCTATCAAGGAGACAAGCGGGCACGGAGAAGATAGGCCGTCATCCTGTCGCGCGAATCCGCACAACTCTCAACTGCCAAGAGAGGTCTGGCGAGACCTCCTCGTGTAACCATCGTATAGGCCGCTGGCTAGAACTTTCCCCGCTGCAGGCCGAGACGCCATGGTCGGAGTCAATTTAATTGTCTGCGACAAATTGAATGCCGTTCTCCACTGCCAAGGCAGCTAGCGTGTCTCTCCCGGGGGCGCAGGGTCAGTCAGCGATCCGTTGGGGCCAACAAGACAAGGTAGGCTCGTCGGCGGGAACGCGATCTTTTGTCAATTTCTCGATTATTATCTTTATTATCCAATTATAATGCTATATATTAAATCACGTTTAATTAAGACATTTAATTTGGGCCTCATTTTAGCTCTGACACTAGATTCCTGCAAGGAACCGCGTGCATTTGAGGAGAGGACAATGCCTCAACGTGACATCAGGCTCCCGACCGAAAGCGACATAGGCAAACTTGAAACGATGGTCGTGAAAGTGCCCAGCGCAGAGATTGCTGCTCAATTCGGTCGAAGGCCCGCAGCACCGCCGGTTGAGTTTCTAAAACTGTTATTGACGAAGCCGGAAAAGTTAAAGCGCAACCATTCTGGTCCGGACCCTGGCCCCTCAGGTTTTGATTGGCCCAATGATTAGAGCTGCGAAAAGAACGGAATCGGCGGATCGCCGGAGAGGCGCGTCTGGGGCGCCGGTCGGCTCGAAGCAGCGCGCACGGATCGATTTCACAGCGGCAGCAGCACTAAAAAAATGGCCTTCAATTGGAAACCAACGCGCAGCGGCATCGCTTGGTCCTTATCTTGTAATCGAGGGCACTTTAGACGCATGCATCCGGGGTTTCTTCGCGAAGCCCGCCAGCCAGCGTCATCTCTACGAAATACATACTGCCCCGCAAACGCAAGTTATTACCGCCGTACTGGGCCCAGAACAGATAGCCGAGATCGCTCGGCTGCGGGATTTTCTTTAAGGCAAGCAAGCCCCTGCCGCTGCCGCAAGGGCGTTGAAAGTGGGTTGGCTTATGTGAACCAACTCTTCGGTGACACTGGAAGGCACGCACCATCGCCGCCGAATCATTACCGATGCGTGATTTGCGCTCCTCGGACGTTGGAGGACACTATGGATGAGAAGAACCCTCGTTTGAAACAAGTTGCAAGACTGGGTTTGATCAGCTTCGGCCATTCGAAGGCAGATTGCACCATTCGCAGCATATCTGCGTTCGGCGCAGCCCTCGATCTTGCTGCAGATGAAAAAATTCCCGACGAATTTGCGCTGACTGTCATTCCCGACGGTGACCGGCGCCGCTGCGCAGTTGTCTGGCGTAAAGAGAAACGAGTTGCTGTCGCGTTCTACTAATTAATGCGTCACTCAATTACGGGCCGGAATGCCGATCCCGATCATCTAGGCAGTGTACCCAGCTGTGGACGCCCCCGAGATGCAAGCGATTTTTGAAGAAGATCGGCGTAGTCGGATGCTGCCATCTGTCCGGCCTCTGATGGTGCAGCGATGAAGCTGCGGGCCCGTATGGGAGTTCGCAGACCGGAACCAAATCATATGCGCCCGATTCCCAGAGTCTTCACTACGCTTGCTCGTCGCGATCTTGGCGGATCAGTTCTGGGCACCGAGAGAGCTAACGGACTGCTTGGAAGCCATAGCGCAAGCGAAGCCGCCTTTGCGTAAAGACCATCGATATCAGCGGCTAGCTGACTACGCCCGACGCCGTGGGCATTAGCAGTTTTCAGACTTACGCGCTGGTGCGTTTATCGGCTCGGACCTCAAGCCCCGGCCGTTTGCGGAAATGCGGGTAAACAGGGTCTTCCGCTCCTTGGCTCGCTTCATCGTTCGGACCGGCTTGCCAGTTCCGAAAGCCCAGCGCCGGCAGTCCTAGTTCGCGATACAGCTCACCTTGAGGTGCGCGCTGACCGGCTAATCGTGGGCTACACCCTATGGTAAACTATATGTGTGCCCTAGATTGATACCGCGATCGTCGGTGGATCAAGCTTTGCGGTATCAAAAGGAGGCACCGTGAGGCTCCTTTCGCGCTATTATAAGGTGCACGCTGGCTCTGATTTGATACCGCGCCGGGATATATTGATACCGCGTTTTAGTTTTCTCTGCCCCAGCTCATAAATTGTTTGCCCGCCAGCTCGCCCGTGACGTCGCAGCCCCAGAACGTAAGTTTCCACTCGCTGGCATGAGGGAGCTTGCGATTGAACCCGCCTTTGGTCGCGCACTCAATGAATCCGCGGTCCTGAAGCTCAACAAATGCCCGGGATGCCGTTCCGCGGGCAATATTGCAGCGCTCAGAAGCACGTCGGACTGAAAGCCCAATTCGTCCGTTGTTAAATCCGTCGTATGCTCGCGCGATTTCGATCAGCACCGCCCGCGCCGGGCATGTCAGCGACAAATAAGCCGGAGAGTCGAGCAGCCAGCGATACAAACGCACGTGGGGTGCATCAAGTCGCTTGTTACGCCTGCGGCATCGCATCACGCGCCTCCTGCCTCAGAATGCGGTCCGTGATTGTTCGCGAGTTCAGGCGTACCTGAAGGGCCCGGCGGGGCTGAAACCGCACCAGTGCCGTTCTGTGGGTCAGCAATGGGCATCAGGACGGCCCGCCGATGATTTCCAGCACAGTTACGCTACTGCGCAACATGTAACGCGCGTGAAACCCAGCAAAGGGACCACTGTGCGCGTTCTGCAGTGTGTCGATGACGGCGCCGAGCTTGCGACACACGCCGGCTTCCGAGTGCATCGGCAAGTCACCGCCCGGCGTCGGCCGCGACACAACCGCAGATTCGTAGTCATTGGCTGGCCGATATGCGAAGCTAAGACATATTTCGCGTCTCGGAGGAGAAACCCGATGCGCCTTGTATTGCCTTATCTAGGAATTGGTCTCTGCGCGTCGCTAGCGGCGTGGATGTCGCTGATGTTGTTTTATTGAACTCAGTCCGCCCAAGCGCGTCGACTGGGCGCCCCTTAATGATCTAGGTGTGAGGGTCGTTTCCGTGCGGCTTTTGCAGAATTTCGGCATGTGTCCATGCGCTTCACGATCGCGTAGGGATGGGCGCTCGGACGGATCGCGGCCAAGCTTGGATTGCAGCTCGACGAGGTCGATGAAGACGTCAGCCTGGCGGCGCAATTCGTCGGCGATCAACGATTAATGAGCTAATTTGTCCCTGCGCGGCTGGTCACGCGAGCTGCCGCATCATCAATTCGAATCACGCATTTACAATTGCGACGTATGTAACGTGCAGGGTTATTGGTGTTTTTGAACCGTCCAGAATGACACGGAGACTCTTGGGATGATACCCAGGACCAATCACCGTTCCGTTCTTGCCGCACAACCGTGGCCCCGTTGAGGGATTTACCTCGATGCGATAGCCAATCATAAATTGGCCTTTATTGACAGAGGCTCTTGCATCGCTGGCGCCTGCACCAAATTCCGGGATTGGCCCGACCTGCGTCCGCGGGTCCACCTTGGGTGGGTCAATACCGACTAGGCCACGGCGTTGGTCGCAGGAGCAGCTTCTTAGCCGTTCCTGCGACCTCCACTTTGAGGCTCCGGCGCTCTGATCCGCAATTGGATTGGCAGCCGGGAGCATGGGGCTGGAAACTTAAGCCTGCCATGTTCGCCCCGTGGCGAAAATTCGTAGCGAGGCAGACTCCGGTAGTTATACCGACTCCATTTTCGGAACGGGGTGTTCTACTGTGAGAACACCGGCGCGATTTAAAAACCAACCAATTTCAAGTTGCCCGGGAATGCCGCAGTGGGGCTGGAACCACGCTGCGGCTTTTCCCATGGGCCGACCTTCATTTCGAGGCTTTTTTTGGCAGCTTTCCATCCGAACTCGCTGAGGTTGTGACTGGAAATGCGCCGACTCTGAGCGCATGGTAGGCAGATGCAGGTGCAATGCCCAAAATGCAAGGTGATCGTCGCCATTGGCAAAGCTAAGTGGTTCTTCGACGGCGGCGAATGTAGGGAGCTTCGCGGTACCGTCGCGGGCGATGCTAAGGAATATGAAAAGTGCTCGGTCCTCATCGAAGCTGTGTCGACCGTCAGGAAGAATGCCGCCACCTAAGCGAGCGCCTTAGCGTCCCATGTCGCCCGTGAGCAAGAGCGAACCTCCCAAAAACCAGCCAAAGCGCGGATGCTCCCAGCTGCGTGGTTTCGCCGAGAGACGGCCCCGGCTTTGGGGAGACCTGGGGTTAAGGGGCCGGGGCCGCTCCGCCAGCTCAGGGCGCCGAGCCAGCGCGGATTCATGCCGAATGTGCCCGGCCCGTTCCTAACGGAGCGCCATGAGGTCATTCCCAGGTGCCAACAGCCGCACGTATGTTCCACTCTCATGCAGCTCTAGCCATCCCTTCTCGATGGCGCACCTGATGCCGGCGCCGAACTCCGGGCCGCTTCCCTTGAGCGTGGAGACGAAGGGATAGTTGATCTTCTCAATGTGGATGCGCCCATCCTGGACCGGCTCGATGCTGGCGGCGAGCTCGATCAGCTTGCGGGCTGCGGCTTGTGGATCGGCAAAAGGGCGTTCGGTGACGTGCTTCATCGCTGGAATCAAAACCTCACGTCCCTGCTTGGCCTGACTTGCCCGCGACTGTCATGCCAGTTCGGGACGATATGCACAGATCCTGCCGCGCCGCATCTTGAGCAGACCAGGCGCAAGCCGACGCGGGATCCACGGCTGATCTGGGAGAGTGCGTCGAGTCGCACGCCGACCCTGCGATGGCAGGGACCGTTCAAGCACTGGATGCTGCAGGTCGCGGCCCGTCAGCCAACGATTCCGCGGGGCTGCCGGGCGGATAATGACCGGACCATATGTTGTATCGGCGAGTGCGCACGCCGCCATCAAGCGGCATCGTAAGTACATCGCAAATTATCGTTTCCTGGTAGGTCCGGCCGTGCTCCTGCCACCGGCTGTCGTGGGTGAGGAAGCGCCGTGGACATTGGGAGATTTACGATCGAGTTCCTGCTGGCGGTGGTGGTGATCTGCAAGGCAGCCGCTAACGTATGAAGAATATGGATCGCGAACGCGAGAAAGAAGCACTTAGAGGTAAATTGTCGTATTGGGAATCAGCACGCACAATTCCCGTGACGATAGTGGCTTCAATGTTAATCGGGTCACCGCCGTGGGGCTCTGCGGCTTTTTCCAAGTGAAGGAAAGTGCGATTTTGTCGTCGATTGGGCTATCGATCCGACCTGGGGCCCTGACTCCGTTGCCGCAAACCAAGCTTTATACCCTGACGGCACGCATCCATCTCAGGGCGGACAAAGCAACATGGAGGCAAATTACTTTCGACCTACGCTCAATTCCCTCTTTCCCTCAGTTGATTCATCGTAGAATTCGGTCTCATTCGCGAGACCTGCAGGCTGTAATCGACTTCAACATTTCCCGAGGGCGCTGGGCGAACGAACTCAAGTGTTCTGATGGAACTTTATAGCCCCATGATCTTTGCGTTAGGCGCCGAAGTGAATAGGCAAACGATGCTCCGCTGGCTTAGCTCAGATCATCAAAAGATCCGAAGCGATCGAAAGCAGCTTGAAGTGAGGGCTCGCCGCCTGCTGCAGAGTTACCTGACGGCGAATGAGTGGCAAAAGCGCCAATACTATCAGGCAATCGCCGGCGCGGCTTCTGCATGTCAGCCTGGTATTGATGATCCGAGCTTAAGTAACGAGAAGCTTGCTGAACTAGCCGCTCAGGCGGCGACAAAAGTCGTCCAAGTACGTGATCGGAAAGCCAAGGATGCGCACGACCATTCAGCTGTACTGATCACGGATGCATACGCAACCGTTGCAATCGCCTATCGACGAGCGGCTTCAGCCTACACTGCTGACAAGGAAATGGAGCAGCTGGGCACCGCCGCAGTACACCTGGTCACGATAGCGAATTCATTTATGAATGCTGAATCGGAGCGATCACCGACAGAAATGTGAATGTGGCTTCGGCCAAGCCAACGTCCCTCTTCGCTCTGGCGTATACCTTGCGCAAACCCTTTCTCCTAAGCTGGCCGTAAGGCATTGTTTGTACCGTCGTCACCAACAAGAAAAGGTGGGCGGCATGTCGATTGCATTTCGGATCGTTGTTCTCTTGTTCTCTGCTTACGCCGGTTGGGAAACCCCAGGCATTCAATTCGCGAATTGCGAGAACCTCAGCAACAAGGGCGTTCTCCAACCGGATAAGTAAGGAATGAACAATACAACCCTTCACCTTGAACGTCCGCAACCAAGCCAAGTCGGCGTGCTGACGTCGCGCCAGCCACCGGTTATGCGATTCTCGTCGATGGTCGTTTCAAGACCGAGTTTCTTGATCAGGACGCCGCGACTAAAGCGGCCCTTGAACTGTTGGCTAAGTATCCGATGCTGAAGATCGAGATCTACGATGCAGCATCGAAGTCACGGACGCCCGCGAAATAGCCGCTGCGTCGCAGCATGCGTGATAACCATGTCTTCTGTTTTAATCTACCTTTAGCTTTTTGCTAACAATCGAGGTCGCAAGGTCGTCGCCAAACGGAGGCGGCTGTGCCTTTGATAAAATATTTCGGATTTGTCGGCAGCGCTCTCGTCCTGTTGCTGATCGCAATCAGCTGGTGCTTCCCGCAGCAGGCGATGGACCCGGGTAACAGTGACGTAGAGCGACCGTCCATAAAGATCAGCTCCGCCGAGCGGGCACCTGAACGGGTAATAATCGATGCCAGCTTGCCGACCATTGTGGCTCCGTCGAACATCAGTCCTTCTGCATCGATGACGTCAATGCAATCTGCTCGGGTTCTGCAGAGCGCATTCTCAGAACTTGACGTTGCCCCAAAACCGGTCACTCCGAAATCAGGCGGCGAGCTCTTGAAGCCGAAGCATGCTGCAAAAGGAGAATCTGCGAAAAAAGTCTCTAACCGTCGAGCAGCGAAACCGTTGAATATTATTCCCGAACCGGCAGCGGGAGCGCAAGTTGCGGCGCCTGATACAAGACTGTCGTTACTGGAAACACTCAAGGAGCGGCTAGAGCAGACGTTTTTCAAGCTGAACTGATGACGGTGCCGACTATAGGACCTCGGCGAGCGCCATTCACCGCGGACGCGCCCCGGCTCGATTGACCGTCTCGATAAATTGCCTCTGAAGATGGCATCCGGCAGCAAATCGGCCCGCTGCGTCACCGGGGCGGCTGGCGCAAGCCCGCACAAAACGGCTTTAGTCCGAAGTCGAATAGCGCCACGTCGGCGGCATCGGGCTCGCGGAAGCAGCAAAACCCCGCCCGCGTAAGCCGCTTCTTTGGAAGGGCGCCTTGTCGTAGAGCGGCAGAGATAGACGTCGCGATGGCCAATCGGCGGGCACGATCGACGGCGAGGGAAGCATTACGCCTACTCCGACACTACGAATCGTGGAAAGACGGCCCCGGTCGGGCGCCTGGGTTGGGGCCGTGGCCGGTCGTCGGCAAGCTGTTGCGGATTCAGCAGAATGCGCGAGCCGGTTCTCCGCCCGGCTGACGATGGTGAGACCGTTTACGCGGGCAGCCCTGCCCAAGGAGGCCTCTGACCGCAGGAACAGTTGATTATAGGCTGAGCTGAGGGAAGGTAACCCTCGGCCACAGGTCTCGGCTCCTGAGCTCGCTTTTGCGAGCCGCCATCGTCGACCTGATTCACATAGTGAAATGCAGATGCGGGTGAGAATGCGGCAACATCCACATACCGCGACCTTGACGCTGGCAGTTTCTCCGAGGTGCTCCTCCCAGGTGCCGCCGGCTCTCGTGTTGCGCCCAACGGGACGGCGCGGCCCCTCCGACGCTGGTTGAGTCGTGCCGTCCCGGACCTGGCGATGGTCTCTCCATCGCGGGCGCGCGCCCTGCGCAAGTATTCACATGACACTGGGCACATCCGCCAACCCTCGACTGTTTTGGACCGCCCGGCGTCTCGCGGAAATCGCACCGGCTCGCAACGGCTGCACCGGGCTGGTGGGATCTCGTCCCGCTCAGGCTCGGGCACTGTCAGCTCCAAAATCGTGCTCAGTCTGACGACATTGACGACGCGAGCTCTAGCCCGGCACGTCGTGCCAGGCTGGAGACACGTTCCGGTAGTGAGGCGCACGACCAAAAATCACTCGGCGCTTACGAAAATAGGAACGAGGTCTCCGCTTTCACATTCCTTCCGAAGTGCAATCGGGAGCCTCAGCATGGCAACGCAGATCGTGATGGATCACAGCGGCGACAGCCGCTACTTTTTCGACAATTCCAGCGCTGATGCTCTGGTACAGGCGGAGAGACGTTTTCTGGAGTTCACCGGGAAAGGATACACTGCAGCGGTGCGGAGTAGCCCGGAGGAGGTAACCAGGATCACCACGTTTGATCCGACCGCCGAAGAGACATTGTTTTTTCCGCGCCTAGTCGGTGGGTGATGGCCAGGTGAAGAGGAACTTAGCTCGACTCAGCCGGTGGCCCCTCCGTAGCCTCTCTATTGGGAAGCTCTATGAAGCATCCAAGGACGAGAAATCGATTCACGCTCGTGCGCTACGCCTCCTTCGTTCTTGGCTTTCGCCTCAGCAGAGGGCGGACTTTGATAGGAAGGGATATTTTGATGTCGTGGGATGCGATACTGGGAAGCGGTACCGAATCCGGCGCGGGACGTCCGCCAACGTCAACGAGATAGACGAATACGGGCGGCTCGGAACGGGGCGCTGCTTCGTCCCGTTAGGTGGCTTGGCTCAGGGCGACGTCATGCTTGCCCAGAAAATAGCTCTTGAAACCGACGAGAACCGCGCGTTGAGCATCGCCAACAGCTTTCCGGGACTGCTAGGCTGGCGCCTGCCCAGGCGTCGCCCGGCAGATGCTAGGAGCTCGGGCGTACGCCTTTCCCCGAGCTAGAATTCGAGCCACGGTGTTGCTCATGCGGCGACGCTACAGCGGCCTCTCGATTGCACCACAACCTCGATGGCTGACGACTGTTGGATCATCTGTCCGGTACCACCGATGGCGCCCATTGCCTTATTGATTCGGATTGCAGCCCTGACCGATTGGCTCTTGAAATCGGCAATACGGGAAAAGTCTTCGTCATCTGCTGCGTAAGCCGCTATTCGGCCTGAGCCGACGAGCCAGGGACTGGGCGTTCGAACGGGAGCTATTTTGTTTCAAACAATGCCGTTCTGCACCTCGTTTTCTTGAACGCAGCCCTGGATGAAAAGGGCCGAAGAGCTGAAGGGCTGCGGCGACGGGCTAGAACAGTCCGCCGCCTTCTAATTGGATTCTCCGTGCAGTGACAGTGCCCGGACGCGCGGGAAAGCTCGCAGGCGGCGCGACGTGAAAGCCTTCAGGGTCGATGGAATTCCACCGCCCGCTGTTTCAGAGAAACTCTAGCCGCGAAGCCTGCCTGCAGCCACGCCATGGCCCGCGTGTGCCCCAGCCTTGCGCGAACTCTCATTTCCCCACCAGGCACTGAACTTGTAAGCTGACGGCGGTAACGACCTCCCGAGAATTTCCTCGATTTCCGAGAACGTGAGCCGAATAGTTTGCGCCCTTGTGCGCCCCAGCTCCCTCGATAGCGGATCGTAAACGGACATGACGCTCGGCTCCTCACGTCGGTCTATCATCGCCGCTTGCGGGGATGTTGAACCCCCGGGCGGCAAGTTCCAGCTCAAGCTCAGTGATCCGCTCGAAGATGCGAGCAGCAATCGCCTCGGAGTCTTCAATGCTTAATGATTGAATGCCCCTTGAAGATAGCTCGTCCCTGAGAACCTTCGCCACAAGCAATTGAATTGCCATTGGATCAATCCTAAAAAGACGATCCAACCGCAACCGAAGGGCGAGCGCAAGTGTTTAGGTCGTGCTGCCGTGCTTCGGCTAGTTGTCTCTCGGCTCCGAATGCTGAAGCCGCGCAGCTGCTCGCATAAGCTTTTCTGCCGCAGCCCTTAACAGCAACCCGTGTGCCCCATCGGGTGTCCTACCCTGCGTGGTCTGTAGCCGATTGGCCGTCTCGCTTTGCTTGAGCACGAGTCTTTAGCCTATCCAGCTTCGATTGCTCCTCGCTCAGACGTCTTTCGACATACTGCCGTTCGAAGTCCGTCAGAGTGGTTTGCAATAAGAGGTGATAGCGTTGGATATTGTTGCGATGTGCCCGGACCAAATCGTCGTCAATCATCGTCGTCGCCTTTTCCGCTACTGAGACAAAAAACGATTCATGATCAAGCTGGATGGGCAGGCGAACGAGCAACAGCCCGGAGCATCTCCGCCGCACTCTCCATGGTAGCGAGCTTTGGTTTCCCAATCTGTGAACTATTTCACACGGCCTTGCGATTGTCGCCTAGGTGGCAGCAGACATAGTCCAGTTGGTTTAGCGGGCGTGGGTCGGCTGCATCAGCCCGATAACAGCGGTATGGATGCCTAGCACAGTGGGGCGCGCCGGGTCATCGAGCTTGGCTGAAGGCCAGAATGGTTTCTTATGAAGTCCAAGTCGATCAAAAGCGCAGGAAAAAAGCCGTCAAGTCTATGCATCTGACGACTGCGGCGCCAAGGCGTGGCGGTTTGATCACTGCATTTTCTGCCCGAGGTCTCTCAGCAGCGTGTGAAGAAAGTCGCTGGCATGGTCATACTGCGCGTTGCCGTTCGTGATTTGACGGACGCGCGGATCCAATAAGCGGCCAACGGTTTCGGAGCCGAGCATCTCAGCTCTGTCCGACCACTGCTGCAGCAACGTATCGGGTATATCGTCCGCAGATCCGAACATCCGCAAAAGGGAATGTTCGGCCTCGGCCTTATGGTCGTGATGAGCCTTCGCGGCATACAAAGCGAATAGTCCCCGGAAGGCATCACGGGAAACGGCAGGTTTTCCCATCGCAATGTCCCTAAAAAAATACGTTCTCAATGGACGCAAGTTTGACGCCCCGAGTTCGGGAAAAGCTAGAAAAAAACAAAACCCTGTGCTCAACCGTTTTCGAAGAATTTGCCGTTGGACGCTGAGTGCAATGCCAACCCGTCAATGATCTTGACCGATTTTGACGACGGCCTGGTTGGGCATTCGAGGCGCTCTCTGGCTCTTGTTGTTCCCCAGCCGCTCCATTGCTGAAGCGCAAGCCGGCGGAGAGGCATCCTGTACAAAGCCAGCGCCGAAGTTGCGCCGACCGGGCGGCTTGCAATAAGCTTCATTCATTAGATCCGAATTATTTTTGTGGAGTAGCGTCATGTCGAGTGCGATTGAGTTGATTGTGGACGGCTACGCGGGAGTGAAGGACCGCCAGTCGCTTGAAGAGCTGAGGATCCATCGCCGGCGACTTGCCGGAGACCTGAAAGCCTGGGTGGGCTTTGACTGCAGGTTGTCGATTGCGCAGATCGAGCAGGACATCGCAGCAATCGAGGCGGGACTGAAGACGTTGTCGGGTCCGGTCGGCGGCTAAGCTAAGGAGTCAACCCGACGGCGGCGTGCGCGCAAGGAGCCAAGTGCTGCGATCGTTCATCATGGCTGCCCTCGCACTGGTTTGGGATCCTCGTCCGCGCTCAGCCTGACGTCGGAGGAGATTATCGCTAAGCTTCGCGCCGCCGGCTATTCGCACATCCAGGAACTACCAGCCGGAAAGATAAAGACCTACAAGGCCGTCAAGCAAGGCACCGCGCGCTCGCTGATTGGCGACAGCACCTGCCACATCGCAGAGGTGGCGAGATAGCTAGACGGGCAGACGAAGCCAGACGTCTTTACTGGACAGTGTGCCGGTCGGCGTCGCAATCTCCATATCGACGACGCGAAACGAGCCATGACTTTCGTAAACGTAGCGAAGGTGCCAGACGGGGCCGGGTTCCGGCGAGATGGCGAAGTCGTCCAAGGCAGACGCAACGTATCGAACGGCATCGCGTCGCTCAACCGAGGCGGAGAACATCGCCTCTATCAGAGCGGCCAGGTTCATGCCGCCGACCAGCATGGCTCGTGCCGTTTCGTCGCCGTAAGTAAGCCGCAGCGCAGTCACGACTGCCGCAATAGCGTCGGGGTTCTTCAGAGCCACGGTAGATCCGCTTCGCCCAGCAAAACCATAATGCGGATTCCGCCCCTTTCGTGCAACCGGCATCGATTGGGCGCCAACTGTCCCAACGGCTAAATGCCCAGGGCGAGCCGCTCCCACGAAACTCGATCAGCGGAGCAGACGGAAAACTGCGGCTGGAGACGCTTGAGCCGTTCTCACGGTCCTCCGACTCTGAGGCCCCAACGACAGGCGTACCTGAGGGGCGCTCGCCGGGCGTCCCGTGCGGCGAAGGCCGCAGCGGGAGGTTAAATCGCTGCGGCCCACGCGTCGTCAAATGAAGCCGGGTTAAAAACACCAAGGCGGGCATTCTGTTCCGAAGGCGGAACAATTCCGTTTTTCACGGCTGCGAAGCGAGAGGGCGCGGCACAGAGTCCCGGTCATGGTGGGCTCGGTTGAGACCCGGTTACTGGCATTTCCCTGATAGGACCGACTGCGGACGCAAGAGTTGCCTTAAGTCCTCAGCCCCTCGCAGAAATTAAGCTTTCCGGCGGGTTCTTTTTGACTGTGCGGGATTGAGCGCATTCACTCCATGACGTTGATGGAGACGAGCGTGATCAGTTGGCTGCTAGTCATCATAATCGCGGCCAGCGTTGCGGTCCTGATAGCTCACGCGATTGACGCCATCCGTTCCTGAAGCCGAGCGCAGCGACGGAAAGTGGCACCCAATCTGATGACAATTTGAAGGACGGAGCATCACTCGGCTTGCTTGTATCAATCCGAAGCGGAGATACTGTTCTAGACCGACAAGCATTGTTGGCAATCCTTATCGGTCAGCAGCAGGTTTAACTTAAGCAGGACGGCCGCAGAAGCCGAATAGCCTTCAATTGACCAAATTGTTTTTTTGCCTGTGCAGGCGGGCAGGACACGCGTAGGAGTCCTGCATGTTGAAACTAGTCTTTTTCACTTCGCTTGTTTTCATCACCGGCTCAATCCCATCTGAAGCGCGTCCCTTCCGCAATCAGCAAATCGCCGAATGCAACGTGTCGATGCGGTCGTGTCCCAGGTGGTGGTGTAGCTCGGTAGAGCAAAGCCGGCCGGACGCGTGCCCTCAAATAGCGCTGTAGCGGGCGGGCGGCTTTGCGGTGGTCACCGGCAGTTCTCCGGTAGGATCGGGCTGCGACACGCCATCGCGAGCGAGCCGGAGGGGGCGCGTGATCCGCGGTCGTCCGGCCGGCTGCCCTTCCTCATATTGCGGTTGTGGCGCCGCGCTCCGCGTGTTCGGTCGGGTGATTCCGGAGCTGAACCTTGCGGCGAATTGGCTCCGTTTTCCCCGTACATCGCCAGCACCGGGGATGGTCGCCGCACGCCGCGGCCACGTGTTTGTATTGGAACAGCACGTTGGTGGCGACATGTGGATGGCGTACGACTCCAACTCTGGCGGGCATGCAACACGGGTTCATGCTCGTTTATTGCGCGGATATACAGTCGTGAATCCACACGCGACCTAATCGAGGAACCCATCGGCTTAATGCGGCGACTTAGCAACGAAGCCTTTGTCTCGGAATTTGTCAGGCGTTCGCGCGCAAATGATAGGGGCCGAATGATGCCAATGTGGCAATACGGTTGCTACTGATTACCGGCTGGTGAGTCTGTGGGGGGATTGGATTTCCGCGCCGACGCAAGTCGGGCGCTTGTGAGCCGGCCGTCGTCGGAGCAACGAGCCATCCCAGATGCTGCGCCATCGTGACGCTCACATTTCTACGACCCTGACTGTGGCGCAAGAGAGCAACACCCCGCACGGCGTTGCGCGAGACTACAAATGTTAATTTGCGCAACGACCGCGAGTCAGGCCACCTCTGTGCAATGAACCACCAAGTACGGAGGTAGCAATGAAGGTCGCGTCGGGAATCGGAGCTGCCGTTTTGTTCCTCATCACGATGAGCTCTGCCGCGTATGCCGCACGCCAACACAGGCCCGGCGACCGGATCTCCTGCTCGGAAGTCAGATACTACGTTGCAAGGTATTCAGCAGCGGTGGCTGAAATGTATGCCCGTAGTCAGGGTGCCACCAACGTCCAGATAGAGCGGGCGCGGCGTTGCTTGGCCTCGAACGAGACGGCCGAATCGGGGCAACAGCGATCCTACAGTGAATGAGCAGGGCCAATGAAGCCGCAGCTGTGATGGCTCAGTGTTATGCAAACGGAGGCGGTTTTCGCCGCCAGTAGGCTTCAAGTAAACCGCGATTGGACGGCGACCTCCACGGAAGCACCGGACGAAGCCAGATGCGGACACAGAATTCTCGACCTGCGGAGGCAATCGAGCACGCAGAGAGCAAATTACTACTGCCAATGAGACGGTGAGCGCACCGTATCACGCTGCGGTTGGTCGAGGCGCCCGTCACGGGATGGCGGGCTTAGAAGTGTCCAGTGGGCGTGCGAAGCTATGGCTGCAGCGCCTCGAGCTTGGCGCTCTTGCCGTCGACTACCTTGAACATAACATAGTGCGGCTCCATCTGCCCGTTCGGCAGGAACTGGACGTCGCCGAACACCGTCCCCTTGACTGGCTTGCCGCGGATCGCCTCCGCAACGGTCTTGCGATCAAGCGACTTTGTCGACTCCACCGCCTGCGCCCACACCTGCACGGCAGCGGCGCCCAACGCGGCGCTCTTGTCGGGAGCGGCCCCATAGGCCTTCGTGTAAGCGGCCACGAACGCTTTACTCTCTGGAATGGTCGTGAACGGCGGCAGGTCGGGGAAGAAGATGTCCGCCGATATCACGCCGTTATTCGCATCGCCGGCGACCTTGAATACCGTGGTCAACATGATGCCGACCGCGCCGACGAAGGTCGACTTGATGTCGGCCTGGCGGTACTGCTCGACCATCGCCGGCAGGCCCGAAGAGTTCGAGGAGTTGGTGACGATAACCGCGTCCGGATTAGCGCCTTTTAAATTGGTGAGCTGGACGCGGAAATCAGTATCCTTGAATGCGAATTTCTCAGTCATGACGACCTGGCCGGAGAAATTCAGCTTCTTGAACTCGGCTTCGACCGCGGATTGGAAGCCGTTGCCGTAGACGTCGTTCTGAGTCAGGAAAGCCACCTTCTTCGCTTTCATGGTCTCGACCACATATTTGGCGATCACGGCAGCGTCAAAGCCGTTCGAGCTGTTGATGCGGATCGCGTACGGATTGGTTTCGCCGCTGAGGATCAGCTCCGATTTCGAGACCGCCGTGATGTCGAGAACGTTGCCGCGAGCGAGGATCGGCTGCATCGCGAGCGTTACTGGTGAGTTCCAGCCTTCAATGACCACGTCGGCCTTCTCGGCAATCATTTCGTTGGCGCGGCTGACACCAACTGCGGGTGTGCTCTCGTCGTCCTTGGAGATGATCGTGAGCTTGCGGCCGAGCAGGCCGCCCTTGTCGTTGATCTGCTGCACCATCAACTTGACCGCATTAGTCACGGTCTGTCCGTCTGGGCCGGCGCCGCCGCTCAGCGGGAAGATGGTGCCGACCTTGATGTCCTGCGCCATCGCCGGCATTGATGCGAGACCCGCCAGCAGCGCGAGAGCCAGTTTCGTCTTATGCATGCTATTCCTCCCAATATGTGTCTTTAGGACTTCTTGGTAATACGGCGATAGAGGCCTACGAGACCGGTGGGCCAGAAGATCAGGACCAGTGCGAGCACGGATCCCAGCACGATCTTGTTCCAGTCACCGCCGAGCGAGAACAGGTTCTGCTGGGCGATCAGGAGTGCGGTGCCGATCAGGGGCCCCAGCAGGATGCGGCGTCCGACCAGCACGATGGCGGTGAGCATAAGGACCAGAAAGTAGGATTCGAACATGTCCGGGCCGACATAGGCGCGCTGATACGCGTACAGCCAGCCGGCGAGCCCCGTGATCGGCGCGGATATCACGAATACTGCGAGCCTGATCCGGCGTGGATCGACGCCAAGGCTCGCGGCGAGTGCCGGGTTCATCTGCACCATCAGCGCAGTGGTGCCGAGGCGGGAGCGACGAAAGCGTGCGATGAAGGCCAAAGTCAACACAAGCAGAGCGAAGGCGATCGGCCAGAGATCCTCTTGCATCGCGCCGGAGAAATTCGTGAAAATCAAAGGCAACTTTAAGGGCGGAATGCCGACGATGCCATCGGAACCGCCCACCGCGTCCCAGTTGAAGGCGATCTCGTAGGCGACGACGGCGGCCGCGTAGGTCACGAGCGAGAAAACGAATTCGCGGGTCCGCAAGGTGACTGCGCCGAGGAAAGCAGCTGCCGCGAGGCACAGCGCGATTGTCGTCGCAGCTGTGATCCATCCGTTAACGCCGTAGCTGACGGACAGGTTCGCGGCTGCATAGCCGCCGATGGCCCAGAACACGGTGTGCCCGAGGCTGACCTCGCCGAGATAAGACAGAATGATATCGGCACCGTAGCACATTACCGCGAAGATCGCGATCGTGGTCAGCGTCGAATAGGCAACCGAGGTGCCGCCGAGCAGGCGCGGCAGGAAGAAGCCGATGACGACGGAAGCCGCGATTGCGACCAGGCGCAGGAACGGGATCGATAGCGGCCGGGGGGCTTCGATAGTGGTCATCTGGTCGCAAGCCCCGCGGGACGGATCACCAGCAAAGCCAGCAGTAGCGCAAAGGCAGCCGCCGTCGTGTAGGCGGGCGCAACGAATGCGCCGAAGAAAGCCGTAAACAGGCCGAGCCCGATGCCGGCCGCGAGCGCGCCGCCGATCGAACCGATACCGCCCAGCACGACAACGACGAAGGTCATGATAACCTCGTTAAAGCCCATGCTGGTCAAGATCGGTGAACGGGGCGCAACCAGCGCCGCGCCCAGAGCCACCGCAGAACATTCGAACATGAAGACGAGCAGATAGACCGTCTTGGCGTTGATCCCGAACAGCTCCGCGAGCTTGGGGTCCTCGGCGACGGCGCGAATGACTGCGCCGAAGCGGGTACGCTGCGTGAATACCCAAACGGCGCCATAGAGCAGAATCGTCACGACAAGCACAAGCACGTCCTGCCAAGTGAACCACAGCGTACCAAGATCCACCTTGGCGCGCGCCAATGTTCCGGGAAGGATTTGCGGATTGCCGCCGAAGATCAGGGCGCTTACGCCCTGGAGTACATAGCCCAGCCCGAGTGTCACGATCATCAGGCTGGTTAGGTTCTGGGTCATCACCAGGCGCATCATCGCGCTTTGCATTAAAAAGCCGGTTGCTCCGAGCACCACAATTGCCACGAGGATGGCGAGCGGATAGGGCAGACCAAGCTTGGTGATGGCGTACCAGGTGACGAACGCCCCGAGCATATAGAGCTGACCGTGTGCGAAATTCACGAGGCGCGCCACGCCTAGCAAAATGGTCCAGCCGAGGGCGATGCATGCATAGCCGGAACCGAGCACGATGCCGTTGATGATCTGCTGCGCGACGTTCATGGCGGTGCATCCGCGATCGTGCCGAGGTAGGCCTCGATGATGCGGTGATCGGCCGCCATTACCGCGGCCGCACCTTCGCCGACGACCCGGCCGCGTTCCAGCAGATAGAGATGATCGACTACCTTAAGCGCCGCTTTCACATTCTGCTCGACCAGCAGCACCGGCAGCCCGCGATCGACCAGCAGGCGGATGCGGGAGAGCAGGTCGGTGATCAGTCGAGGCGCGAGCCCCGCGGAGGGCTCGTCCAGCATCAGAACGCGCGGTCCAGCGAGCAGTGCGCGTCCCACAGCAAGCATCTGCCGCTCGCCGCCGGACAGTGCCGCGCCCTTGTGCGAGCGGCGCTCGGCTAGGCGTGGAAAAAAGTCGAAGACCTCCGGGGTGGTGAAGAGGTGCCTGCCGGTCGCGTCGGCCGGGGGACGCACCAGCTCGAGGTTCTCGTCCACCGTCAGTTCGGCGAAAATGTTCTTGCCTTCCGGTACCAACGTGAGGCCGCGTCCCACCCGCTCGTGGGCCGCGAGCCTCTCGATGTTGCGGCCCTCAAGCTGGACCTGACCTGTTACAACGGCGTGGCCGCGTGACCAGCCGGCCAGCGCGTTGACCAGCGTGGTTTTGCCGGCACCGTTGGCGCCCACGAGGCCGACCATCCGGCCGGCGGGAACGTCGATACTAACGCCTGACACCGCAACATTGCCGGCGTAGCGGACGCAGAGATTGTCGCTGCTCAGCACGCCGGTCATTCGTCCCGCCCCAGATAAGCTTCGCGAACCCGGGCATCGCGTTGGATCTCGGTCGGCGTTCCCGTCGCCAGCATCGCGCCCTGGTCGATCATGACGATGCGGTCGGCGATTGACATGATCAGGTCCATGTGATGCTCGATCACCACAAGGGCCAGCCCGCGCTTGCGCAACCCGATCAGGACGTCGGCAAGCTTCTTCATGTCGCCACCGCTAAGGCCGGCGGCAGGCTCGTCCAGCAGCAGCACTTTTGCTCCGGTGCCATAGGCAAGCGCCACCGACAGCAGCCGCTGCACGCCGTAGGGAATGTCGCCCGGAAGCTGGCCATGGTAATGCCGTGGGATGCCGAAGAAGTCGAGTAGTTGTGCGGCGGCGGTCTCGGCGGAACGGCGGGTCGTGGCCTCGCGCCACGGTGCGAAAAGCGAAGTCATCAAATTGGTCGAGAAGTCGCGGAAGATCGACGAAACGGCATTCTGCAGGACCGTTAACTCGCCGAAGAACGAGTTCTGCTGGAAGGTTCGGCGCAGGCCGCGGCTGGCGAGATCAAATGTTTGGAGCGCGGAGACTTCGCTGCTATCGAGGAAGGCACGGCCTCGATAGGTCACGGCGTTGGTAACGGCTGCAAAGCAGGTGCTCTTGCCGGCGCCGTTAGGGCCAATGATGCCGAGGATCTCGTTGCTGTGAACCGACCAGCTCATGTCGCGCAGCGCGACCAGCGCGCCGTACTGGACGGTTAAACCTTCGACGCGCAGCACCTCGCCGGCACTCGTGCGGGTTTCCCCGGAATTTGCCACCCGGCTGTCCATCCCTCGTTGTTCTGATCGCAGCGGTGGCGACCGGTCTTATTGGCGGGCAGCTAACGGAGCAATCGATGGGGATCAAATCGCAGGAGAAGCTGCCTCGCATAGGGATCGTATCGCTGACAGACAGCGAAAACTTGTGCTGACTGGTTGCCTTCGACACCCTGGGGTCTAGCTACTGCGAGGCCCGCAACCTGCACGGAAAAAACCTGGTTCGTCGGCAAGCTCCTGCAGAACGGTCGCTCGAGCAAAGGTTCGAGGGACGGTACGGCAAAAGGACACCGAGCGCGCGCGTCGCGAGGCCGAGAATAAAGAAGTTGGGGCACCGCATGCACATCGCGCTTGCAAGACTAACGAAGCCATGATGCGCGCCAGGTCACGCGAAGAGTTCTACGATCTTCGCCGAAACGGCGCGATTGCATCGAGACGGGACGTCGATTGTGATGCCCCAATAACAATCCAGCTATGGGTCCTGGTTTAGCCGCAAGTAGGCCATTGAGGAAGGCTGTCTCACTCGAGAGGGTCATTTCCTTTCGGCTCTTGCAAGAACTTCGGCATGTGGTTACGCGGTTCACGATCACGCGGAGCGGGACGTTCGGACGGGTCGCGGCCGAGCTTGGACTGCAGCTCGACGAGGTCGATGAAGACGTCGGCCTGGCGGCGCAACTCGTCGGCGATCATCGGCGGCTGGCTGGCGATCGTGGAAATCACGGTGACCCGCACGCCGCGGCGCTGAACGGCCTCGACCAGAGAGCGGAAGTCGCCGTCGCCCGAGAACAGCACCATCTGGTCGATGTGCTCGGCGCTCGGGCACGATGTGGTTGAAGCGGGATCGGCCGAAGAGGCGCTTCGACTGCTGAACCGGGGGCTCACTCCCGATTTCGTCGTGACGGATCACCTCATGCCGGGCATGTCCGGTACCGAACTCGCCCGAGCGGCGCTTCAGACCATTCTTGATGGACGAATTTGCGGGTGCCCGTGGCTTTGGTTAGCAGGATCTCTAACAGATGCGTTGCGTAAGTTACCCAGGCTGGCGAATGGAGGCTGCGAAACTGGAGCAATGCCGTCAGCGGCTGCCGCCTACGGTGTCGGCGACCTTCGCTCCCCTCGACCCCATTGGCTTGGATGTGCCGGTGGTGGTGTCGCGCTCGGTCTGATGTTCCATCTCCGCGTCGACCTCCGCACCGAGCAGGATGACGATGGCGGAGATCCACAGCCAAGTCATGAAGCCGATGATCGCCCCAAGTGAGCCGTAAGTTTCGTTGAACTTGCCGAAGTTTGCGGCGTACCAGGAGAAGGCCCCGGAAACCGCGATCCACAGCAGAGCCGCGATGGCACTGCCCCAAGTGACCCAACGCCAGCGGGCCGTCTGCCGGCTCGGCCCATATCGATAGATCACTGCGAGCGCGAGGGTCAGGATGAGAAACATCGCCGGCCACCGCCCGATCCGGAGCAGAAGGTCGCCTGCGCCGGACAGGCCGACATAGTCCAGGAAAACGGGTACTGCGACAATGGATCCGAGAGCGACGACGACGAAGGCGATGCCGCCGAGCGTAAAACCTAGTGAGACGGCATTGAGCTTGAAGAACCCACGTTTCTCGTTCTCGCCGTGGACGATGTTCATAGTGTCGAACAAAGACTTCATGGCCGCGTTGGCGCTCCAAAGCGAAGTACCAAGGCCGATGGCGAAGGTAATGCCGAGCGTCTGCGAGCCCTTGGACGCAACTCTGGTGAGTTGGTCGCGTGCGATATCGATCGCTCCGCCGGGGAGAAATCCGCCCAGCTGATCGAGGTGTCGCGTTATGGTAGTGGGGTCCGAGAAAAGGCCGTATACGGCGACAAGCGCGGCGATGGCGGGAAAAATGGCCAGGATGCTGTAGTAGGTCATGCCGGCCGCCAGCGCCAGAATGCGGTGCTTGGAGATGTTCGCGTAGACTCGCCGAAGGATGTCTTTCCAGCCGCGTGGCGGGATCTCCGAGGGGGTTGTGGCCTGGCGGCCTCGGTCTTCGTCAGCGCCATCTGGTCGCGTCTGCGAGGAAGGAACGATGGATGGGCTCTCCTCCCGATCCTGTTGCGTCGGCAACAAGCGATCCGAGATGAGCGCAAGGCCGAGAACCGCCAATGTGGACGCCAGTGACCAACCGATCGACTGCCGCTCTGAAACGTCTGGGTGTTCAGTCATGCTTCTGTCGTCCTTGCCTTTCGAGCCGGGACAACTGTATTCCAGTCACGATCGTTCCTGTACCGCTTCGCGCGTCGACGCACGGCAGTCGCGGATTTTGCAACCGAGGACGATCCCGGCCAAAGAAGCGCCGACCGCGTTTGCGGCGATGATGACCCAATCGCCGCGCATCGCCCCATAGACGACCCACAAAGCCAACCCCGTGGTCAGCGCTACCAACATTCCCATGGAGAGATCGGCGGTAGATCCGCGGGGCCACGCCTTTCGGACCTGTGGGACGTAGGAGAGCGAAGCAAGGAAGGCAGCAAGTCCGCCCAGATAGGTGGTGAGATCGTGTGACATCTGGTTACCTCTCCGGTGCACCGGCTGAACGGACCTCCGCTGGAAGGGTTCCGGCGCCAAGGAGGGTTAAGCAGCTGAGGTGCGCAGGACGTCAGGGCAAAGGAGTGGTGCTGCGCTTCGCTCTAGCGCGCTTACGCCCCGGCGGTGCTGGATGACCGCGTATCTTTACGAGCTTGCGATACACAGACGTTTACCGCCTGCCGGAGCGAGGTGACGTAGTAATCGGCGCCGATCACAGTCTGAACCTGTCGGTCTCTCAGAACGTCATCTTCGGCTGGCCACAATCCGACAAGGACGGGTACGCCTGGAGCTCTTCGCTTCAATCGCTGCAGAAGGTAGCGCAGGTGCGAAGGGCTGCCCCGAATATCGAGGTAGGAGATGCAGATCATGACGGTACCTGTCACCTCCAGCGCGTTGATGGCTTCGCGCGAGGCGGCGTCATACCTCGTGACCCGCGCGCCCAGACCATGCTTCCCGAGAAGTTGCGCCAACATCGCAGACGCTGCTTCATCGAGCGGTCCCTTGCCGGCAAGGCATAGAACGGGGGCTGCTCCTTGCCATGGGGCCGAAAGCGCGGATCTGTGCGGGCAATCTTCGGGCGCCGCATTGCTGGGGATGCCCCGTTGATCTCTAGGCGTGCCGGCAGGCTGCGTGTCCAGCGAAGAAGGATCCTGGTCCTCGTGCTCGGCCAGTTCGCGGATGAGCCCCTCTATCGTATTCCGCACACGTTCCAGATGCCTTTGCCCGATCACGCCACGTTCGGCATCGTTGGCAGCCAGCTGCAGGCCTTTTAGAGCGACTTCATCGTAATAGGAAGACAGCGATCGTTCCTTCAGCGGCAGCTCGGCGTGATCCTGGGCCTCGTCCGCGTCTCCCGCCAGGAATCGCTGATAGAAACTCTCGACGGGCGTGAGCGGCGGTCGGTCTCCAAGCAGGATGTCCAGGAACTCTAGCCGATCAACATATCGGCCGAGCACAACCAGGCACAGCGTAAGGGGCATCGAAAGCGCCAAGCCAATCGAGCCCCAAAGCCAGCTCCAGAAGATCGCAGATACCACAACCGCTAATGGCGAAAGGCCGGTGCTGTGGCCATAAGTATCGGTTCGATGCCCTGGCTTACTCCAAGTTCGACCACGATATAGAGGATCGCTGTCAGATCGCCATCGACCATCCCGGATCGACGGCTGTCGCGAGCGTGATGGGCAAGCCTGCTGATATGAACGAGCCGATGTAAGGCACAAAGCGCAGCAGCCCGGAAAGAATGCCCCACAGCACAGGATTGGGCACGCCGATGAAGAACAATCCCGCGCCGATGATTACACCGAACGCCGAATTCAATCCGAGTTGAGCCAGAAAGTATCGGCTCAGCCGCTGAGCGGCGTCGTCCAGCGCCACCGTCGTCCGATGGAGGTCCGTGGCACCGAACAGCCGGATCATCCGATCGCGCAGATCTTCCTTCTGCAGCAGCACGAAGATCGAGATCACGAGGACAATTCCCAGCGTTGCGAACGGCGACAGGATAGGGGACAGATACTTTTGAAGTAGCTCGAGCGGGCTCGACGTCGCTGGTTTTGAGCCGGGCTGGTCACCCTTGACCGAGGTCTCGGCTCCAGCCGAGCCTTGCGGGACCGTCTGCAGCGGCGTTGCATCGTAACCGATGCGCTCAAGTAGGCCAGAAGCCTTCTCAGCCATGTAGGTGCGGGCGGCCTCGATCTTCCTTTCGATCGTGCCTGCATATTCAGGTGCGCGGGGCGCCAATTGTGCGACCTGCGATCCGATCACCGTCCCAATCGCACCGATGATGGCAATCGCAACAAAAACAGCAATCAGTACAGAAGGTACTCGTCCCAGTCGCCACCTTCGGAGTAGATCGACGAGTGGGGCCAGCACGAACGAAAGAAGTATTGCGGCCGTGATCGGCACGAGCACGCGCGAAATAGAGCGTCGCTATTACGACGATCCCTATTTGAAACGACAGAAGTGAGGTGATGGCTGGCGCGTCCGCGGCCGGAACGCTTTCCTGCAATAGATCGTCGGAACTCTCGGACTCTGCCACGAAGCACCTTAACCGCTGACGCGGCACCAGCTTGAAGGTAGTCGGCGAACAGTTCGACGCACAAATTGTTCCCGGAGCGGCGGACCGCGTCCGGCCCCTCCACCACCGCTTGCGGGAGTCGGCCATGAGCCGCAAACGCCATGAATGACGGACCCTAGTGGGATGTTCGCGATTGCCGCCTAACAGCATCCCGGCATGGAGGCACTCCCGCAGTCGAGCCCACTGCGGTGATCGCTTCGCTGAGGTGAGGAAAGTGCAAACCGGAATGCCTGAAAATTAATTCCCCCACAGCCGTAGCGTGTACAAATGCCAGACCAGGGTTTGTTCTGAATGAGCGCGCTCCCTTCAATAACGAGCGCGGCGCTATGTCTCCCTAGACCCCTCTCTTCAGGCCCGACTTCAGCTTCCGACTCCAGTCAATGCGTCGCGGTTGCTTCTTGCGCGGCTCCTTGACGATCGGCTGACGCTCCTCGGAACCATCGTCGAACGTCTTCACGAGAAAGCGCTCGGGGCAAGATCAAGGAAGGCGTCGGCAAGATGACCGGCGATGCTAAGACAGAAACCGAAGGTCAAGCGGACCAGGTGAAGGGCAAGGCCCAGAACGCCGTCGGCGGAGTGAAAGACAAAGCCCGCGAAGTATTGAACGGCGAGTAGTCTTAACCTCAAGAGCCCTCGCGAAAGCGGGGGCTTTTTGTTGTCTACCAGTAATCTTATGCTCGCTGCCTCGCTGCTCGAGATCTTGGACCTCGACTTACCAACGACTGGCGCGCCCGCGCTCGCCGTCCTGCTCGAGAGCGCACGAAAGAAGACCGGAGTCCTTAGTCAGGCCGCTCCTCGTCTTCCTCGCGCAGCCTGTGGTACGCGGCCTTCAATTTGCCTCGATACGGCCAGCGTTGTTCACGTCGGCCGCCGCCATGATTTCGTTGATCACGCAGTTCTAACGGACAGCTTGAATGTCGACGGCGTGCTGGCAATTGCGCTGGGGTACATCAATTCGATGTGCGTGATGACGGACGGCTTCTCCGACGTCCTTTGCGACCGGTTTGACCAATTCGCGACTCCAACTGAGCTACGCGATCGATCCCGACGCACCTGAGGCGGGAAGCAGTCAACAGGTCAGGACGGGGTTGAGCGCCTAATTCGTCGCGCGACGGCTCGGCGTCAGCGCAAAGGCAGTCACCGAATGGGTCGCCTACTTCATCGAGCACGGGGACCTGCCCGCCGCGAGCAAGCTCGAGGGCCATGAGGACTACATCCGCTCAGCGATCGAAGCCAATCCATCGATCAGCGTGCATGCATTCTGGCAGACGTTCAACAAGGAGCGGGCGAAGGTCGGCTATGGCATCATGTCCAAGTTCATCGCGGATCTCGGATACGAACGGGACGCTGCGGGTCGCCTGACCGCAAAGGCACCGCCCGGAAGCTCCGCTGAGCGGGGCGGAACTGAAAACTAGAGAGTCCGCGGCCGGGGCAACCACGCGCGGGCTCAGGCGACCGAGTTGAGCCTGATCTCGTCGGTGGCGTCGATCCAGCCGAACAGGGCGCGCAGCTCGTCGGCCTTCACCTTGCCCGGCGCTTCGTCTGCTTGGCGGGGATCCCAGGCTTTTCCGAACGTCTCCTCGCCGTAACCGGGATCCGGTTCAGCCCAATTTCGCCGGTGTCGTGATCGAAAGCCGCACCCCCCGGCTGTACGAACTCCTGCATGCCTACGGCGCCGCCAAGTTCAAAGACGGCAGGCATCCGAAGCGTTCGTCGGCTTCGGCAGGTCGCCCGCCTCTGGCGTATGGCGTCCTGCTGGACGAGGATGCCGATTTCTTCGTCTCCGAGATGAGATTTCGCCTAACCAGCTCGTCGATCTCGTTCGGCTGCCGGGATATAGATCCTCCCCCCGAAGGCGACGCTGTGCGACGGCCCGAGGTGGCGGATCGCATGCCGCAGGCGGGTGCCGGGCCCGGGCACCCGCCATGACGACGTCGCCTTGGACCGCGCCCGTGATCGGATGGACGAGTGCGAGCTTGAACCAGCGGTGGGTGCCGGCCGACCTCGCTGTCGCGCCGCTCCGCCCCGAAGTGAGGGGGCACCGATGTCTTCGAGGCACGGTCGGCGAACTCCGCCTGCTCCGGCGTCGTGATCTCGACCCATTCCGGATCATCGTGCTTCCGCGTGAGCAGTCGAAATTCAGCCAGTTGAATTCCTGGATGCGCAGCAACGTCGTGGCGTCCATGGCAATCTCCTCTTTGGGAGTCCCCCTAGAAGGCCGTCCAGCAAGCCGGAATGCCCGACGCTACTGACAGAGGACCCTTGGAGCCGCCGGGGCAAGGAGGCGGATCTGCCGGCTCGGTTCGGGCCAAAAGCCGCCCTACGAAAAGTGCGGGTAAACGAGACGCTTACTAGCCTCGACCCGGTCTTAGCGACCTTTCGTCAATCGCCCCGTTCTTATTGTGCCAACCGATCCATTCTTCCGGAACACGGTCGTGCGAAATCAAGTACTTAGTCGACGCGGTCTTGTGGTGCGGGCATATTTGAACGCAAGGTGCGCCTTTTCGCGCCGTGATCAGCATTTTGCCTGTCGCTTGCAACCGCGCGTTTCGGCGCGCGGGCGCAATCGCGAAAAATGAATCGCAATCAATGAGCTAGACTTAACTCCTCCGAGCTCACGTGAGTTCGGATGAGAAACAGCCTTCACTTCAGGTGCGGCAGGTTTTGCGAGTCGCATCAAGGACATCGACTCGAATGCTGAGGCGCTGATCCAGCAGCTTCACACATTGCTGCAATCAGGCCTGTTGCGACGCTACAAGGCGTGCATCCCCATAAAGCCCGGACCAGCTCAATATTTCCTTAAACGCCGGCGCGCCCGTGAGGCTTGCCATGATGTGGACGATCAGCGTCCGCAGCTCATCCAGCCTGGGCTGGCATGACGTGCTGCCGCGCGGCGCCCTGCGCTTGTCACGCCCCGGCGGGGATGCTGAAGTGCCGCCCTCGATTGTGGTGTGTAGGAGCCGGTGCCGATGGACAGAATTCTCGCAGCCGCAAAGGCGATCGCGCTGGCGCGCCGCAACCATGCGCCGCTCGCGGCGCTCGAAGTTCCTCCGGCCGATGAAGCCGAGGGCTATCAGGTCCAGCGGGCGCTGCACGATCTGCTGCTGCCGCATGCCGGCCCGCTGGTCGGTTACAAGATCGGCTGCACCAGCCAGGTGATGCAGGATTACATCGGGATTCCACACCCATGCGGCGGCGGCGTGTTCCAGAAAGGCGTGCACGACAGCGGCGTGCAGCTCGCGGCTGCCGACTATGTCCGCGTCGGCGTCGAATGCGAGATCGCGGTGCGGCTGAAGCGCAATCTCGCCGCCGGCGAGGCGCCGTTCACGGCCGAATGGGTCGGCGAAGCCGTCGAGGCCTATCATCCCGCGATCGAGATCGTCGACGACCGCTATGTGAAGTGGGAAACGATGGGCGCGCCGACGTTGATCGCCGACGATTTCTTCGCCGCCGGCTGCGTGTTGGGCGAGATCGTGCCGCGCTCGTCGGTGCCGGACCTGAAGGCCGTCAAAGGCCGCGCCATCGTCAACGGTGAAGAGGTCAGCCACGGCACCGGTGCCGACGTGCTCGGCCATCCCCACAATGCACTCGCCTGGCTCGCCAACCATCTCGCCGCCGAGGGCAAGGGCCTGCACGCGGGACAGCTCGTGCTGACGGGGAGCCTGGTGAAGACGCTGTGGCTGAAGGCCGGCGACAAGGTGCGGATGGAGCTGGACGGCCTGGGGACGGTGGAGGCGGAGTTTACGTAGGCGCCGCGGGCACTGCGTCGTCATTCCCCGCGAAGGCGGAGAATCCAGTACGCCGCGGCTTCTCCGTTCATCGCTGACGTCTCGAAATACTGGATCGCCCGCCTTCGCGGGCGATGACAGTCGAGGGGGCGGAGAGGGGGATAGCGGCGTCGCTACAATCGCGCGTCGCTGAGGGCTGTATGCAGCCATCGCCAAAATACATGCGGCCCTCGCCAGGGGAGCTAGCGAGGGCCGCGTCGTACATCGTCGTCCGCGCCTAGGTTCGCGAACACGATGTGGGAGCTCGGGAGTAGGCTAGAAGGGCAGCAGCACGTCCATGACTTGCTGGCCGTAGCGCGGTTGCTGCACGTCCATGATCTGGCCGCGGCCGCCGTAGGCGATGCGGGCCTGCGCGATCTTGGTGGAATCGATGGTGTTGTCGCTCTGGATGTCTTCGGGACGGACGATGCCGGCGACGATGAGCTCGCGGATTTCGTAGTTGACGCGGATCTCCTGCTTGCCTTCGACCACGAGGTTGCCGTTCGGCAGGACCTGGGTGACGACCGCCGCGACGTTGGTCTGCAACGCTTCCTTGCGGTCCACGCTTCCTTTGCCCTCGCTGGACGCGGTCGAGTCGGCGGTGAGGATACGGCCGGGCAACACCTTCTGCGCTTGGGCCCCCAATGTCTTGGCGCCGATGAAGTCGGTGATCCCGGAATCTTCCTTGTTGGTGCGGCTGCGCTGGGTGTCGTTTTCGATATTGGCCTTGTCGGTGATGTTCACGGCCACCGTCAGGATGTCGCCGACCTGATGGGCACGCTGGTCCTTGAAGAAGGCCCGGCTGCCGCTGCGCCACAGCGAGTTCGGATTGTAGGAGGCGACCTCGGGCTTCGGCATCGGCATCTGCACCGGCTTGTAACCGGGCTGCGTCGTCGGATTGTCGATCGCTGACAATTTCGGCTGCTCGCCGATCTGCGACAGACGGTCGATCGAGGAGCAGCCGCTCGCCAGCGCGCACGTCGCCAGCAGCAGGGCAGAGATCGCGATGCGACGGGGACGAAAAGCCGAACTGAACGTGGACATGACTTACTCTGACTTGGCTGCAGCTTGCGAGACGCGAACTTGCGGGATCTGGGCTTGTGCGATCTGGGCCGGGGATGCCGGGGTCTGGACCAGGTTCCGGACGAGGGCTGCGGTATCGACGGGGGCGGGCGCCTCGTCGCGCTTGAGCGAGGAGGTCTGCTCGACCGCGGCCGGCATCGGCGCGGCCTGGCTGGCGCCCTGGACCGTCACCTGGCCGCGGCCGGTGACGACGCCGCTCAGCGTGCGCTTGGTCTGCAGGTTGAGCACGCTGATGGTATCGCCCTCGGCGCCGCTCTCGATCGCCTTGCCGCGCGTGGTGAGATAGATTCCGGGAACCTGGTAGATGACGGTGACGTTCTGGTCGCGCTGCACGAAGTCGGGCTTGACAATGTCGGCGACGCGGATCGGCGTCCCCGCCCGCATCGGCCGGCGCAACTGCATGCCGAGCGTGCGGTCGCGCGAGGCGGCCTCACCGGTGACCTCGGCCTTCGGCCGCCGCTCCATGGCGACATCGGACGCCTTCAGGAGATCGACGCGGTCGATGTCGCGCGTCAGCACGGCCACTTCCACCGTTTCGGTCGCGGTGCCGGTGAAACGCAGCTTGGTCGGTGCCGGATTGTTGTCGTTGTTGATCTCGAAGGCGATGTCGAAACGGCCGCTGCGGGCGTCGTAGCGGGTTGCCACCGGCTGCAGCACGCCGGTGTTGGAGGCATCCAGCCGCATGTCGGCAATGCCGCGGTCGAACGTGACGGTGATGTTGGCGGCATCGCCAAGTCCAAAGCGGCGCTCGAGCGCCGAGGCGACCGCGGTCTCGAGGTCCTTGTTCACGAGCGTGCGGGCGAGACGGGTGACCTGGACCTCCTTGATGTCGCCGGTCATCACGCCGATCACCTGCTTTGCGCGCAACACCGCCAGCACGTGGGCGACCGGCAGCGCACCGGTGGTGCCGAGATCGGGCGAGCGGTAGACCGGGATCAGCGCGGCCGAGCCGGCATTGTCGATGAGATCGCCGACCCGCACCACGTCCGAGGTCACGGTGATGCTCGCGCGCAGCGTCGGCGTCGCGATGAAGTCGTCGGCGGCCCGTGCGGGCAGCGCCAGCACGAGGAGAGCGGAGATCGTGGCGAGGGTGGTGCGGATCATCGTCATCACCTCAGCGGAACAACGCCGTGGTCGACTGCATCATCTGGTCGGCGGCGCTGATCACCTTGGCGTTCATCTCGTAGGCGCGCTGGGCGGCGATCAGGTCGCTCATCTCCGAGACGACGTCGACATTGGCCTGCTCGAGGCTGCTCTGGGTGATGTTGCCGAAGCCCTCGGAGCTCGCGGTACCGTCCTGCGGCGGGCCGGAGGAGGGCGTCTCGGTGAACTGATTGTTGCCGACCGGCTGGAGGCCCGCCTTGTTGATGAATCGGGTCAGGCCGATCTGGCCCTGGACGGCCGAGGTCGACGAACCCGGCAGCGTCACCGAGACCTGGCCCTGCACGTTGATGGTGAGGCCCGAGGCGTTGTTCGGGATCGTAATCGTCGGTTGCACCGGGTTGCCCTGCGCCGTGACGATGCGCCCCTGATTGTCCATCTGGAAGGTGCCGTCGCGGGTGTACTGGTAGCTGCCGTCGGGCATCAGGATCTTGAAGAAACCTTCGCCCGTGATGGCCATGTCGAGGTCGTTGCCGGTCTGCGACAGCGTGCCCTGGGTCATGCTGCGCGGCGTGCCGACGGTCTTGACGCCGCCGCCGATGTCGACGCCGACCGGCAGGATGGTGCCCTGGTCGGACGACTGGGCGCCGACCCGGCGGACGTGTTCGTAGATCAGGTCCTGGAACGCCGCGGTCTGCTTCTTGAAGCCGGTGGTGCGCAGGTTGGCGATGTTGTTGGAGATCACCTGAACGTTGAGTTCCTGTGCCGCCATTCCGGTTGCTGCGGTGTGAAGCGCCTGCATGTCAGTTCTCCCTCAATCAGGCCGGAACGTCGGCGAGCTTCTCGATCGCCGACTTGTGCATGTCACTCTGCTGCTGGAGCAGGTTGGCGATGGCGGTGTAGCTGCGCATGACTTCGACCATGCGGCTCATCTCACCGACCGAGTTCACATTCGACTTCTCGACATAGCCCTGCTGCACGGTCGACTTGGTGTCGGCCTGCGGGACCGCGGAGCCGATGTCATAAAGGTTGGCGCCAAGCTTGGTCAGCTTGGCCGGATCGTCGAACGAGGCCATGCGGATCTTGCCGCGGATCGAATCGTTTTTGGCCGTGCCCTCGAGCACCGTGACGGTGCCGTCCGGCGCGACGTTGATGTCGTGGTCGGTCGGCTGGAAGGTGATCGGGCCGCTGGTGCCCAGCACGAGGTTGCCGTCGGAGGTGACGAGCTGGCCGGTGCTGTTGAGCGAGAATTTTCCGTCGCGGGTGTAGCGCTCGGCGCCATTGGCCTGAACCGCGAAATAGGCGTTGCCGCTGATCGCCATGTCGAGCGGATTCTTGGTCGGCTCCATCGGCCCCTGGCCGACGTCGCGGAAGGTGCCGCGGTCCTGCACATAGGAGACCCGGCGGTCGGAGCCGACGAAATTGTCCTCACGCGCGTTCGAGTTGAGGTACTCCTCGAACAGCGAATGATCGGCCTTGAAGCCGTTGGTGTTGGCGTTGGCGACGTTGTTGGCGATGACATCCATCTGCCGTTCCAACGTCATCTGTCGTGACAAGCCGATCAGAAGCGCGTTCTGCATCGGAAATCTCCCCTGAGTGAGATCTGCCAGCTCGCTCTCCCAAGCGCATTGGCCGATCCCGTGAACGAGACCTCGGGTTCTCCCAAACCCTGGGTCTCGGTCCTTTCTCAGCGAAACTCGTGCCAAGCTGGAAAATTGTGTAATTTCAGGATCTTGATTGTTTTTCGAGGGCGCGGAGAGGCGGCAGAAAGGGTCTGTTAGCCATGTTTGCCCGGCAGATTTTTCCTAGCGAAGGCCCAATAGAAAGGTTCCGTTAACCATTATTACCGTAGCGTTTGCGCGTAAGAGGAGCACTGCGCTGGGGCATTTGTATCGCGTCACTGTCTGCCAGGAGCTTCGCTCTTTCGACCCCTTTGAGAGATGAGCGAGCGCGGCGATCATGGCAGAGAATGAAGCGGAAGGCGGCGCAGCCGCCGACGGCGCGGAAGCCGCTCCGCCCAAGAACAAGTTCAAGCTGATGATCATGGTGGTGGGCCTGCTCGCCGTTCTCGGCGGCGGCGCCGCGACTTGGTTCTTCTTTTTCCGTCACGGCGACGACGAGCATCACGCCGAGGCGGCGCCTCCGCCGAAGCCGCCGTCTTTCGTCGAGGTTCCCGACATCATGGTCAACCTCGCCGGCGCGCCGGGCGAGCGCGTGCAATATCTGAAGCTCAAGATCGTGCTGGAGCTGAAGGAAGAGAAGCAGGTCGAGGCGATCAAGCCGACGATGCCGCGCATCACCGACATCTTCCAGACCTATGCGCGCGAGCTCCGCTCCTCCGACCTCAACGGTTCCGCCGGCATCTTCCGCCTCAAGGAAGAGCTGACCAAGCGCGTCAACGCCGCGGTTGCTCCGGTCCAGGTCAGCGCGGTGCTGTTCAAGGAAGTTGTGATCCAGTGAGCATGACGGGCTAGGGATCATGGCAGGCACCGACCAACCAGACCAGGATGCAATTGCCGCCCAATGGGAGGCCTCGCTCGATTCCGAGGATCCCGCTGAGGCCGCGAAGGCTGCTGCGGAAAACGAACTATCCGAGACCATGGCCCTGCAATGGGCGGCCATGGTCGAGGATGGCAGCCGCGATCTCGGCGCCGGCAAGAATTCCGGCGAACGCGTGCTGTCGCAGGAGGAGATCGACAACCTCCTCGGCTTCGCGGTCGGCGACGTCACGCTCGACGATCATTCCGGCATTCGCGCCATCATCGATTCGGCGATGGTCTCCTACGAGCGTCTGCCGATGCTCGAAATCGTCTTCGACCGCCTGGTGCGGTTGCTGACGACCTCCTTACGCAATTTCACCTCCGACAACGTCGAAGTCTCGCTCGACCGCATCACCTCGGTGCGCTTCGGCGACTACATGAACTCGATCCCGCTGCCCGCCGTCCTCACCGTCTTCAAGGCCGAAGAGTGGGACAATTTCGGCATGGCCGTGGTCGATTCAAGCCTGATCTACTCGATGATCGACGTGTTGCTCGGCGGCCGCCGCGGCTCGAGCCAGCTCCGCATCGAGGGCCGGCCCTACACCACGATCGAAACAGAATTGGTCAAGCGGCTGGTCGAGGTCGTGATGGCCGATGCCGAACAGGCGTTCCGACCGCTGTCGCCGGTGACCTTCACCATCGACCGGCTCGAGACCAACCCGCGTTTCGCCGCGATCAGCCGTCCTGCCAACGCCGCGATCCTCGTGCGCCTGCGCATCGACATGGAAGATCGCGGCGGCAACATCGAGCTCTTGCTGCCTTACGCGACCATCGAGCCGATCCGGGGCGTCCTGCTCCAGATGTTCATGGGCGAAAAGTTCGGCCGCGACCAGATCTGGGAAGGCCATTTCGCCACCGAGATCGTCCAGGCCGAGATCTCCGTCGACGCCGTGCTCTACGAAGCCTACATTCCGCTCAAGCAGCTGATGCGGTTAAAGGTCGGCGACACGCTGCCGCTGGACATGCGCGCGGATGCCAGCGTCACCGTTCGCTGCGGCGACGTCACCATCACCGAAGGACGCATGGGCCGTGTCGGCGACCGCGTCGCGATACGGGTGACGAAACCCTTGCGCAAGCCAAGTACGACACTTGCGATGTTCGAAAAGGTCGACGAGCAGAACAAGATGATGGAGGCCCCATGAACCACTCCCTAGGAATGGCGATCGAGACGCTGGTGGCTATCCTGCTGATGCTGACCATCGTCTACTGCGTCACGCTCAACAAGCGATTGACGCGGCTGAAGGCGGACGAGCATTCGCTGAAGGCGGTCATCGGCGAGCTGATCACCGCAACCGAGATCGCCGAGCGCGCGATCGGCGGGCTGAAGCTCGCCGTGCGCGACGTCAACGAGAACCTCGGCAGCCAGCTTGCGGCGGCAACCCAGATGTCCGAGCAGCTCTACAAGCAGCTCGGCGAAGCCGACAACGTGGTGCGGCGGCTGTCCAAGATCGCGATCGCCGCGCGCCCGATGACGAACCCGGAAACGGTCGCCGCGCCCGCAGCCAAGCCTTCGTCGGCGAAGGCGGTGGCGGCTGCGGCCGAAGCCTTCTCCGAACGCCGACGATCCAACGGTCTTGCCGCATAAAGTCAGGGTATGAAGTCTTTTCGCAACATCCGCGTCATTCCGATCGTGCTGGTTGCCGTCGCTGGCCTGGCCACGCTGAAGGTCACGGGTCTTGTGATCAATGGCGGCTATGTATTCGACTACAAGCCGAGCCCGACCAAGAAGTCCTGGGCGCAGGAGAATCTGAACTTCCCGGCCAGCCGCGAGGATTCCGATATCACGGGCTCGACCCATGGCGCGCCGAAGGAGGCGCCGAAGCCGGCCGCACCGGACACCAAGTCCGAAGGCGCCGCGGTCAAGGAGGAAGCCCAGCCGCAGATCTCCGCCTCGGAGCGCGCGATCCTGGAACGCCTGCAGTCGCGTCGCCAGGAGATCGAGGCCCGCCAGCGCGAGATCGACATCCGCGAGAGCCTGTTGAAATCCGCCGAGAAGCGCATCGAAAACAAGGTCGAGGAGATGAAGGCGGTAGAAACGCGTATCTCCGCGACGCAGGCCGAGCAGAAGGCCGCCGAAGCCCAGCGCATGAAGGGCCTCGTCACCATGTATGAGGGAATGAAGCCCAAGGACGCCGCGCGGGTCTTTGACCGGCTCGAGATGGGCGTGCTGATTGAGATCGCCTCGCAGATCGCGCCGCGAAAAATGTCGGACATCATGGGATTGATGTCCCCGGAGGCCGCCGAGCGGCTGACGGTCGAGATGGCCCGCAGGGCCAATGGCGGCGGCGATCAGTCCGCCTCTGCCGGCGAGCTGCCCAAGATCGACGGCAAGCCGACGCAAAAGCCGAATTGAGGGCTCATACTTAAGAAGTCCTTAATTGCCAAAATCTACAGTCTGGGCAGGGGTCGGCAGCAATGCCGGCGTGGACCGTCGAACCGGAAGTAATGCCGCCAATGGCGCGAGAGGCTGCCGCTGGATTTGTGTCGCGAGCCCGCGCCCTGGCGCGGAGGCTGTCGCGTCATGTCCGCGCGGCGCCGCTACTGGCAGCCAGCCTGCTGATCGGCTTCACGGCGCCTGTCCGGGCGGCCGACGCGATCCGGGGTGAGGCGACTTTCTCGGCCAGCGGCGGCTTTGCCCGTCTCGTGATCAAGCTCGGGGAGGACGTCCCCTCCGAGGTGACGACGGCCGGCTCCATTCTCGTCATCCGTTTCGACCGGGCGGTCGACGTTCCGGTCGATCGCGTCCCGGAAGGCGCGCCCGACTACGTCAACTCCGCCCGCCGCGATCCCGATGGCGGCGCCATCCGCCTGTCGCTGGCGCGGCGCGTCACCGTCAACACCATGAATGCCGGCGAACGCACCTTCATCGACCTCTTGCCGGAGGGTTGGAAGGGGCCGCCGCCGAGCCTGCCGATGGACGTGGTCAAGGAACTCGCCGAGCGCGCGCGCGTCGCCGAACGCGCGTTGCGCGCCCAGCGCGCCGCGGCGGAGAGCAAGAAGCGGCCGCAGATCCGCGTGCGCGCGTCGGTGCAGCCGACCTTCGTCCGTTTCGTGTTCGAGATGCCGGATGGCGTCGGCGTATCCTCCGTGCTCAATGAGCAGAAGCTCACGCTCGCCTTCAACGCCAACCTGAATTTCGATCTGGCGGACGCGGTCGTCGCAGCGCCGCCGAACGTCGCCTCGATCAAGCAGAAGGCCGACATCGACCAGACCAGTGTCGAGATCGCGCTGATCGGCGATTCCGACGTGCATTCGTTCCGCGACGAGAAGAACTACGTCGTCGACATCTCCTTCCAGCCGGACAAGGGCAAGATGGCCACGTCGGCGGAAGCTGCGATCGCGCAGGCCAAGCCCGCCGCTCATGGACCGGCGCCTGCGCCTGAAAAGCCGGCGGCCGAGAAGCCGAAGGACGCGCATCGCGAGATCGCGCCGCCGACGTCCGAGACGATCGCGCGCGAAGCCAGGATCGATGCCAAGCCCGAGGTGAAGCCGGAAGCGCCCGCCGCCATGCCGCCCGCTGAAGCGCCGAAATCGGTGCCGGCTCCTGCATCCGAAGCCGCGCCCGCTGCGCCAGCGCCCAAGGAAGCGCCCAAGGAAGTTTCGAAGTCTGTCGCGCCAGTTGCAGACGCTGCGGTCGCGCCCGCCAAGCCGGTCATGGCCGAAGCGCCTCAAGAGGTCGTGAAGGATGCTGCCAAAGAGCCGGTCAAGGAGCCCGTCAAGGCCGCGCCAGCAGAGGCGCCCGCTGCGCCGCAGCCGACTGGTGCCAGCGTCGATGTCCGCCGCGACAGCGACGGCCTGCGGGTAACTTTCCCGCTTCAGGTCGCAACCCCTGCGGCGGCGTTCCGCCGCGGCGACACCGTTTGGCTGGTGTTCGATACGGCAAAGCCGATCGACGTCGAGGCGATCCGCACCAAGGGCGGCGCGATGATCGGCGAGGTCGGCCGCGTCCCGCTCGAGAAGGGACAGGCGGTGCGCATCCGTCTCACCCGGCCGCTGGTCTATTCGCTGTCGAGCGAGGAGGTCGGCAAGCAGACCAACTGGCTCTTGACCCTCGCCGACAAGATCCAGGCGACGCCGCTGCCGCTGATGATCTCGCGCAACATCACCGACCCGGCGCTCGCCAACATCGCGATCCCCTTCGCCAATCCGGGGCTCCTGCACAAGCTCACCGATCCCGATGCCGGCGACACGCTCTATGTCATCACCGCGCAGCGGCCGGTGCGCGGCTTCATCAAGCGGCAGGACCTCGTCGATCTCGCGCTGCTGGAATCCGCGCATGGCATCGCGATCCGGCCGAATTCCGACGAGGTCGGCGTCGAGGTCGGGGCCGACAAGGTCATCCTCGGCAAAAAGGGCGGGCTGACGCTGTCGCCGGTCGACATCTCGGCCGAGCGCGCGCCGACTGCAGTGCGGCCGGTCTTCAGCCCCGAAGGTTGGCGCAAGGGCCAGTCGGAAAATTTCATAGCGCGCCAGAACGAGCTGATCACGGCGATCTCCAACGTCGAGCCGGCGATGCGTTCGCTGCCGCGGCTCGACCTCGCGCAATTCTACATGTCGCGCGCGATGTATCACGAGGCGAAGGCCGTCACCGAATTGATGCTCGCCGATCCTCTCAACAAGGAGGAGAGCGGTGCGCTGATCATGCATGCGATCGCGAGCATCCTGATCGGCCGGCCGGCGCAGGGCCTAAAGGACCTCGCTAACCCCGTGATCGGCAACAGCCACGATTCCCAGCTCTGGAAAGCGCTCGCCTATGCGCGCCAAGGCAAATGGGCGGACGCGCGCGAGAAGTTCAAGAACGTCGAATTCGCCATCGCCTCGCTGCCGCTCGACATCCAGCGCATCGTGACGATGGAGGCGATGCGCGCTTCGCTCGAGGTGAAGGACTATGCGGGCGCCTCCAAGCGCCGCAGCGAGCTCGAGGTGGTCGGCGTCTCGCCCGAGGCCGCGCCCGGCTTTGCCGTGCTGCGCGGCCGGCTTGCCGAGGCGCTCGGCCACGACAGGGACGCGCTCGACGACTACAAGTTCGCGGTCGGCTCGTCCGACCGGCCGGCCGCGGCCGAGGCCAAGCAGCTCGAGGTCGCGCTGCGGCAGAAGCGCGACGAGATCAGCAAGGAAGACGCGTTGCGCGAGCTCGAAACGCTCTCGATGACCTGGCGCGGCGACTCGATCGAAGTCAAGACGCTGCAGATGCTGTCGCAGATGTTTGCCGAGAATGGGCGCTACCGGGACGCGCTCACCGCGGCGCGTACCGCGACAAAGTTGCAGCCGAACGCGGAAGCCTCGCGCCAGGCGCAGGACCTCGCCTCCGACCTGTTCACGCAGCTCTTCCTGGGACCCAAGGGCGACGAGCTGCCGCCGATCGAATCGCTCGGGATGTTCTACGAGTTCCGTGAGCTGACGCCGATCGGCCGCCGCGGCGACGAACTGATCCGACGCCTCGCCGACCGCCTCGCCTCGATCGATCTGCTCGACCAGGCCGCCGAGCTCCTGCAATACCAGGTCGACCATCGCCTCGAAGGCGCGGCGCGTGCACAGGTCGCCGCGCGCCTGTCCATGATCTATCTCGCCAATCGCAGACCCGACATGGCGATCACGGCGTTGCGCGCGAGCCGTATCAGCGACCTCTCGGGCGAGCTCAGGCAGCAACGCCTGCTGCTGGAGGCGCGTGCGCAGAGCGACGTCGGCCGCCACGATCTCGCGCTCGACATCGTCTCCAACGTTACAGGGCGCGAAGTGCTGCGCTTACGCTCCGACATCTTCTGGGCGGCGCGGCGCTGGCGTGAATCCGCCGAGCAGATCGAGCTTTATTACGGCGAGCGCTTCCGCGACTTCAAGCCGCTCAACGCGGTGGAGAAAAGCGACATCATCCGCGCCGCCGTCGGTTATGCGCTCGCCGACGACTCGATCGGCATGTCGCGCTTCCGCGAGAAATATGCGCCGCTGATGAGCGAGAGCGCCGATCGGCTCGCCTTCGACATCGCGAGCAAACCGACCGGCGCCTCCAGCGCCGAATTTGCCGATATCGCCAAGCTGGCTGCCAGCGTCGACACGCTCGATGGCTTCCTGCGCGAGATGAAGCAGCGCTTCCCCGATGCCACCGCCCGCGCGCCGGCCTCGCCGCAGGCCAAGGACGAGTCCGACCACACCGGCTCGCTGCCCACGATCCCTGTGGTGCGCCAGATCAAGATGAACCGGTAGGATCGCTGCTCCTTCTGGGCCTCGCGAGAGGTGTCCGTGAGCAAGCTCCTCGAAGCGACGGGCAGGGGCCGAAGACGATCGCCCAGGGGGCGCGTACTCATCAACCTGATCAGCCCGCGCGGAGAAACAGCGAAGCAGCTAAGGCCAGCAAGCGACGTTAACGGGCCTGATTGAGCTTTGCCCGGACCTGATAAATTGCCGAGCCCAAGGTCGACGCAAGCACCAGCACAAGACCAAGCCCGATCATGGGGTTCCTTGCAATCACCGCCGCAAGCGATACGCCCAGCGCCGCGGCCAACATCTGCCAGAAACCCAACAGGGCCGAGGCAGCACCGGCGCGATCGCCGAATGGCGAAAGAGCTTGCGCGCTGCAGAGCGGATTGACCATGCCCATGCCCAGCAGGAATACACATGCGCCGACAAGAAATGGCAAAAAGCGCTCGTCGAAAAGCGCGAATAGCAACACCATGCCGCCGCCGACACAGGCCAGCGCGAGACCGATGCAAATCGATCGGTCGAGACCAAGGTGCGGAACAATTCTGGTGGCGATAATGCCAGCACTAAAGACGATCATGACAGTGCCTGCGAAGAACAGGCCGAGTTGCATGGGTGTGAAGTCGAGGCCTTCTATCAAGACACGCGGCAACGCCGAAAACATTGCAAACAGCGCACCTAAGATGAGGCTAACAGTTGCGGCAGGAACCAGGAAACGGCGGTCAGTCGATAGCGACCAGTAATTCTTGGAGATCGTCGAGAAATCGAACTCGGCGCGTGGCGCGTGGTGCGTTTCTCCGAAAGCCGCAAGAAATGCTAAAGCGGCGACGACGGCGAAGATTCCGACGAACACAAAGGCTGAACGCCAGCCAAAAAAATGATCCAGCGCGCCACCGACCAGGGGCGAGAATCCGGGCGCCGCTGCCATCGCAACCATAACAAAGGTGAGCACGCGCGCTAGCTTTTCGCCCTGAAAAAGATCTCTTGCGATAGCTCGCGAAAGGACAGACGTGGCACATGCGCCACCGGCCTGCACAACGCGACCAATCAATAGTGCCGCCAAATCATTGGCTAACGCGCACCATATGCTACCTGCGAAAAATACAGCAAACCCGATCATCACGGGTATGCGCCGGCCGAAACGATCCGACAACGGACCGACAACGAGTTGTCCGACCGCGAACATGGCGAGGAATATGGTGATAGTTGACGTTACCTGAGCGCTGGTGACGCCTACCGCGACGGCGATACTCGGTAGCGAAGGCAACAGAATGTTGGTGGCCAACGTGCCACTCGCAGACAACGCAGCAAGAACGGCGACCTGAAGACCAAGCGGCACGACCCGAGCGAGCAGATGGTTTTCGACGTTGCTGGTCATAAGCCGCTTCGGATCTAGGGATGATGACCATCATATCAATGACCCATTGAATGCGCAACCTGAGCATATTCCGATATGTCACGAGCCGCCGAACGCGCTGACGATGGCAGGCTTCCGCCTTGCGCTGGTAAGCTCAAGTGCACGCCTACAAGCATCGGGCTAGAGAGGATAGGGTCGCTGACCGCTGCCCAGGACCGCTACCCCCCGTAACTCTGCACCAGACTGCCTGCCACCAGCGACCAGCCGTCGACCAGCACGAAGAAGATCAACTTGAACGGCAGCGAGATCGTTGCCGGCGGCAGCATCATCATGCCCATCGACATCAGCACGGACGCGACGACGAGGTCGATGATCAGGAAGGGGAGGAACAGCAGAAAGCCGATCTCGAAGGCACGCTTCAGCTCCGAGATCATGAAGGCGGGGACGAGGATGCGTAAGCCGAGCTCGTCGGGGGTTGCCGGCGGCGGCTCGCCGGAGAGGTCCAGGAACAGCTTGAGGTCCTTCTCGCGCACGTTCTTCTGCATGAAGCCGCGCAGGGGGACGGAGGCGCGCTGAAGCGCGTCCTCGACGCCGAGCTGATTTGCGACGAGCGGACGGATGCCTTCGTCGTAGGATTTTTGCAGGACGGGTCCCATCACGAAGAAGGTGAGGAACATCGCCAGGGCGATGATCACCGAGTTCGGCGGGGCGGTCGCTGTGCCCATCGCGGTGCGCAGCAGCGACAGCACGACCACGATGCGCGTGAACGACGTCATCATGATCAGGATCGACGGTGCGATCGACAGCACCGTCAGCAGCGCGATCAGCTGGATCGCGCGCTCGGTGACGCCGCCACCGCCAGCGCCGCCGCCGCCGAGATTGATGCTGATGTCCTGCGCATGCGCCGGCATCGCGAGCGAAGCCGCGCCGATCAGGACAGAAAGAAGAAAAACTCTACGCGGGAGGGCCGGCAGCCTCACGAAGACGGCTTCGGACGGCCGAGCAACGAGGCCATCTCGTCTTCGAGATTTTCAAAGCTGGTCTTTTCCGGGGCTGGCTTTGCGGCAGGGGCCGGTGGTGCCGGCGGCTCGCTGCGGGCCACACGCGGAGGAGCGGCCGGGGGCTCCGGGGCGACCGGAGGGGCAAGCGTCTCGCCAGCGGGGCGGCGCAGCGCTGCTTCGAGCCGCTGCGCCATCTCGGCGAGATTCTGCTCGGCGCTCGATGGTGCCCCAGGAGCGGGCGCCGGGGGCGGAACGGGCGGACCCTGCGGCACAGGCGGAGGTGGCGCGGTTACGCGCTCGGCGCGCACTTGAGGCGCCTTCGCGGGCTCGCTGTGGCGCGGCGGACGCGGCATCAGTGGGGGTTCGTTGCGCGCAACGCGCGGCGGAATAGGATCGGGACGCAGCTCGCGCTCGGGGCGCGGCGCGATCGGCTCGGAGGTGAAGCCGGCCAGTGGCGGCTCGTTGCGGCGCTCGGCCAGCCCGGGAGCGGGCCGGCGCACTTCGTCGGCGAAGGAGGGGCGCGCGGGCCGCGGTGGCGGCTCGGGCATTTGCGGCTCGGGATGATCGAGCAGCTCGGGCCGCGGTGCTTCGTCGGCCCAGCTGCTGGTATCATGCATCGGCGCAAGACGCGGCGGCTCGGCGGCATTGGAACGCTGCGGGAGCTGGTCGCGGCCGGGTGCTGCGCGCACGATGTTGGGTTCGACGACGATGTCGGTGGGGCCGCCGATCATCAGAAGATGCTCGACATTGTCACGCCGGACCAGCACCAGACGGCGGCGGCCGTCGACCGCGGCGGCATCGATCACGGCGAGCCGGGGCATCCGGCCGCGCTGGGTGTTTGCGCCAAGCCGGCTGGTGGCGAATCGGCGAACCAGCCATGCAGCGACGCCGATCAACGCCAGAACGACGATGAACGCGACGATGAAGGTGATAGGGCTGCCTTGCATACTTGTCCCCGACAAATGGCGGCTTGTCTCGGGCCAGTGGTCAGATGCGCCAACCACCGGCTTACGTTGCCCAAACTGCGATTTCTTAACGTCCCACGGCAAGTTTTGCCGTCCCCAACTCTTAATAACCCATGAATCGCTCGATCCAAAACGACTTCTTGGCCTGTGCATGCCCCGCCAAGCGGTTGGGTTAATGCCGCTTTTGGAGGCGTAGAATCACGGGGCACGCGCAGTGGTGTCCCGCCGGGGGACAACTGCCTGCGACCTCCTTAACCGGCTGTTAACCATACAGGCGGCAAATTCTGCCTAGCTTCGGACCTGGTCCGAGAGGCGGAAGGAGCCGCAACGATGTCCATCAACGATCTTCCGGTGCTATCGGCGCTTCGCACCAAGATGCAATGGCACCAGGAGCGCCAGCGCGTCCTGTCCGAGAACGTCTCCAATTCCGACACGCCCAAATTCCGTCCGCGCGACCTGGTCGAGCCGAAGCTGGACAAGAGCGGCGCCGTGACGGGTTCGATGGGTCCCTTGGCGCTCACCCGCACCAGCGGTTCCCACATGGCGCCGTCAGGCGCGGCCTCCGGATTCGACCAGAACAAGAATGCGGGTTTTGAGACCCGCCCCGCGGGCAACGCCGTCAATCTCGAAGAGGAGATGATGAAGGCCGCCAGCAACCAGATGGATTATGCGGCGGCGACCTCGCTCTATTCGAAGAGCCTGCATCTGCTCAAGACCGCGATCGGCAAAGGCTAGAGCTACAGGAAGTGCATCATGGCGAATGACAGCAGCGACTTTGCCCGTTCGATGGCGATCGCGACCTCCGGTCTGCGGGCGCAGGCCGGGCGCATGCGGGTGATCTCGGAGAATATCGCAAATGCGGATTCGACCTCGCAGACCGCCGGCGGCGATCCTTACCGGCGCAAGGTGCCGACCTTCTCCTCCGCGCTCGACCGTACACTCGACGCGCAGGTCGTCACCCTCGGCAGGATCAAGCCCGACCAGTCCAATTTCCGCACCAAATACGAGCCGAACAATCCGGCGGCGGATGCGACCGGTAACGTCAAATATCCCAACGTGAACTCGGTGGTCGAGATGACCGACATGCGCGACGCGCAGCGGTCGTACGAGGCCAACCTCAACATCATCAGCGCGACGCGCCGGATGATCCAGCGCACCCTCGACATCCTCAAGAGCTGAACAGGACATTTGAATCATGGCAACACCGACAATTGCCGCCAATGCCTATGCAAACCTCGCCCGCGTGCTGGAGAACAGCGGTGCCGGCAAGGGCAGCGAGCCGAGCGGGCAGTCCTTCGCCTCTCTTCTGAAAGACACTGTCGGCAGCGTCCTGGAGTCCGGCCGCAAATCCGATGCGCAGACGGTGGCGATGGCCGCCGGCAAGGCCAACGTGATGGACGTGGTGACGGCGGTCGCAGACACCGACGTCGCCGTGTCCACGCTGGTCTCGGTCCGCGACCGCGTGATCGCGGCCTATGAAGACATCATGAAAATGCCGATCTGATTTTTCTGGTTCGTGTGGTCCTCATCAAGCGGTGGGGATGAGAGTTGAATAAAGGAACTGCGAAATGACCGGACCGGAAACCCTCGACGTCGCGCGTGATGCGATCTGGACGATCGTGATCGTGTCGTCGCCCCTGATGGTGGTCGGCCTCGTGGTCGGCGTCGTCGTGTCGCTGTTCCAAGCGCTGACGCAGATCCAGGAGCAGACGCTGATCTACGTGCCGAAAATCCTGGCCATCTTTGCCACAATGCTGTTGGCCTTGCCATTCATGGCAGACGCACTGCATTCCCACATGCTGCGGATATCGTCGCGAATCATCGGCGGCTGAGGCACTATGCGCCTATCATGCGCATCGACGTCTCGCTGCTGCCGGCGCTTGCCGCCTCCTTCATGCTCGCCTTTGCCCGGGTCGGCGCGATGGTGATGCTGTTGCCGGGCCTGGGCGAGACCAATATCCCGACACGGATCAAATTGTCGATCGCGCTGCTGCTCACGCTGATCATCCTGCCGCTGCATCGCAATGCCTATCAGGTCGACATGGGCTCGATCGCGCCGCTGCTGGTCCTGATGCTGCATGAGATCGTGATCGGCATCGTGCTGGGAGCGACCGCGCGGGTGACGTTGTCGGCGCTGCAGGTTGCCGGTGCCGTGATCGCGCAGCAGATGGGGCTCGGCTTCGTCACTTCGGTCGATCCGACTCAGGGACAGCAGGGCGTGCTGGTCGGCAACTTCCTGACGATACTGGGGGTGACATTGCTGTTCGCCACCGACAGCCATCATCTGGTGATCGCGGCGCTGAACGACAGCTACACGATCTTCGCGCCGGGCGAGACCGTGTCGAGCGGCGATGTCGCCGCACTGGCGACGCGCGCCTTTGCCGCCGCGTTCCGCCTGGGCTTGCAACTTTCCGGACCGTTCCTGGTGTTCGGCCTCGTCTTCAACATCGGGCTCGGCGTGCTGGCGCGGCTGATGCCGCAGATGCAGGTCTATTTCGTCGGCGTGCCGCTGTCGATCTTCGCCGGCTTCCTGGTGCTTGCCGTCGTGCTCACGGCGATGATGGGCACCTTTCTCGACTACTTCATCGGTGTCATGCACCAGATGATGCCTCTCAAGTGACCGGGTGATCGATGGCGGAAGACAACGATCCAGAGAGTCAAACAGAAGACCCGACGCAAAAACGTCTCGAAGAGGCGCTCGAACGCGGTGACGTCGCCAAGAGCCAGGAGATCAACACCTGGTTCATGATCGCGGGCGCCACGCTCGTCGTCTCGAGCTTCTCGGGATCGGTTGGCAGCGGACTGCTGGCGCCGATGCGCAACCTGCTCGCCAATTCCTGGATGATCAAGACCGACGGCAGGGCTCTGCTCGCCCTGATGCAGCAGATCGAAGTCGCGGTGCTGGCGGCGGTGGGCGTGCCGCTACTGATGCTGGTGCTGGCGGCAATTGCCGGCAACGTGCTGCAGCACCGCCTGGTCTGGTCGGCCGAATCCCTCAAGCCCAAGTTCAGCAAGCTGTCGCCTGCCGAAGGCCTCAAGCGCATCTTCGGCAAGCAAGCGGCGGCGAACTTCCTCAAGGGTCTCGGCAAGCTGATCGTGCTCGGCGCGGTCATGACCGTGATCCTGTGGCCGGAGCGGCATCGCATGGAGGCGATGGTCAGGCTCGATCCGGCCTCCCTGCTCGGCGCCTCCACCAGCCTGACCATTCATCTGCTCGCCGCGGTGGTCGCGGCGCTCGCGATCATCGCCATCGGCGACTATTTCTTCCAGTATCGCAGCTGGTTCCAGCGGCAGAAGATGTCGCTCCAGGAGATCAAGGAAGAGTACAAGCAGTCCGAAGGCGACCCGCACATCAAGGGCAAGCTGAGGCAGCTGCGCCAGCAGCGCTCCAAGAAGCGCATGATGGCGGCGGTTCCCAAGGCTTCCGTGATCATCACCAACCCGACCCACTATTCGATCGCGCTGTCCTACGAGCGCGGCATGTCGGCGCCGATCTGCGTCGCCAAGGGCGTCGACAACCTCGCTTTCAAGATCCGGGAGATCGCGCGCGAGCACGACATCCCGATCGTCGAGAACGTGCCGCTCGCCCGCGCGCTCTACGCCACCGTCGAGATCGACGAGGAAATCCCGACCGAGCACTACCATGCGGTCGCCGAAGTCATCGGCTACGTCATGCGTCTGAAGAGCGGATTCGGTGCCAGCCGGCAATAAAACCCCTGAAAAGTACTGGAAATGGCCGTAATCTGGGAATCAGCGTACCTTTCGCCCCTGCTGCCCTTGCGCCTGCGGGTCCGATTCAGGCAGGGAGGACCCTGCGCGCCCTGTAGCGCGTTGATTCTCTGCCGACAGGCTGTGCCAGCTTGAGATGACTGCCGAGACCGACCACGACCTCACACGCGAGCCCGTTGCGGCGCACGAGCCGTCGCCGCGCTCGGGCAGCATTGCGCTGGTGCTGCTGGTGGCCGCCGGCCTCGTCGCCGTTGCCGTGGGGTTGATGACGCTCGGGCGCGCGCAGGCCCAGCCCTATATCCTCGGCATCCTCGCCGTGCTGGCCATGGTCGGCCTGTTCAACCTGTTCGCCTTCGCCGCCGGCATCATCCGCTTCGTCGACCGCAATCTCGACGATCCCGTGATGGGGCGCATCGCCGACCACGCCTTCGATGGCCTCGCCGTGACCGACCCGCGCGGCCATGTGGTCTATTCCAATGCGGCCTATCTGACGCTGACCGGCGCCGCCGGGCCACAGGACGTGCGCCCCGTGGAACGCGTTTTCATCGGCAACCCCGACGTCTCCGAAGCGGTGTTCCGCCTGTTGAAAGCCGCGCGCGAAGGCAAGCGGCAGCAGGAAGAGGTGCGCATCTCCGGCCATGACGGCAGCCAGGGCCGCTGGCTGCGCATGCGGGTGCGGCCTCTCGGCACCGGCAAGCGCGAGACGAGATACGCGGTATGGTCGATCGCCGACATCACCCGCGACCGCGAGCGCCAGGAGGACGTGTTCCAGGAACTCCAGCACGCGATCGAATATCTCGATCACGCGCCTTGCGGTTTCTTCTCGGTCAATCCGGCCGGCGAACTCGCTTACGTCAACGCGACGCTGGCGAATTGGCTCGACTACGACCTCGCGGAGATCGGCTCGGGCGGGCTGAAGCTCACCGACATCGTCTCGGGCGACGGCGCTTCGCTGCTCACCGCGATCGTGGCGGTGCCGGGCGAGGTCAAGACGGAAGTCTTTGATATCGACCTGCGCATGCGCACCGGCAAGACCATGCCGGTGCGGCTCTATCACAAGCTCGCCTTCGGCGCCGACGGCGCGCCGGGGCCGTCGCGCACGCTGGTGATCAGCCGTGCTCGCGACGAGCGCAGCGATCCGGACCGCGCCGCCGAAGTGCGGTTCATGCGCTTCTTCGATCATACCCCGATGGCGATCGCGACGGTAGACCGTGGCGGCAATGTCGTGCGCGCCAATGCGCGCTACGCCAAGCTCGGGCAGGCGCTGGGGCTCGACAGCGCCAGCAAGTCGATCTTCCGCGCGGTCAATTCGCGCGACCGGCATCTCTTGATCGCGGCTATCAACCAGGCCGCGGAGGGCCAGGCCGACGTCGCGCCGGTCGAAGTGGCGCTCGAAGGAACCAAAGAGCGCTGGGGCCAGTTCTTCGTCACGCCGGTGGACGCGGCCGAGAACGACGCGGAAGCCGCCATCGTGCACATGCTCGAGACCACCGAGCGGCGCGCGCTGGAGAACCAGATCAACCAGTCGCAGAAGATGGAGACTGTCGGCCAGCTCGCCGGCGGCATCGCCCACGACTTCAACAACGTGCTCTCCGCCATCATGATGGCGAACGACTTCCTGCTGAACGCGCACAAGCCGACCGACCCGTCGTTCCAGGACATCATGCAGATCAAGCAGAATGCGACGCGGGCAGCCACGCTGGTGCGGCAATTGCTGGCGTTCTCGCGCCGGCAGACGCTGCGGCCGCAGGTGCTCGACCTCGGCGATGCGCTCTCCGATCTCGCCATGCTGCTGCGCCGCCTGATCGGCGAGAAGGTCAAGCACGAGACCATCCACGGCCGCGATCTCTGGCCGGTCAAGGTCGACGTCTCCCAGTTCGAGCAGGTCATCGTCAACCTCGCGGTCAACGCGCGCGACGCCATGCCCGACGGCGGCAAGCTGATCATCCGCACCGCCAACGTCACCACCGAAGAAGCGGCCAGGCTGGCCTACAAAGGCATGCCGGCAGCGGACTACGTGCGGATCGAGGTCGCCGACACCGGTACCGGCATCCCCGCCGATATCCGCGACAAGATCTTCGAGCCGTTCTTCTCGACCAAGGAAGTCGGCAAGGGCACCGGCCTCGGGCTCTCCACCGTCTACGGCATCGTAAAGCAGACCGGTGGCTTCATTTACGTGGACTCCGAGCCGGGGCAGGGCACCTCGTTCCAGATCTTCCTGCCGCGCCATCATGCCGAGGCGGAGGTGCAGGTCGAGCAGCCGGCGCCGGTCGTGGGCGCCAGCAATGGTGCCGCGAAGGACGCCGGGTCCGCGGCGGACGCCAAGCCCCGCACCGATCTCACCGGACAAGGCACCATCCTCCTGGTCGAGGACGAGGAGGGTCTGCGCGCGCTCAACGCACGCGGCCTGCGCTCGCGCGGCTACACCGTGGTCGAGGCCGAGAACGGCGTCGAGGCGCTGGAGGTGCTGGAAGAGCAGAGTGGCGGAATCGATCTCGTCGTGTCCGACGTCGTGATGCCGGAGATGGACGGCCCGACGCTGCTCAAGGCGATGCGCGAGAAGAACCCCGACATCAAGTTCATCTTCGTCTCCGGCTACGCGGAAGACGCATTCGAGAAGAGCCTGCCCGAAGGTCAGCAGTTCGACTTCCTGCCCAAGCCGTTCACGCTGAGCCAGCTCGTGGCGGCCGTGAAGGAGACGATGGCGAAGGCGGGGTGAGGGCCTCAACGCAATGACGACGGAAAAGCGGAATTCCCGTCGCAAAAGCCACCGGTAACCCGCGACCGCGGCGCCTTCGCATACCCGGCCAAGCTGCCGCCAAAGATGGGCTTTTGCCACATCCCCGCGACTGAGGGCCGCAGTCACAAGTTCCGATAGTGGCTTCCTTTTTACGGAAGGCCGCCCATCTTAGGGGCACGTCCCCATGCCGGGGATCTGGGAAACCAACATGAATTTCTCGCAACGCTCCCGCAGTCTCTTCAAGACGATTGCCGTCGTGCTGGCGCTTGCGCTGCCGACTGCGCTGGCGATCTCGTCCGCCGACGCGCGCGTCGGTGGCGGCATGTCGTCGGGTTCGCGCGGTTCGCGCACCTATTCGGCCCCGCCGTCAACCACGACCGCGCCAGGCTCGACCTCGCAGTTCAACCGCACCTACACCCAGCCGGGTGCAGGCATGAATTCGGCCGCAGCTGCGCCCGCGCGCGGCGGCCTGTTCGGCCGGGCCGGCGGCTTCATGGGCGGCCTTGCGGCCGGCTTCCTCGGCGCGGGCCTGCTCGGCATGCTGTTCGGCGGTGGCCTGTTCGGCGGCCTCGGCGGCCTGTCGTCGATCATCGGCCTGATCATCCAGATCGTGCTCGTGGTGGTCGTGGTTCGGCTGGCGATGTCCTGGTGGCAGCGCCGCCACAGCCCGCAGGCGGCCTATGCCAATGCTGACGCCAGTGCCGGTCCGGGACCGCAGGCGAACAACCGTAGTGGTCTTGGTGGTGGTCTTGGCGGCGGCTTCGGCTTCGGCGCCAACAACAACGCGCCGCTCGAGATCAAGCCGGACGACTATGAGGCGTTCGAGCGCCTGCTCGGCGACGTCCAGTCCGCCTGGTCCAACGAGGACGTGGCCAAGCTGCACACGCTCGCGACGCCGGAAATGGTCTCCTATTTCGAGCAGGACCTCGGCCAGAACCGCGCACGCAACGTCGTCAACAAGGTCAGCGACGTCACGCTGTTGCAGGGCGACCTCGCGGAATCCTGGCGCGAAGGCGAGACCGATTACGCGACGGTGGCGCTGCGCTTCGCGCTGACTGACAAGACGCTCGACCGCAATACCGGCGCAATTGTCGCCGGCAGCGAGCAGCCGGGCGAGGCCACCGAAGTCTGGACCTTTGCCCGACGGCCGGGCGGCGCCTGGGAACTGTCGGCGATCCAGCAGACCAACTGACCGCAGACGACATGAGAACAAGGCGTCGTGCTTCTTGCACGGCGCCTTTTTCTTTTGGGCGTCTCGCATCGCGGCATCGGAATAAGCGGGCCTGCGTCGGGTTGAAATCTGGCGGCCAACGACACCACAAAATGGAGGACAGGATGATCCGCATTGAGAGATCCGTGACGATTTTAGGCCTCGCGCTCGCTGCGGCCTTGCTTGCGGCGCCATCGGCGCAGGCGCAGTCGGCCGACATGACGTTCTTCGTGACTTCCAACGGTCCTGGCAAAGGCGCCGATCTCGGCGGCCTGGAGGGCGCCGATGCGCAGTGCCAGAAGCTAGCCCCGGCCGGCGGCGCCGGCAGTAAGACCTGGCGCGCTTATCTCTCCACGCAGGCCGCCGACGGCAAGCCGGCCGTCAACGCGCGCGACCGCATCGGCAAGGGACCGTGGCAGAACGCCAAGGGCGTGGAAATCGCCAAGGACGTGGCCGATTTGCACAGCGCCAACAAGATCAGCAAGGAGACAGCGCTGACCGAGAAGGGGGAGATTGTAAACGGCTATGGCGACCAGCCTAACCGGCACGACATTCTCACGGGATCGCAGTCCGACGGCACCGCGTTTGCGGGTCCCGACGACCGCACCTGCAAAAACTGGACGTCGAGTACGCAAGGCGCGGCGATGCTCGGCCACTCCGACATCAACGGCCCTGCGACCAACCCGACGGTCAAATCCTGGAACACCGCACACCCCTCGCGCGGACCCGACGGCGGCTGCTCGCAGGCCGATCTGAAGAGCACCGGCGGCGACGGCCTGCTGTATTGCTTCGCGTCGAATTGAGGCTTCCGTCATTGCGAGGAGCGCAGCGACGAAGCAATCCAGAGTCCCTCCAGGGTGACAGTCTGGATTGCTTCGCTGCGCTCGCAATGACGGAGCGTGTGGTGCCGCCCTTCCGCCCGATCCTGACGGAACCTTGTCGCGCGTGATAGATTGGTCCTGTCGCTTCCACGCTCACGGACCCTTCCATGAAATACGAGCTCTATTATTGGCCCGAGATCCAGGGCCGCGGTGAATATGTGCGGCTCGCGCTCGAGGAGGCTGGCGCGGCTTACATCGACGTGGCGCGTGGCCCACGCGGTACAGCTGCGATGATGAAGATGATGGACGCACACAAGGGCACGCCGCCCTTTGCGCCGCCGTTCCTCAAAGCCGGCAAGCTCGTCATCGGCCAGACCGCGAACATCCTGCTCTATCTCGGCGCCCGCCACGCCCTCGCCCCGAAGTCGGAAGCGGGTCAACTCTGGGTGCATCAGCTCCAGCTGACGATCACCGATTTCGTGGTCGAGATTCACGACACCCATCACCCGCTCGGGCCCTCGCTCTACTACGAAGATCAGAAACCGCCGGCAAAGAAGCGCACCGCCGACTTCTGGGGCGAGCGCGTGCCGAAATATCTCGGCTATTTCGAGCACCTCCTTCAGGACAATGGCGGCGCCTATGTCACCGGCCGCAAGCTGACCTATGTCGATCTCTCGCTGTTCCAGCTCGTCGCGGGACTACGCTATGCGTTTCCGAAGCGGATGAAGGCGTTCGAGACAGATATCCCGGCCCTCGTCGGCATGCACGACCGCGTGTCGGCGCGCCCGAACATCAAGGCTTATCTCGAAAGCGAGCGCCGTATTCCCTTCAACGAGCAGGGCATCTTCCGCCGCTACCGCGAATTGGATGGCTAGAGCGCCTGCGAACGCTTCGGCCGACGTCAGTCGATCGGAGGGAACACTTTTCTGCGATTTACAGAGTGATGCGCGCGCTCACCAGACGCCAGGCAGCAGGCGATAGCGCACGCGCGTCACATAGTCGGCATAGCCCGGCAGGCCCTCGCGCAGCGTGCGCTCCTCGATGCGAATGCGGACCGCAAACAAGACGAGGAACAAGGGCGCCATCAGAAGTCCCCACCATGAGCCCAGAAGCAGCGGCACGCCGGCGAAGAACAGCATCATGCCGCTGTACATGGGATGGCGTACATGGGCATAAGGCCCCGTCGAGATCACGCGCTGCGCGCGCTCGGCTTGCAGCTTCACCACGGGCGCCGCGAACGAGTTCTCGCGGAAAACCCAGAGGATGAACAGCGTCGAAAGCAGGAACAGGGCGAGGCCGAGCATCTGCAGCGCCATCGGCATGTCGGAGGACAGCGTACGCCGGTCAAGCCCAATCGCCGCCAGCCAGACCAGCATCGTAATGACGAAGACGGCCATGAACGCCTTGTCGGCAGCGGGCTGGTCCTTTTGCAGGACCGGCCGCAGGCGTTCGGCGAGCAGTGCGGGGTCGACCCGGTAAAGCCACCAGCCGCAGAGCGGGCCGAGCAGGGCGGAGGTCGCGAGGAACACCCAAGCCGACGGCCAGTGCAGGGTTCCGGCGCACGCGAACAGCAGCGCGCCCATGGCGGCGGTGGTGATCGTGCTCTGCAACAGCAGTCTTGCGATCATGCGCAGGTCTCAGGGTAGCCGCGCACGATATTGGTCCCGCTATCCGGCGAAGATGCGGCCGGACACGCGAAAAGCCCGATCGACCGGATCGGGCATTTCATCTTCGACGCGGCTGATCAGGCGAGCTGATCGATCCGCGTACCCTGACCCGGCGGCAGCGGCGCAGGCGGCGGCGGCTTGTAGGTCGGGTCGTTGTCCTTGGTCTTGATCTGATCGTCCTGCTGCTTGGTCGTGTCGTAGCTCGGCACCACGATCGCGATCGGCGGCGGCGAAACGGTAGAAACGCTCATCCACAAATCCTCACGTATGGAAACAATTGACCCTGCGCCGCGAGACGCGAAATTTCCTTCAAGCCAATCGTTAAAATGCGAGGGATCTGGTGCGGCAGAGGAGGCCGCTTTCGTGCCGCCACAAGCGCTGTTTCCGCGAGAGGACAGACCTCTCCTCGTCATTGCGAGCGCAGCGAAGCAATCCAGTCTGTCTCCGCGGAGGGATTCTGGATTGCTTCGCTACGCTCGCAATGACGGAGTCCGAAATGGGCGGTGTGCTGTCAGACGCACACCGCGCGGGAGCCGCCTATTCGTCCTTGCCGCGCGTGATCGCGATCGACGCATCCGTCTTGGTGCGGGTGCATTCCATGTTGAGACGCCGGTAGCGCATGCTGATCTTGTCGCCGCGCAAGAGCCCCATCCGCTTCAGGCAGCGTGTCGCGCCCGTCGTCGTATCGTCCTTGGTCACGGTGAAGACGATCGCGGCCATCGACCCCACCAGCGCAAAGAACTCCGGCTTGGGCTTGCGATCGCCCTTGGCATAGAGCTCGATCGAATATTTGTCGCCACGGCAAGCCACGGACAATTCCTTGGCCGCGGGATGAGTCAAGTAGACCACATTGGCGGCGCGGAAATTCACCTTGAGGCGATCGACCTGGTTCGCCAGCTCGTTGGCGCTGTCATCGCAGCGGTCCGCGCGGGCGGGCGAGGCGATGGTCACAAGGCCGGTGATGGCGGCGGCGACCAGGATCGCGCCGCGGACGTGTAAGTTCAATGTCATGATGAAAGCCCCTTAGCGGGCGCATTCAACCGTCGTCTCGCGCGTAGCGCAAGGGGTGCACCCAGGGTCTTCACTGGCGTCATGAGGGCCTCGTGTCCGCCGACAGCCGCCGAAAATAGGTCGCCGTGTCGCCGAATCGGGATGCCCCGACCGCACCAGAGCGCCTTCCCTTTGCAGCAAAAAAGCTTAGAACGCTTCTATGAACGGGGCCCATGCGAGGGCTCCAAAACCCCGAGATTCCCGCCCATGAACGCTCCTACCGCCTTTCCCGATCCCGCAAAGCCCGTTCCGCCCTACAAGCACACGCCGCTGTTTCCGCTGGGCAAGGACGAGACGCCCTACAAGAAGGTCTCGTCCGAGGGCGTCAGGGTCGAGAAGGTTTTGGGGAAGGACATGCTGGTGGTGTCCCGCGACGCGCTGCGGGCCCTGTCGGAAGCGGCCTTTGGCGACATCAACCACTATCTGCGACCGGGTCATCTGAAGCAGCTCCGCGCGATCCTGGAGGATGGCGAGGCGAGCCCGAACGACAAGTTCGTCGCGCTGGACTTCCTCAAGAACGCCAACATCGCTGCAGGCGGCGTGCTGCCGATGTGCCAGGACACCGGCACCGCGATCATCATGGGCAAGAAGGGTTGCAACGTCATCACCGATGGTGACGACGAGGCGGCACTGTCGGAAGGCGCGCGCGATGCTTACCTGCGCCGCAATCTGCGCTACTCGCAGGTCGCGCCGCTGTCGATGTACGAGGAGAAGAACACCGCCAACAACATGCCGGCGCAGTGCGAGATCTACGCGGAAGGCGATGACGCCTACAAGTTTATGTTCATGGCGAAGGGCGGTGGCTCCGCCAACAAGAGCTTCCTGTTCCAGGCGACGCCCTCGGTGCTGACCAAGGACCGGCTGCTCGCCTTCCTGAAGGAGAAGGTGTTGACGCTGGGCACCGCGGCGTGCCCGCCCTATCACCTCGCGATCGTCATCGGCGGCACCTCGGCCGAGCTCTGCATGAAGACGGTGAAGCTGGCGTCGGCTCGCTATCTCGACGCGCTGCCGACCCACGGCTCGCCCGACGGCAACGCGTTTCGCGATCTCGAGATGGAGCAGGAAATTCTGAAGATGACGCAGTCGCTCGGCGTCGGCGCGCAGTTCGGTGGAAAATATTTCTGCCACGACGTCCGCGTGATCCGCATGCCGCGTCATGGCGCCTCGCTCCCGATCGGGCTCGGCGTGTCCTGCTCGGCCGATCGCCAGGTGCTCGGCAAGATCACCAGGGAGGGCGTCTATCTCGAGGAGCTCGAGCACAACCCGGCGCAGTATCTGCCTGAGGTCGAGCAGTCGCTCGGCGGCGAGGTCGTCAAGATCGACCTCAACCAGCCGATGAAGGATATCCTTGCCACGTTCTCGAAGTACCCGACCAAGACGCGGGTATCGATGACCGGCACCATGATCGTCGCGCGCGATTCCGCGCATGCCAAGCTGCGCGAGCGGCTCGACAAGGGCGAGCCGCTGCCGGACTATTTCAAGAACCATCCGGTCTATTACGCCGGCCCCGCCAAGACGCCCGAGGGCTATGCCTCCGGTGCGTTCGGCCCGACCACTGCGGGCCGTATGGATTCTTTTGTCGATCAGTTCCAGGCCGCCGGCGGCTCGATGGTGATGGTCGCCAAGGGCAACCGCGCGCCGGCCGTGCGTGAGGCCTGCAAGAAGTATGGCGGCTTCTATCTCGGCTCGATCGGCGGTGCCGCGGCGAATCTTGCCGAGCACTGCATCAAGAAGGTCGAGGTGCTCGAATATCCCGAGCTCGGCATGGAAGCGATTTGGCGCATCGAGGTCGTCGACTTCCCGGCGTTCATCATCATCGACGACAAGGGGAACGACTTCTTCAAGGAGTTGAATCTGGGCTGAGGCCGCGTTCCCCGGACGCTGCGCAGCATGAAATGATGCGCTGCTGATCCGGGGTCCCCATGGCGGGCATGGGTCCCGGCTCTGCGATGCACCGCTTCGCGCTGCGTCGCGTCCGGGACACGAGACTTACTCGCTCAACTACAATTTGTGACCTGGTTGGAGCACAGCCCGCGCCACCAGCCGCGGACGCCGTCCTGGCTCTCGACCAAGCCCCAGAGGCCGCTGCAGGCAAAGATGTGCTTCGGTCCGCCGTCGGTGTCGATCGGACCGCCGAGCTCGCGCTGGGCGGGCATCCATTTCGCATCGACGAAGGGTGCTTGGAACAGGCCGCCCATGCGTGTCGCGCCATTGGCGTAGGACGCGCCGACCTTGTTGGAGGCGACCCAGCCGCGTCCGGCATAGGGCTTTGGCGCGCTGCGCGGATATTTCTTGTCGTCCTCGTAGTCCTTGCCCGGCGGCTTGGCGCCTTCGATCAGAAACCAGCCGTTCTTGAAACCGATGATGCGGAATTCGGTAAGCCAGCCGCCATCCGGCGTGTTCTCGCTGCCGCCGAGCTTGAGCCGGTAGGGCGGCGGAAGCGTGCCGAGCACACGCGCCTTGATCGATGGTTCGGCACGCACGTTGAGGCCATCAGGATCCTTGTCGACGGACCATGCGCCGAAATCGCAGGGCTCGGTACCGTCGGGAAGCGTTGAGCGCCTGGCGGCGAGATCGGCATGCAGCTTTGCGAAGTCGGTGTCGTCGTTGTCAGAATCGGGCCCGCTACGCGGCTTCAATTCGGCTGAGATTGCGCGCGTCGCATCCGGCGTCAGCGCGACCACGAGAGCCTGGCGCGTGGCGAACACGCTTGCAGGTGACTTCGGATCGTTCGACGAGATCGGATAGACGGCGAGGTAGCCCGTCAACCCTTCGGTTCGATAGGCCGTGCCGGCGACATAGCCTGCCGGTAGCATGGCGAGCGCGCTTGCCCGCCACGCCGGTTCGGCGTCGTCCGCGCTAGCCGCTTGTGTCGCGACACACAGGATCGTCGCCGCGATGAGACCGAGCGCGCGCACCGTTGCCGCGCCGCTTAGGCGCGCGTGCCGGTGAACGGGAAGCTGCCCATCGGGCCGATGCCCATCTCACCGCTCATGCTGTCGCCGGAGACGGTTCCGATGAATTCGAGCGTCAAGGGCATCGGATTGGTGATCGAGACCTTCCAGTTGACGGCATCGCCGCTGACGGTGCCATCGAAAATCTCGGCTGTATCGCCTTCCGCGCCCTGCGTCCCCGTGAGCGTGCCGCCGGCAGCCGTCAGGCTCAGCGTCGCCTTGCGCTCGCCCATGGGGGTCGTCAGGGTCAGAGTCCAGTTGCCGTCGACGGCCATTCGCGTCTCCCAAGATCCCGGCGGACCGCGACGATCCGCGGGCCAGTCCCGGCCGAGCGTATAGCGCAACTCGCCGCTCGCGCCTAACGCTCCGTTGGAGGCATTTAGGCGCGGGCGGCGGCGCGTCGTCGGCTGGTGACGATGAGGCGAAGCACGACGTATTGCACGGCGAAGGCGAGGATCTTGGCGCCGCCCGCGACCACCGTGATGTAGAACGCCCACAGCTTCAGATCGCCTGTGGAGGCGACGGCGATCATGCCGGCGCCGATTACGAACATCAGCGCGGCCCAGGCATAACCTGCAGCCGTCACATATTCCGGAACGGTCTCGACGACGATCGGCGGCATGTAGCGCAGCATCCAGCCCCGCTTGAGCATGATGGCGCCGATCGCGAAATGCGCGATCGAGGGCTTTGCGAGCATGAAGCGGGGATCGTTGGTCAGCAGCGTGACCGTGCCGAGCACGACGACGAGCGCGACGCTCGCATAGGTCATGTAATTGAGCTGCTGCCCCTTGACGCGCGCGTAGATCACCTGCGCGATCGCTCCGGCAATCGCCACCGACGTTGCCAGGACGACGTTGTCGGTGATGATGTAGATGACCAGGAAGACGATGGCAGAGAAGAGGTCGGAGGCGAGGCGGGCGAATACGTCCTTCATCGTCGATCCTGTTCAGCGGGAGTTGGACATTGGGCTGGCCGGCGCACCGTACTTGATCTGCCGATATTCGGGATACCATTTTGTGAAATAGATCGCGCTGTTGCGGGCGGCGAAGGCGACCGCAAGGCTCGACCAGAGCGGCAGGCCGGGGACATAGAGCAGCACGAGATTGGCGGCCGCCATCAGCAGCGCAGCCGCGGTCCAAGCGCCCGTGATGACGTAATTGGCATAGAGAAAGCCGGGCATTGCCGCGGTCTCGGCCGGCACGGATTCGACCGCGTATTGCAGCGTGAAGGGACGCCGGACCAGCATCGAGCCGAGCGAGATGACGAAGATGCCGATGTCGACCGACAGCTTGACACCGAGCGTGCCAAGCGCCGGGTCGAACAGCGCGAGGTGGAGGCCGATTGCGGCGAATAGCAGCGCCGAGCCCATAGCCAGGATCTTCAGCGAGCGACCGCGCACGACATCGATCGCCACGGTGGCCAGACAGGTTGCCGAGGCTACGAATACGCTGATCGTGGCAGACGTCATCAGCATCAGGAAAGTGAAGGCGCCGTAGGGCGCGAGGATCAGGAAAATCGCCATGGTTCGCCTCGGTCCGGCTTTATCTTTACGGTGTAAAGATCAATATGTCAGCAGCGAGGCGTGGTCAAGTCAAATCTTTACAGTGTCAAAATGACGTAAGCGACTTCCAAAAATTGGATTGCTGCAACGGCTTGGTCGGCCATCTCATCAATGAAGCCGGCCCAGGACAGGTGCGGCAGCACAGGTAACGCGCAGGCGATCGAGAGGACGAAGGCGAGCAAGATACCGCCGTTGAAGATGGTTTGGCCGCTCCGCCGCGGCCGGATCATCGGGAGCGTGATCCCGGCGCAGATCAGGAACAGGATCAGGACAGCGAGGCGGTCCGCGGTGATCGAGGGCATATGCATGAGAGACCTTTTGGTGACATCAGCGATGTCGAGAGGAGAGCTACCGCGCGCCGACCCAATTGCCGTGAAAACCGTCGGGCACGCGATGGCCGAGCTGCACCAGCGCGACGGGGCCGGCCTCGACATCCTTGGCATTGAACACGGCGAGGTCGCTGCGGTTTTCCCGCGCGCGCCAGACCACCGCCAGCAGCCAGCCGTCGCCTTCCGCCGCATCTTTCGACCGCTCGACGAAGACCGGCTCGGAGATGGTGTCGCCGGCCGGCAGCAGATAATGGCCGAGGCGCGTTCCATTGCCATCGACATGGACGACGCCGGACAGCGCGCCGAACATCGGCAGCTTCGGATTGGCGCAGGCGTACCAGCCGTGACGGCTCTTCAATCCGGCGCGGCGGTCGTCGATGCGCGGGAATTCGCCGGTGAGATCGTCGAGATAGGTCTGCTGGAAGCGGTCGGTCTTCCCGGCAAGATCGAAGGTCCAGCGGCAGTGGCGAGCGAAGGATTTCTCGGGATTGGTGGGCGTGCCGTCGGGATGCGTAAATAGTGGTGCTTCCTCGAACTGCATGACGTCCGCGATGATGCGGTCACCGTCCTCCCAAGCATTCATGACGTGGAAGACGTAGCAGGCTTCAGCACGAAACCAGACGATGTCCTTCGCGCTGCCCTTGCGCTTGATCACGCCGACATAGGCGCCCTTGTCCGGCTCCCAGGCATAGGGCGGCCGCCCGCTGATCGCGCGCTCCATGCTGCCGGTGACGGGCAGGATCGGAAACAGCACGTGGTTCTCGGTGACGATGAAGTCGTGCACCATGCTGGGATAGGGCGCCTCGAAACGTTCGAAGCGCGTCGCCTTGCCGGACGCGTCGATCGAGCCGTAGGAGAGGGCAGGCGTCAGCGGACCCGCGGCGTTGTAGCCGAAGAACACCAGCTCGCCGGTGACGGGATCGATCTTCGGGTGCGCGGTGAAGCTGCCGGCGACACGGCCCTGATAATTGTGATAGCCGCGGGTTGCGAGCGTGCCCGGATCGATCTCAGTCGGCAGATGGGCTTCTTCCAGCGCAAGCAGCTTGCCGGCATGGAAGATGATGTTGGTGTTGGCGACGCCGCCGTCGGTGAGGTCTTGCGGCGCATCCGGCAGCTTGCGGCCGAAGCCCCCGAACAACGCGCGGCCGGCATCGTGCTCGGCCAGCCATTTCGGCGTACGGACCCAGCGATTGCGATGGCTGGCGCGGCCGTTCTCGAGGTGAAAGGCGTGCAGCATGCCGTCGCCGACGAACCAGTGCGCGCCGGGCGAGTCGAACTGCGGATTGGGGCCGTTGCGATAGAGCGTGCCGTTCAGTTCGCGCGGCAATTCACCGATGATTTTCAGGAAGGGCGCGTCGGCCTCGAACGGAATCGGACCGAGGTTGTGGCGGCGTTCGGCAACGGCGTCCTGCTGCACGGCGTATCCCTTCCTTATCTTTACATCGTAAAGATCAAATAGCCGTACGAGGGGTTCTCGTCAAGTGAAATCTTTACACTGTCAATATTGCATCCTATAGCTGGCCCATGGGCAAGAGTGAGATCAGGACAGAAACCGCGCGCGGTGCGCGTACTTCAAAGAAGGCGAGCGCGCCGGCGCGTCCCGCGCGACGAACGGCGAGCGTCAAGTCCGAGGCGCCCTATCACCACGGCGCGCTGCGCGAGGCGCTGCTCCAGGCCGCCGAACGGGTGCTGGAGCGTGACGGGCTCGCCGGCCTGACATTGCGCGCGGTGGCGCGCGAGGCGGGCGTCTCGCACGCCGCGCCCACCCATCATTTCGGCGACCTCACCGGGCTTCTCAGTGAGCTCGCGGCCGTCGGCTTCCGCCAGTTCAATGCGGCGATGGCGTCGTCCTCTGACACCGCCACCACCCCGCTTGAGCACGCGCTGGCGCGGCCGAAAGCCTATGTTGCCTATGCCCAGGCTCATCCCGGCATGTACGGCATCATGTTCCGCACCGAGCGCCTCGACTATTCCAGGCCGTCGCTGCACGAGGCCGCCGAGGCGTCCTTTGCGGGGCTCGCCAATGCCGTCGGCATGATGCGGCAGGAGCGGATCCGCGGCGACGCGCTGACGCTCAATCAGGGCGCTGCGATCGCGCGCGCCTGGTCGATGGTGCATGGATTTACCATGCTGCTGCTCGATGGACGGCTAGAGGATATTCTGGGGCGCCTGCCCGAGGGGACGACTCCCGAACGCCTGCTCGAGGCCATGCTGATGTCGCCCGTGACGGGGAAGCCGCCGGGTCCCTGATCGATTGCCGGCGAGCGCCTAGCGCATCGTCGCGAGCTCGACCGCGCGGCCGCGTGCGCCTATGATCTTCACCTCGTCCTTGCCGCAGGTAAAGCTGCGGGCGGACTCGTCCGCGGCCTTGCGCGCGAGCTCATTGGCGTTCGGGTTGGCGATCGCGTCGACATAGGCGACGTGGCAGACGGGGCCGGGTGGCAGACGGGTCACGATGAGCATGGCCTTGGTGTTCGGCCGCCCCTGCTTGTCGGGATCGGTGCCATCGGCGATGTGCCAGCGCTGGATCATCGCAAACGGCTTGGCCCCAGCGGTGCGCCATTCGACGGTGGTTTCGGACGAGTTGAACGGAGCGAACCAGACTTTAGCCGCCGGTTCCTCGGCCGCGGCCTCGCGATTGCGGCCGACGGAGACGATTTCGCGAAGATCGTCTTCGGCGATCAGGACCACGAGGCCATCCTTGCCCTTGCAGACCCGCGTGGTGCTGCCGTCGAGCTCGCTGGGCTTTCCGATCTGGCGGCAATCCTTCGTGGCCGTCGAGGTATATTGGCTGCCCACGGATCGGGCGTCGGCTCGGTCGAGACCACTGCACATCAGCAACATGGCCAAGAGCAATAAGGCCAAGCCTGCGGTGGTGATGCGGAACATGACGACGCCTTTGATCGAGTGGGAACTCCGTACCATCAGACGTCTTGATTGTGGGCAAGGTTCAAACGGGGTCAACAGACACCTGACAGCGGCGCGGAATCGTTCTAGAAGAGCGGCTTCGCTTGGGCTCTTTCAGCCTCGTTCGCGTCCTCGTTTTTCGTGATCATGCCAGCCACCTCGTCCAACAAACCTTATCGCGTCGGCCGCTCGAAAACCGGGCTCGGCCTCTTCGCCACCAAGCCGATCAAGAAGGGCACCCGGATCATCCGTTATTACGGACCGATCCTGGACTCCCGGATTCCCGAGCACGACGACATCGAGAACAAATACCTGTTCGAGCTCAACGGTCGCTGGACCATTGACGGCTCCGTGCGCAAGAACCTCGCGCGCTATATCAACCATTCGTGCAGGCCCAACGCCGAATCCGACGTGCGGCCGCGCGAGCGCAAGGTTTTCATCCGCGCCATCAGGAACATCGAGCCGGGCGACGAGATCAATTACGACTACGGCACCGATTATTTCAAAGCCTACCTGAAGCCGATCGGCTGCAAGTGCGAATCTTGCGAGAAGAAGCGCAAGAAGCTGCGCGCCGAGGCGCGGGCCGAACGCGCCAAGGTGAAGGCGCGCGCGGAGCGCAAAGCCGAGAAGGCGAGCGTGAAGTTCGCCAAAAAGAAGAAGCTTAATGGTCATGCCGTCGGCAAGGCGAAGGGCCGCGCGCGGGCCTAGCCTGAGTTCGAGCTTCTGGCATAACTGTCATGCCCCGCGAAAGCGGGGCATTCAGTACGCCGCAGCTCCGTATGCGACGACTACCTCTGGAATACTGGGTCGCCCGGTCAAGCCGGGCAACGACAGCGAGTGATGTGGCCTCAGGCAGCCAGCACACTCCCGCTCCTGCGCAATCCCACATATTGCAGTTCGGCAAACACGCCGGTCGCGATCGCCTGCGCCACGACCATGAGCTCGCCGGCAAGGTTCGGCGACACCGCGCCCGAGAGCAGCAGCGCAATGCTGCCGACGGTCCAGGCCGCGTTGCCGACCACGACCAGCAGCACGAGCGGCTTTGCCACGGAGGCGCGTGAGGCGAGCCAGCCGACCAGCGCCGTGTAGGCGATCAGGAACAGGCCGGTCTCGCGCAGCAGCGCTTCGGGTAGGTTGAACAGCGAGGCGAACGCGCTGGCGCCGAACGTGAAACCGAGAGCGGCCACGCCGCTGAAGATCGCGTCGGCAAGAAGCGCGCGGCGAAGGAAGGTGGATGCGTCGATCATCGTGGGTCTCCATGGTTGGGGTGGGCTCGAGGTGAAACTCAGTGCAATCCACGCCACCAGGCGCGGAGCAGGCGGGCGAGGCGGAACGGGCAGAGGCTCCTGCCGACGCTGTGCTCGAAGGCCGTGACCTGCGCGACGACGTAGTCGCCGGTCGAATGCACCAGCGGCTCCGGCATGTTGAGGCTGCGCGCCAGCATCCGGGTTGCGAGCGCCATGGCCCAGGGAACTAGCTGGTCTGTGACGGTCCGGTAGAGCAGCAATGCGATCATGGTCGTCTCCTGTTGCGACCCAAGATGCGCCGGCCCGAGCCCCAATTCGATTACCTCCGACGTAATGGAAGGGCCGAAATCTGCGTGCTAGGTTTTCGACCATGAACGCACATGCATCCACCGCACAGGCCGAACGCAGCCAGCCGGTCCATATCGGCGACCATTTGCGCGAATGGCGGCAGCGCCGCCGCATGAGCCAGCTCGATCTCGCCGGTGAGGCCGAAATCTCGGCGCGGCATTTGAGCTTCGTCGAGACCGGCCGCGCCGCGCCCTCGCGCGACATGGTGCTCAGACTCGCCGAACGTCTCGACGTGCCACTGCGCGAACGCAACGTGCTGCTGGTCGCCGCCGGCTATGCCCCGGCCTTTCCGCAACGCACGCTGGAGGATCCCGCCTTGAAATCAGCCCGCCAGGCGATCGACCTCGTCCTCAGGGCGCATGAGCCGAATCCGGCGCTGGCCTATGACCGGCACTGGAATCTGGTCTCCGCCAACCGCATGCTGGCGCCGCTGCTCGCCGGCATCCCGCAGCGGCTGCTCGGTCAGCCCTTCAACGTGCTGAGGCTTGCCTTCCATCCCGAGGCGCTGGCGCCGCGCACGGTCAATCTCGCGGAATGGTGCGGACATCTCCTGGAGCGGCTGCACCGGCAATGCGAGGCCACGGCCGATCCCGAGCTGATCAAGCTGTATAACGACTTGAAGAGTTATCCGATCCCGGCGCGCGCGGCGCCGCTGTCGAGCGACAATGTCGCGATCCCCTTCAAGCTGCGCCACGAGGGGGAGATACTAAGTTTCTTCTCCACCACCATGGTATTCGGTACGCCCGTCGACATCACGCTGTCGGAGCTGGCTCTGGAAACCCTCTTCCCGGCCGACGAGCGCACTGCCGAGCGGCTGAAGCAGATGGCGGCTGGCTTGCAGTAGTGCCGTTTACAGGAGGCGGTGGCGCTCGCATAGTCCCCGGATGGACACACGCTCGTCCCGGCCATTACGGTCGGCCAATCCGGTCGGCGACCTTTTGCGCGGCTGGCGCATGCGCCGTGCATTGAGCCAGGCGGAGCTGGCGTTCGAGGCCGGCATTTCGATCAAGCATCTGAGCTATGTCGAGACCGGCAAGTGGGCGGCAAGCCGGGAGATCCTCCTGCAGCTCGCGACCGCCCTCGGTTTGTCGCTGCGTGATCGCAATGCGCTGCTGGAGGCCGGGGGTTTCGCGCGACTATACGGCGAGCGCGATCTTTCAGCGCCGGAGCTTGCCGACGCGCGGCGCGCGATCGATCTTCTGCTCCGGCGGCACGAACCGTTTCCCGCGATCGTGACCGATCGGCGCTGGAACGTGATGGAGGCCAACTGCGCCGCGTCGCGGCTGATGACGATGCTGCTTGGGCAAGAACGCATGCAGCGGCCGCTCAATCACATGCGCATGTTCCTCGCGCCGGACGAGCTCAAGCCGTTCGTCGAGAATTGGCCCATCGTCGCGACCGCGTTGTTGTCGCGTGCGCGGCACGAAGCGATGGCTGCACCGCTCGACGAGGCCCTGCAATCGACGTGGCGCGAATTGACGCGGCTGCCGGAGCTTCCCGCACTCAGGATCGAGGACAACGTCGCGCCGGGGCCGCTCTGCGAAGTGCGCTTACGAAAGGGCGACGCCCGCATCGGTCTGATCGGTGCGGTGCTGACGCTCGGGACCCCGCAAGACGTGACGCTTCAGGAGCTTCGCGTTGAAATGTTCATGCCGGCGGATGCCGTGTCCGAGGCCACTCTGATCGCGCTTGCGGCTCAGGAGGCCTGAGCTCGCTCGGCGTCGCGGCGCTCAAAGCTCATGGCTTGCATCACCTCCGCAAACGGACCTTTGAGATCGCTCAGTGTCGCCATGGTCAGGCCCGCGCCGTTGGTGCCGACGCGCGTGGCGGCGCGGATCAGGATCCATTCGCTCTCCGGCGGTCGGAAGAAGTAGAGGCTGATCTCGGGATTGATAAAGGTCCAGTTGCGCATGTCGACGATCTGCGCAACGCCGCTCGAAAAGTCCGCGGCCTGCACCGCTTGGAGCAGTGGTGTGTTCGGTTCGCCCTCCACCAGGGGTGCATCAAGTCGCATCCAGGCGGCGGCCGGGCCGGGCTTCTCCAGCGCGCCCTCGATCAGCCGCACCGACACGTTCTGGAAATACCGGCTCCATTTCTGCGCGAAGGCCGCCGGTGCTGCGCCTGTCTCAGGCGTCTTGTCGATAGTCGCGGGCCTGGCGAAGGGATCGACGGGCGATTCTCCGCTCGGCGCCGTCAAGAGCGCCGTGCAACGGCCGATCTCGGTCTCTCCGTCCATCAGCCGCACCTGGGCGGTCTTGGCCTTGCGGCCGTCGCGCAACAAATCGGTGGTGGTCTGGAAGACGCGCAGGCCCGCCGGTCGCCACAGGTCGAAGGTCAGGCGCCGCACCGCGAAGCCGGATTCGGTGGCGAGACGGTCGATGTCGCGGGTCATCAGGGCGGTGGTGGCGCTTCCCTGCAACATGTCAGGCGACCACGGGCCGCCGGCATGCTCCGTAGCCCGGAACTGCTGGCCTTCCGGCTTGAAAATAGCGGTCATCGCGGTTTCCCCTCGTGCTTGATCGTGGCCGCGAGTATCGGATCGGGTGAGGCCTGTCACAATAACCGCAGAGGTGAAGTCGTGAGCCATGCAGGACCGGTGCCTTGCGCCGCCTCCGGTTCGGTTTATCTTCCGACGAACCCGTACCGTCCGAAGGAGACGTCCGACATGAGCACGTTGAAACCGCTTCAGATCGACGTCGTTTCCGACGTGGTGTGCCCCTGGTGCTATATCGGCAAGCACCGGATCGAGAGTGCGCTGGCGCTGGTGCCCGATGTTCCGGTCAAGCTCAATTTCCGTCCCTTCTTCCTCAATCCCTGGGTGCCGTCCGAGGGCATCAGCCGGGAGGAGTATCTCACCAAGAAGTTCGGCTCGGTCGAGGCCTACAAGGGCATTGCGGGACGCGTCGTTGCGGCCGCGGGCGAAGAGGGGCTCGTCTATCGGCCCGAGCTTGTCGCGCGTCAGCCCAACACCACCGACTGCCACCGCCTGATCCTCTGGGCCGAGGCGATCGGCAAGGCGCCCGAGATGAAGCAGCGCCTGATGGAGCTCTACTTCCGCGACGGCGGCGACCTCACCGATTTGAACGTGCTTGTGCAGGCGGCTGCCGATGTCGGCCTCGATGCCGATGACGTGCGCAAGCGCCTCTCCACCGACGAGGACGTCGCGCGCGTATCGGCGGACGCGCAGGAAGCCGCCGAGAAAGGCATCTCCGGCGTGCCGACCTACGTGTTCGCGCAAAAATACGCCGTCTCCGGCGCGCAGGATCCCAACATGCTCGCGCGCGCCATCCGCGAGGTCTCGGCGGAGATCAACGCCCAGGCGGCGGAGTAGGAGCCATCCTATTTACGAAGCAGGCGAACTGCGCGACGCGCCGCCGCGTAGGCGATGCCGTGCGCCGCGAGCGCTCCGTGAACCAGCGCCACGATGGGGTCGTTCCGCCGCAACGGTATCAGCACGTCGCCGACGGCGAAGCGCCCGCGCCAGATCGGATTGATCATGGGGTGATCGGCGCTCGCCGTGGAATCCGCGCTGGCGATGGCTGGATCGGCGCAGAGGCGGCGGGTGAGCTCGAGCGTGAGCTGCACGCCCGGCGAATATCTTGCAAAGCGCTCGTCGATGCCGAGCTTGAAGAAGAAAGCGCGATCCTGGTGGCGCAGCACGATGCCGGCGGCCACCGGCGTCGCGCCGGCGCGAAGGGTGACGATCTCGCATTGCGCGGTTTCTGCCAGCGCGGAAACGGCGCGGCGGATGAAGGTTGCATCGCCGGCATGCTGGACCAGCGCGGTTCCGCGCTTCCCCTTCCAGCCGCTGGCTTCGAGCTGCAAAAATGTCTCGAGCGCCGGCCCGATCTCGTCGGGGCTGCGCGCGACGTCGAACACGATTGCGCCGTGTTCTTCGAGGCGATGCCGTTGGCGGCGTAGCTCCTTGAGCTTTTTGCTGCCGAGCGCGTCGCGTAGCAGCGTCTCACCGTCCTGGGTCGCGTCGAGGCTGGCGCGGATGTAGGAGTTGAGGAGGCGCGGCTTCAGGCCGTCGCGATTCAGAACTTGGCTGAGGGCGGTCATTGCCGTCCCATCGAGCGCGACATCGTTCAGCACGAGCGCATGCGCCCCGGTTGCGCGGGCCTGCTGCAACAGGCGCGCCGCTGCCTCGATCGGGGCATCGCGGTCGATCAGCGGGCTGCACAGCGTACCATAGGGATGCGCGCTCACCAGCGCGGGCAGGGGGATCTTCCATGCCCGCCAGAGCGAGATCACCGGCATCAGCCCGATCAGCCGCGATCCATCGTATGCGGAAAGCGCCGAGGCATCGGTGCGGCCGCGCGCGGTTGCACTGACAGCGAGCTCCCAGCCCGGCAGGTAATATCCGTTCGGCTCGATCGCGCGCTGCGCGAGTGCGCGCCACTGGCCGGGTTCGATCGCGGTGAGCGGGACGCGCGCGCGCGCCGTCGCGGCATGCTTTGCCGATGCCGGATTGATCGCAGCCTGGTGCGCGATATCGACCACGTCCCGTCGTCCCCGTTCAGGAGGCCATGCTTAGCGCAAAGATTGGAAAATACAGTTGGGACACCGCTTCAATTCGAGTGGTAATATTAACGTCTCGTTGAGCATCCGGCCGCGAGCCGGCCGAATGCGCCGACGGACGCCAGAATTGCTCTCGAGCCGGAGGATCATCATGGTCGCCACACCTTTTACGCCGATTGAGTCGCTCCTTGGCGGCGCGTTGATCGGCCTGTCCGCCGTGCTGCTGATGTGGACGACGGGACGGATCGCCGGGGTCAGCGGTATCGCGGCGCGGCTGTTTCCGCCTTACCAGGATCGGCAATTCGCCGGCCGGCTCGCCTTCGTCGCGGGCCTTATCGTCGCGCCCGTTCTGGTGCGCCTTGTCACGGGAGGCCTGCCGGCGCAAACGATCGGCGCCGGAACGCCGCTTCTGATCGTCGCGGGATTGCTCACCGGCTTCGGCGCGGTGTGGGGCAGCGGCTGCACCTCTGGCCACGGCGTCTGTGGCTTGTCGCGGTTGTCGGTGCGATCGCTAGTCGCGACCATGACGTTCATGGCGGCGGGCATGGCGACCGTCTTCGTGATGCGGCACTGGAGCTGACCGCGATGACGATCCTCATTCAGTTCGCGATCGGTGTGGTCTTTGGCCTTGGTCTCATCGTCTCAGGCATGTCGAACCCGGCAAAGGTCCTGAATTTCCTGGACATTGGCGGCATCCCGGCAGGAACGTGGGACGCGAGCCTGGCCTTGGTGATGGCTGGCGCGGTCGCGGTGACCTTCATTGGCTTCAGCCGCGTCTTGAAACTCGCAAGGCCTGTCTTCGCCGACCGCTTCTATGTCCCAACGCGAAACGATATCGATCCGAGAATTATCGCCGGTCCCGCCATCTTCGGTATCGGCTGGGGCCTCGTAGGCTTTTGTCCAGGCCCGGCATTGACCGCGCTCGGATTTGGCTCGGCCTCCGCGTTCATCTTCGTCGTCGCGATGTGTGCCGGCATGGTGCTCGCCCGCTTCATCGCGCAGCTCCCGTCGGCAACGCGTATTGTCACGCCGGGAAAACCGCTCGAGATCTGACATGGACAGGACCGGGCGAGTTATCTCGTCCGGTCCTGCATTTCATGGCTTCATCGACTACCAGCGATCGCCGACACCAACGCCAACACTGACGCCGGGTGCGCGGATGCCGACGCCGCCGCGCGGACCATCGTCCCAGTCGCGATAGGTGCGGCGCTCATAGTAGCGGTCACGCGGCATCGTCGCGTAGGAGTCGCGCACGATCACACGCGAGCCGCCGCGGGTGCGATAGCAATTGCCGGAATCGTCGCAGACCAGCCGCACTTGCTGGACGAGATCGGGGCTGGTGTATTCGCTGGTCGTATAGACGTCGGCGGCCTTCGCGCCGCTCACCGCTGCCAAGGCTCCGACGCCAGCCAGCAACGCAATCGTGAATGTCCTCATCATGTCCTCCTCGAAACTGCCCTCGGCGGTAACAAGAAGGGGAAGCCATGATCGTTCCGGCAAAATTACAGGTTTTTCCCGGAACCGGATCGGACGTCGGCTTGATCCGTTTCCTAGATCGGCTCGTAGCTTTCCGATCCGCAGATATCGTCCGCTTCGGCGCGGCGGCGATCGACCACTTTTCCGCCTGATATGGTCACGATGTAGGTCTGTGGCCCGAGCGGCGATCCGGTCGCCGAGGTGAGCTGGGCGCGGACGCAAGCTGTCCAGCCCGGTCCTCGTACCTCACGATGGGGTGTGGCGACATGCACCTCACGCGGATAGGACGTGCTGAGGAAGACGACTTCGATCTGCTCGCGCACGACGCGTTTGACGTCGGGGGGCGATTCGGGCGGCGGCTGCTCGGCCTCCTTCATGCGCATGAACTCGGGCACCGGTGCGCGGCTGTCGGCAAACCCGCAGGCCCCGAGCGCGAGCGCGCTGGCCAGCAGCGCGGCATGAGCAATAATCCGTAACATCCGTGAAGGTCCCCTGCGGGCCAAAACATAGGCACGAATGCGATCCGACGAAGACCCGGCCGATCAAAATTTGCTGAAGCCAGAATTCCTTGGAGCCAGGATTCTTGGAGCCAAGATTTCCTGAAGCCAAGATTTCCTGAAGCCAAGATTTCCTGAAGCCAAGATTTTCTGAAGCCCTGGAGCCCGCGGCATTGGCTATTCCATAATTGCCGGCTAGTTTGTACCCCAGACGAGGGGGATTGCGCCCATGAGGATTTTGGTCATAGCGGCCGCCGTGCTTGCGCTGGCGGTTGCCTCCGCGCAGGCGCAGATGGGCGGTGGCAGGCGTCAGCCTAACGAGGGCGGCCAGAAGGCGGACAACAAGCCCAAGGTCGACGAGAAGGCCTACAAGGCCGCACTCGAGCGCATTCCCGAGTCCAAGGAGAAGTACGATCCGTGGAGCGGGGCGCGTCCGCCTGAACCTGGCAAGAAGCCGAAATAAGTGAGGCGGGCCTTGGCGACCCGCTCCTGCTATTTGGCCGCTCTCATCACGCTCCTCCTTTTTTCGTCGCGGCCAGGCATCGCCTGGGAGAGCTGGGGTGGCGATCCCGGTGGCTCGCGCTTCTCGCCATTGCGAGAGATTACGCCCGACAATGTCGGCAACCTGGTTCGGGCCTTCGAATTCCACACGGGCGATCTCGCGGCGCGGCCGCCCGGGGTGATGCGGCGAACCAAATTCCAGGCGACGCCGCTGTTCGTCGAGGACAGCCTGGTCTTCTGCTCGCCTTTCAACGAGGTGATCGCGCTCGATCCCGGTACGGGCGCGCAGAAATGGCGTTACGACCCCAGGATCGCGATGAACCAGCGTCCCGCCAACCGCTACGTCTGCCGCGGCGTCACTTACTGGATCGACGATGAGGCGCCTGTAGATGCGGCATGTCGATCGCGTATCTTCATGGGCACGAACGATGTTCGCCTGATCGCGCTCGATGCGAAGACGGGAATCCCCTGTGCCGGCTTCGGCAAGGGCGGTGAGGTCAGGCCCGACATTGGCATGAAGCTGGAATGGCCGGGCGAATTCCAGATCACCTCGCCGCCGGCGGTCGGCCGCGGGGTCGTCGTGGTCGGCTCCGCGATTGGCGACAACCGCCGCGTCGACGCGCCGAGCGGTGTGGTGCGTGCGTTCGATGCGCGTAGCGGTCAGCCGCGCTGGACGTTCGAGCCGCTCAAGCGCGACGGCATCGAAGCCGGTCACGCCAATGTCTGGGCGCCGATGTCGGTCGACGCGGTGCGCGGACTGGTATTCCTGCCGACGTCCTCGCCGTCGCCGGATTTCTGGGGCGGCAAGCGGCCGGGCAACAACGAACATGCCAATTCGGTGGTCGCGCTGCGCATCGAGACGGGCGAGCTCGTATGGGCATTCCAAACCGTGCATCACGACGTCTGGGATTACGATCTGCCGGCGCAACCGACGCTCACGCGCATCGACACCGGCGATGGTCAGCGCGATGTCGTGATCCAGCCGACCAAGCAGGGCTTTGTCTTCGTGCTCGATCGCGACACCGGCAAGCCGGTATGGCCGGTCGAGGAGCGCAGCGTCCCGCAGGGGGCCGCGGAAGGTGAACGGCTGTCGCCCACGCAGCCATTCCCGACGCATGTGCCACAGCTGATGTCGCAAAAAATCTCGGCTGAGGATGCGCTCTCGCTCGTTCCTAGCCTGCGCCGCTCAGCATGCGAGAAGCAGTTTGCGGAGGCACGCAACGAGGGCCTGTACACGCCCCCCTCAACCCAAGGCACGCTGGAGTTTCCGTTCACCGGCGGCGGCGTCAACTGGGGAAGTGCGGCCTTCGACCCCGTCAACCAGGTCCTTTATGCCAACACCAGCCGGGCCGTTCATCTCATCAAGCTGATTCCGCGGGCGGAGGCGGCCGGGTTCGATCCTCCGCCCGGTCATGATTTCGGCCAGCAGACGGGTGCGCCGTTTGCGATGTCGCGTGCGGTGGCAATGTCGCCGCTCGGGCTTCTTTGCAACAAGCCGCCCTGGGGCGAGATGGTCGCGGTCGATCTGAAGGCCGGCAAGATCCTCTGGCGTTCGACGGTCGGCACCACCGAGGATCTCGCCCCGCTCGGCGTGCCGCTGCCGTGGGGTGCGCCGCTCGTCAACGGGCTCGCGGTCACGGCAGGCGGGCTCGTCTTCACCGGAGCGATGGACGCCTATTTGCGCGCCTTCGATGCGCGCAGCGGCAGGGAGCTGTGGCAGGGTCGGCTGCCCGTGCCCGGCGTCGCCAATCCCATGACCTATCTCTGGAAGGGCGAGCAGTATGTCGCGATCGGCGCCGGCGGCCATTCCGAGGCAGGCACCTCGATCGGCGACAGCGTCGTTGCGTTTCGCCTGGCAAGGCCGGGCGAGGGGCCGTCGCTGTGGTCGCGTACCATCGATCGCCCCGGCGGACGATTTTTTGCTGCATCCTCGGCGATCGCGCTCGCGATCGTCGCGCTCGTGGTTGCAAGCCTGCGCTGGCGTCGCCGACGTCGCATCGCGCGAACATGACGCAGCATCGCGCGCGCGATGCGAATGATCGTTCACATCGTATGCACTACTGTACGAAAGCGAGGCCGATGCGCCTGTCGCTACGCCAGACAGGGCGGCATTTGCGCACGAAATTGTCGCGCGCGATCGCGAGCGTGAACGATTGCGGCAATGTGACGAGGGCATCGAGGTCGATTGCGGCGCCGTCCGCCGACATGTTTCGCACCGTGCATGTGATGCCGCTGTTTTCAAAGGTGATCTTTCCACCCTTGAAAACACGGTAACGCTGCGCTGCACGTTTCTCGATCATCCGCGTTAATCCATATTGATCTTTGTGAAGTAGTGCATAGAAATTACGTTGAACTAAACTCAATACTGGCGCTACTTGCACAGCGCTTCAGATTTCGTTTACGACGTCGAAGCGGAAGTCACTCCGCGGATTTTTCCCCAAGCCGTTCCTTTGTGGCGCTACGCGCCGATGGAGATATTGATGAAGACCACGTTTTCGCTTCTGTTCGCCGCAGCGCTCTCGCTCTCGTCCATGCCCGCCCACGCCACCAAGCTCGATCTCGCGACCATGAGCTGCAAGCAGTTCCTGGAGAGCGGCGACGACACCATCAAGATGGTGCTGACCTGGATGGACGGCTGGTACAAGGGCGACGAAGAGAACGCGATCATCGACACCGACGTATTCGTCGAGAACGCCAAGCAGTTCGGCAGCTATTGCGGAAAAAATCCCAACGTCAGCATTGTCACCGCGGCTGACGAAGTGCTCGGCAAGTAATTTCTGCCGCGTGTCGGCACGACGCGCGATCACAACCGCGCTACCCGTCTCGAGATGACGCCATTGAGAGCCGCGGTGCGCTTTGCGCTCACGCGGCTTTCTTCTTTCGGATGATGCTCACCCCGGCAGCATCGCGAACGCACTCGACACCATTGCCACCGGCTTGTTGTCGGTGGCCGAGAGCAGCGTGACCCGGCCAAAGCTCATGGTGCGTCCGAGTCGCACCACGCGGGCGTCGGCCAGCACGTCCGACGAGGAGACGGAGCGCATGAAATGCGTGGTTTGGTCGACCGTCGTCATCGGACGATAGCCGCGGTTGGCGGCGAGGTTCGCGATCACCATCGCGGTGTCGGCGAGCGCCATCAGGGCCTGGCCGCAGACCACACCACCGTTGCGGCACAGCCGCTCCGAGAACGGCATGCGCAGGAGCGCTGCCGGCTGCCAGTCCGGCACGTCCGGCGGCGGCAGGTGATCGATGCGCTCGACCGACAGGTTGAGATCCTGGACCCAGGGCGCAAAGACTTCGCCGAGGATGCGTCGGGCCTCATTGATGCCGAACTCGGCTTCTGGCTGCGATGGCATTGCTGTCGTTCCCTCCTGTATTGCCGGATGTTCGGCATTTCGAGCGGACCGGCGCGGCAAAGTCGCCGGTCTGCCGCGGGTCCCGTCGGCTTGAAAATGCCTGACTTCGCCCGGTATGATGCCATGGAGTGGGTATGGGTGGGTGATGTTGCGTAGGTATGTCCTCGTGTTTTGTCTGGCCGGGCTCGGCCTGTTGCTGAACGGGTGCACCAAGTGCGGCCCGATCTGGGACGACTGGCTCCACGCGCCGAAATCGTGCAGATCGGACCGGCTCTAGCGGGCCGAGCGGCCCCTGCGGTTGTGGCAGGGGTGACAAGGCGCGGGCGACCCGCGCCGCCATGGATGATCAAGGAGTCAATGATGAAGCTTTTCCGTATGGCCGCGGTGCTGGCTGTTCTGGCGGGACCGACCGTGCTGGCGGGACCGGCTTATGCGCAAATGCCCAATCTCAATTTGCTGCAGGAGGGGCCTGGCAAGACCCCCGAGGAGAAGGCCGCTGAGGCCGAGCGTGACAGGGCTTACAAGGAAACGCTGAAGAAGATTCCAGACTCCAAGGCGTCCAACGATCCCTGGGGTGGCATGCGCTCCGACCCGCCGAAGCCGTCGGCGGCGCCAAAGGCGTCGGCCGCAACCGGTGCGCCGAAGAAGAAGTCCGGCACGACTGCCAATTGACCTTCCGCCCGAGCGGCGCTGTTGAATGCCTCCGGCCGGGACTCCTCTTTGATCGGCCTGCTTCCTACATTGCGCGGGAGTGTATCGCGTCGAGGAGAGCAGAACATGGCCGATCGTCCGCGGGATCTCGCCGAGCGGATGGCGCGCCGGCGAAAAATGGGCGGCAAGCCCGGCCCGACGGCCGGCGACGGCTATCTGCGCGAGACCTTCACGCTGCCGCGCGCGGCGGCACGGGAGAGGGCGCAGGCTTTCTTCACCCGCTACCCCAAGGCCGGCTATATGAGCGCGGTCGAGACCTGGCGCGAGCTGCCCGGCGGCGACATCGAATTCACGATGCGGCGGCTGCCCAGCGCGGATTAGGGCCGGCCCCTATTCGAAGGTTTCGGATGTGATGCGGATCCGGAATACGGGCTCCTTGGCCTCGTCCAGCAGCTCCATATTCCATTCGGAATTTTCCTGGAGCTTGCGGGCGATGCCGGCGGCCATGTCGGCGCAGACGCTTGTCATCTCCTTCCAGGCCAAATCGCGATCGGCAAATTCCGACGCCTGGTCGGCACAGCCGGAATAGCGGCCGTTCCGGATTCGAAAGAAGTAGAGCGGCATGGTTCGCACCGATCGCGCCTGATGGCTCCGTCCCCACGGCCATAATCCCGGCAGTCCAATCCCAAACCGTCGGCAGATCAATTCCGGTCGGCTACGGAATAGCCCCATGGACGCGGCTTGCGCCCTGCAAGCCATGCTGCGCTCAAGTCATGGCGGCTGCGGCGCGCAGGGGCGCCATGCCGCCGACGATCTCGGTCCGGCCGTTCAGGCGGTTTTGCGCCCGATCGCCTTCAGCTCCCGATCGATGCGCAGCTGCACCCGTCGGATCGCCAAGAGATCGATCTTGGTCTCGGTCTTGCCGGTCTTGATCTGCTCGCCGATGCTGAGAACATGCTGGGCGGCATAATATTCCAAGGGAAAGCCAAACCTGTCGGTAAGCCCCGGATCGCTCACGGCTATCGCGCAAACGCACGCGCTCCGGAACATACGAAATCGAAATTCGAAAGACGCCGGCCGCGCGCGTCGGCGCGAGACCTCATGCCCGTGGTTCTCCGGCCAAGAACAGAGTTCCGAGAATGGGTAAGGGCGTCTTCCGGAACGCGGCGGCATGTGCCTTGCTTGGCCCGATGCGGCTAAGCAACATGGACGCGTCATGCCGGGCATTCCCCGCCGCTATTCTCATTTCGTGTTCGGAATCATCCAGTCCGGACTGACCTCGCTGATCGCCGCGGGCATCGCCAGCGTTCCCGCAGGGAACGCGCTGGACTTCCTGGCGCACTGGATGGTGTCGTGGCTGATCGCATGGGCGGCGATGCTGCCGATCGTGCTGCTCGCAGCGCCGGCGATCCGCGCCTTCTCGCTGCGGCTGACGCAGGAGGAGGGCGGTTCGCAAACCGGCCGGCCGGCGTGAAAATCGGAATGAAAAAAACCCGCTTGGGAGAACCAAGCGGGGAGAAGGTTATTGGAGGCTGAGGTGCTGGGCTGCAACACCATAGCCGGGCGACCCTAGCCGGTTCAGCTTACGACAGCCTGACAAGGCCCAATGATGGCAGCAAAAGCCGGAGCGCGGGGGCCGCAGACTGGCCCCGCACCGGTCCCAATTTCGACATCCGTTCGCACAACTCAGGACACAACCGCAGGCGAGATTTCGCGGCGACGGTGCTGCCATGGGGGAAAACGTGGCGTGCCGGCAACGGGGTGGCATCATGGACAACGTAGAGCGGTCATTCGCCGCCGCGACGGCGGCTGGCTTCGTCGTGCTGGTAATCGGCATCGGGTTGCTGGTTCTGCTGTAGGCGCTGTTGGGTGCGGGAGATGGCTCCGAGGGTGGAAAGGCCCGTGCGCGCCTTTCGAAAACGCGAAAACAACCCCATGCACAGTAGTGTGCCTACAAATTTCCCGGCCCTGTCAATGGCTTACTGGTAGTATTTAGATACCATATCGGCTCGGATTCGCCTTTCACGGCTATCCGAATCCCCATTCCTGAGATCAACGGGCGGCCGCTCCGGCACCGTCGCCAGCGCGGTCCCAGCGGCCTAATGAACCTTGATCGCGTCCAGCGGCAAACGGAGTTCGGCGGCACGCTCTTCGCGATCTTTCTTGCGGAACTCGTTTTCCTTACGCTCGAACTTGCTCAGCTCCTCCCGCGCCGCCTCGAGCAGCGGAGTGCGCCGGGCCGTATCGTGATGCGTGTTGTTCGTCATGACTGAAGTCCCCAGAGTTGCGGTCTCGTCCAAGAGGCTATCCAGGAGAAGGCCGCAGACCGCGAAAGGTTCGGTGCCGGACGATTGCGGAATTCTGACGGCGCACAGCGCATCCGTCTTTGATGCGCGTCAAGCAGCCAAAATCGCAAAAGAACATATTGCGAACCTAGAACAAATAGGGTACACTGTTTTTATCGCCGCGCCACCTCGCCAATCGTTTGTCCCTCACGCGAATCCTCGTCATAAGGAGCACGACCCGATGTCCACCACTGCCCTGCGTATCGTCGAAGGATCCTCCATGGACAAGAGTAAAGCTCTCGCCGCCGCGCTCTCCCAGATCGAGCGTCAGTTCGGCAAGGGCTCGGTGATGAAGCTCGGCAAGAACGACCGTTCGATGGATGTCGAGGCGGTCTCTTCGGGCTCGTTGGGGCTCGATATCGCGCTCGGGATCGGCGGCCTGCCGAAGGGGCGCGTCGTGGAGATCTACGGGCCGGAATCCTCGGGCAAGACCACGCTGGCGCTGCACACGGTGGCGGAAGGGCAGAAGAAGGGCGGCATCTGCGCCTTTATCGACGCCGAGCACGCGCTCGACCCGGTCTATGCGCGCAAGCTGGGCGTCAATATCGACGAACTCCTGATCTCCCAGCCGGACACCGGCGAGCAGGCGCTGGAAATCTGCGACACGCTGGTGCGCTCCGGCGCGGTCGACGTGCTGGTGATCGATTCGGTCGCGGCGCTGGTGCCGAAGGCCGAGCTCGAGGGCGAGATGGGCGATGCGCTGCCGGGTCTGCAGGCGCGTCTGATGAGCCAGGCGCTGCGCAAGCTGACTGCGTCCATCAACAAGTCCAATACGATGGTGATCTTCATCAACCAGATCCGCATGAAGATCGGCGTGATGTACGGCTCGCCCGAAACGACTACCGGCGGCAATGCGCTGAAATTCTATGCCTCCGTCCGCCTCGACATCCGCCGCATCGGCGCGATCAAGGAGCGCGACGAAGTGGTCGGCAACACCACGCGCGTCAAGGTCGTCAAGAACAAGCTGGCGCCGCCGTTCAAGCAGGTCGAGTTCGACATCATGTACGGCGAGGGCGTCTCCAAGATGGGCGAGATCCTCGATCTCGGCGTCAAGGCCGGCATCGTCGAAAAATCCGGCGCCTGGTTCTCCTATGACAGCCAGCGTCTTGGCCAGGGCCGCGAGAATTCGAAAGCGTTCCTGAAGGCTAACCCCGACATCACCGCCAAGATCGAGACCTCGATCCGCCAGAACTCCGGCCTGATCGCCGAGCAGATTCTGGCCGGCAGCCCCGAGCGTGACGCCGACGGCGAGGAGCCGGCGGACGAGTAAGCTTCAACAGTAAAGTTTTTCGCGAGGAGCGGGCGCTGAGGACGTTGAGTTGCCGACGTCTTCAGCGCCTGTTTCGTTTGGCGTGGGGGCACCGGGTGGTGCGATGAAGCGTCTGATCTTGACCAGTTCGTCCGGAGGCCAGCTCGCACGATCCGGGTTGGCGGAGCTTGTCATCTCATCCTCGTTTCACTTTGAGTGGGGACCGCTGCCCTCGCCCGAGAAGCTCGCAGCCTATTTCGCGCCGCGTTCGGCGAATCTCGGGCCTGGTGATCATTGGTCTGATTGGGGCATCCGGTGGCCCAAGAGCATCAAGGATCGCAAAGACTTGTCCCTTGCGGACTTCTGCGAGCAATATGACGTGGTTGAACTTTGGTTCGACCCAGCTCCCCGGGATCAATTGCAGCTCGTCTGCCTGCTGGACCACCTCAGCTCCTGCTCCTCGCTGGTGCCAAAGCTTCGACTTCGACTTGTCTGATCCGAGCTGACGACAGCACACGGTGAGGATCTCGCTGCGTCCGAGCCGCACATTCATGCCGTGCCTGTTAGAGCCCAGGAGTTCGAGACTGCCCGGTTGGCGTGGTCGGCCTACCACGCGATGACCCCTGAGGCGTGCGTCGATCTCCTTCACCAGGATCTCAGTGCATTGCTGATGCTGCGCCCGGCCTTGCTCGATCTCTTGGCAGAACTGCCGTCGCCTTTCACGGGTCTCGGTGCGACCGAGATGCGATTTCTGGAGCTCCTTGCCAGAGGGTTTGCAAACACGAATGCGTTGTTTCACCTGCGCTCGCAACGGCGCACATATGTGTTCGGAGAATTTGAGTTGGGTTCGTTCCTCGAGGGGCTCGCGCTCGGCCCCAAGCCCGTAGTGGCCGGGTTGGGCGACGAACTGCGCACGATCGATCGCGAAAATTTAAGAGCTCGGCACGAGGTCTATCTCCGCAGCCGGTTGTCGTTGACCGAGTTCGGCAGGGCGGTCCTGGCCCATCAGGAAGATTTCAGTCGCCACAATCCGATCGACCGCTGGTGGGGCGGCACGCACCTGACCAATGATCGGCTGTGGCGTTACGGTAATGTTTTGACGAAGCCTTGAGGCCACGGCATGACGCGGCTCATTGTCACGACCGACTCGTCCATCGCCGGCGCTATTCAACAGGCGGACCTTGCCGACCTCGTGATTGCCATCGAGCGCCGGCTGGTCTGGGGACCGTTGCCAGCCGATGCAGAGCTGGACGCATTCTTTGCGCCGCGTACGACACAGCCCCGCGGGCTTCACTGGCTCGACGATACGCCGTCCTGGCGTCTCGAGGAATCAGGCGTGAAGGATCGAGGACTGATTGAACTGCTCGCGGAATATGACTCGGTCGAGTTTTGGCGAGGGCCGGAGCCAAATGCGCAATTGATCCTGCTCTGGCTGCTCGATCATTGGGGCCGCCAACACGATGCAAATCCCGACTTTGTCGTGCGCTCCCTGTTCTTGGGTGTCAGGGATGTCGACCCACCGCGAAGCGAACTCTACCCGCCGGCTGTTGCGATCACACCTCGTCAACTCAAATCGGCCAAGCGTGCATGGCGGGCCTATCGTGCGTTGGCCCCGCAAAGGTGGCGGGATCTCTTCAAGACCGATTTGAGCTGGCTGCCACACCTCGCCCATCATGTGAGGGCTCTCCTCAACGAACTTCCGCGCCCCGCCTCAGGCCTTGGAGCCACGGAAGCGCGAATACTCCAGCTCATCGCGCGAGGCGGCATGCAGCCTTTCGATGTCTTTCCGGGCCATCAGAAGTGCAACGAGCTGGATGTGTATGGTTATTGGGAAGTTGGAGCGCTGCTCGCGGTGCGAGAGGCCGGCCGTGGCGGGACTGGATGAAGGTCTGTTTTCAATAGAGATGCACGACGATTCAAGTCGCTTCGATCGGTACAAGCGGTCGCAATTGTCGCTGACCGAGTTCGGCAAGGCGGTGCTGGGAGGCGACCAGAATTTTCGCCGGCACAACCGGATTGATCGCTGGTGGGGCGGCACTCACCTGACCAACGAGCGTCTCTGGCGGTGGGACGCCGAGGCCCGCTCGTTGGTTGCGCCCTAAATGCGTGTTCCGTGCCGGAGGGTGGGTCAGCGAAGTGTAGCCCACCTCTTCCATTTCGCCAGAGACAGAAGTGGTGGGTTACGCCAGCGACTGCGCTTCGCGCAGCCGGTGGCTAACCCACCCTACAAAACGGTTACTCCGCCGCCTCCGCGTAATCGCTCACGGGCGGGCACGAGCACACCAGATTGCGGTCGCCATAGACGTTGTCGACGCGCCCCACCGGGCTCCAGTATTTGTCGGTGCGCGAGGTGCCTGCGGGGAAGCAGCCCTCGGCGCGGGTGTAGGCGCGCTTCCAATCGTCGTCCGCGATGTCATGCACGGTGTGTGGGGCATGACGCAGCGGCGACGCCTCGATCTTGAAGCGGTCTGCTTCGACCTCGGCGATTTCCTTCCGGATCGCGATCATGGCATCGCAGAAGCGATCCAGCTCCGCCTTGGATTCCGACTCGGTCGGCTCGATCATCAGCGTGCCCGGCACCGGAAAACTCATGGTGGGCGCATGGAAGCCGTAATCGATCAGGCGCTTGGCGATGTCGTCGACGGTGACGCCTGAGGTCGCCTTCAGCGCGCGGGGATCGACGATACACTCGTGCGCGACGTGGCCCTTTTCGTTCTTGTAGAGAACCGGGAAGTGCGCATCGAGCCTTGCTGCGACGTAGTTGGCGTTGAGGATCGCGATCTCGGTGGCGCGCTTGAGGCCTTCGCCGCCCATCATCAGAATGTAGATGTAGGAGATGGTGAGGATCGAAGCCGAGCCGAACGGCGCGGCCGAGACCGGCCCCACGGGCGCTTTCCCATCCGTCGCGGGATGACCGGGCAGGAACGGCTTAAGGTGCGCCTTGACGCCGATCGGGCCCATGCCCGGGCCGCCGCCGCCATGCGGAATGCAGAAGGTCTTGTGCAGATTGAGATGGCTGACATCGGCGCCGTAGTCGCCGGGCCTGCTCAGGCCGACCTGCGCGTTGAGGTTGGCGCCGTCGAGATAAACCTGGCCGCCATGGCCATGCACGATGTCGCAGATCTCGCGAATGTGCTCCTCGAACACGCCATGGGTCGAGGGATAGGTGATCATGACCGCGGCGAGGTCGTTCGAATGCTTCTCGGCCTTGGCGCGGAGATCATTGACGTCGACGTCGCCGTTCTTCTCGCAGGCGACCACCACCACGTCCATGCCGACCATCGCGGCCGAGGCCGGGTTGGTGCCGTGCGCGGAGGAGGGGATCAGGCAGATCTTGCGATGCGTCTCGCCACGCGCCGCGTGATAGCCGCGGATCGCGAGCAGCCCGGCATATTCGCCTTGCGCGCCCGAGTTCGGCTGCAGCGAGATCGCGTCATAGCCGGTGATGTCGCACAGCCATTTTTCCAGCCGCGCGAACAGCGCGTAGTAGCCCTTCGCCTGCTCAGGCGGGGCGAACGGATGCAGGCTGCCGAATTCCGGCCAGGTCAGCGGCATCATCTCGGTGGTCGCGTTCAGCTTCATGGTGCACGAGCCGAGCGGGATCATCGCGCGGTCGAGCGCGAGGTCGCGGTCGCTGAGCTTGCGCATGTAGCGCAGCATCTCGGTCTCCGAGCGATGCGCATGGAAAACGGGGTGGGTGAGGAAAGAGGTCGCGCGCTTGAGCGCCTCCGGCAGCGCCTCGCGCGTGGTGGCGTCGATCTCGGCGTATGCAAGCTGCCCGCCGAAGGCGCGCCAGACTGCTTCCACTGTCGCTGGCGTGGTGGTCTCGTCGAGCGCGATGCGCAGAGCGCTCTCACCAATACCGAGATTAATCTTCTCGGCAGAGGCGCGCGCGACGATCTCGGCGCGTTTGCCACCTGCATCCACGCTGAGCGTGTCGAAGAAACTGTCGGACTGCAGCGCAAAGCCGAGCTTGCGCAGGCCGGCCGCCAGCACCGCGGCGCGGCGATGCACATTGCGCGCGATCTGCGAAAGGCCTTCGGGGCCGTGATAGACCGCATACATCGAGGCGATCACGGCGAGCAGCACCTGCGCGGTGCAGATGTTGGAGGTCGCCTTCTCGCGGCGGATGTGCTGCTCGCGGGTCTGCAGCGCGAGGCGATAGGCCGGCATTCCGCGCGAATCCACGGAGAGGCCGACGATGCGGCCGGGTAGCGAACGCTTGAGCGCATCGCGCACCGCCATGTAGGCCGCGTGCGGCCCGCCATAACCCATCGGCACGCCAAAACGTTGCGCCGAGCCGATGGCGATGTCCGCGCCGAGCTCGCCGGGCGAGGCGAGCAGTGTCAGCGCCAGCAGATCGGCGGCGATGATCGCGAGCGCGCCCTTGGCCTTCAGGCTGGCGATCGTGGGCCTGAGGTCGCGCACAGCGCCCGACGTTCCCGGATATTGCAGCAGCGCGCCAAGCACGTCCGTCTTGTCGAGATCGGTGAGGGGATCGCCGACGACCAGGGTCCAGCCCAGGGGCTCCGCGCGGGTGCGCATCACGGCGAGCGTCTGTGGATGCACGTCCTTGTCGACGAAGAAGGCCTTTGCTTCGACCCGTGAGTGCCGCTCCGCGAGCGCCATCGCTTCGGCGGCAGCCGTGGCTTCGTCGAGCAGCGAGGCGTTGGCGACGTCGAGCCCGGTGAGGTCGCAGATCATGGTCTGGAAGTTGAGCAGCGCCTCCAGCCGGCCCTGGCTGATCTCGGGCTGGTAGGGCGTGTAGGCCGTGTACCAGGCCGGGTTCTCCAAGATGTTGCGCTGGATCACCGCGGGCAAGATCGTGCCGGAATAGCCCTGGCCGATCAGCGAGGTGAAGACCTGGTTCTGGGCGGCGAGTTCGGCCATATGCGAGATCGCCTCGGTCTCGCTCAGGGGCTTGCCGAGATCGAGTGGAGTCGTCTGCCGGATCGAGGCCGGCAGCGTCTGCGCCATCAGCGCGTCGACGCTGTTTGCGCCGACGGCCTCGAGCATCGCGGTGACGTCGCGCGCGGAGGGGCCGATGTGGCGGCGAACGAAGCTGGTGGTATCGCCATTGGATTTGCGGTGCGCGGTCATCATGGGTCCTCGCTCTAGGTCATCTGTCGTCGTCATCGTCCGCGAAGGCGGACGATCCAGTACGCCGCGGCTTCTCGGTTCAATCCGTGCTGCCGGTGGCTACTGGATGCCCCGCCTTCGCGGGGCATGACGATCGATTGGGTCTGCATCATCTCACGCCGTGTGGGCCTTGTACGCCGCTTCGTCCATGAGACCGCCGAGCTCGCTCTTGTCAGCAATCTTGATCTTGAAGAACCAGGCCGCGCCTTGCGCATCCGAGTTCACCAGCGCGGGCTCGCTCGCAAGCTCGGGGTTGGTCTCGAGCACCTCGCCGCTAACAGGCGCGTAGACATCCGAGGCGGCCTTGACGGACTCCACGACGGCGGCGGGTTCCGCCTTCTTCAGCGTGCGGCCGAGCTTGGGCAATTCGACGAACACGACATCGCCGAGCTGCGACTGCGCGTAGTCGGTGATCCCGACGGTGGCGACATCGCCGTCGATCGCGAGCCATTCGTGGTCGGAAGTGTACAGCGTCGTGGTCATTTTCTCAGTCCTCAGCGTTTGTAGGTGTTTTTCACGAAGGGCATGGCGGCGATTTGCACGGCCAGGCGTTGGCCGCGCACCTCGGCGAAGAGTTTTGTGTCGATCGCGCTCGATGCTGTCGGCACATAGCCCATCGCGACCGGCGCATTCAGGCTCGGGCCGAAACCGCCCGAGGTGACCTTTCCGATCGGCTCGGCGGAGGTCGCATCCGCAAACAGCAGCGCGCCTTCGCGCACCGGCGCGCGGCCCTCGGTGCGCAGGCCGACGCGGCGGCGGGATGCGCCATGGTCGAAATGGGCGAGAATCTTTGCCGCGCCGGGGAAGCCCCCGGCACGCGCGCCGCCGGTGCGGCGGCTCTTCTGCACCGACCATTCCAGTGCGGCCTCGACCGGCGTGGTCGCGGTGTCGATGTCGTGGCCGTAAAGACAAAGCCCGGCCTCGAGCCGCAGGCTGTCACGGGCGCCGAGCCCGATCGGCATGACGTCCGGATTGTCCAGCAGGGCCCTGGCGAGCCGTTTGGCATCGCCGGCAGGAACCGAAATCTCAAAGCCGTCCTCGCCGGTATAGCCTGAGCGCGAGACGAAGCAGTCGAGGCCGGCAACCCTGTGCGGGCCGGAATCCATGAATTTCATGGCGGGTGCTTCTGCACACAATTTCGCCAGCGCCGATTCCGCCTTCGGCCCCTGCAGCGCGATCAGCGCGCGGTCAGTCAGCTGCTCGATGACGCAATCGTCCGAGAGATTCGCGCGCAGATGCGCCTCGTCCTCGGCCTTGCAGGCGGCGTTGACGACCAGGAAGAGGTGATCGCCGAAATTGGCGACCATCAGATCGTCCAGAATCCCGCCCTCGGCATTGGTGAACTGGGCGTAGCGCTGCCGGCCCGGCGCGATCGCCAAGATATCCTGCGGCACCAGCCGTTCCAGCGCGCGGGCGGCGTCCTCGACCTTGCCGGATTTCGGCCTGAGTGCGATCTGGCCCATGTGGGACACATCGAACAGGCCGGCTGCGTTGCGGGTATGAAGGTGCTCCTTCAGGACTCCGGCCAAATATTGCACGGGCATGTCATAGCCCGCGAACGGCACCATCTTGCCGCCGAGCGAGACATGAAGATCGTAAAGGGGGGTACGTTTCAGAGAATCTTCGTCGTCACGTGCAAGCATCGGGGGGCCCTCGGCGGTTCCCCGGGAACGATTTCCCGTGGACACCAGTCGAAGCCCCATCTGTCGCTGTGCCTGAGAGTATTATCCCGTCGGCGGACGCTGTCCGAACCTACCCTTTAAAAGGTCTTGGCCCGTCGGCGCCTCTTTCCAGATGCTGTCAAAGCCACGCGGTCCTTTTGCCTGAGAGTTTCCGGGGCGGTTGCTCCTTCGGCGCCGGCTACCATTGCCGGTCTCTCCCGACGTGGCCGTACGATACAGATAGGTAAAGACCACAGGCCGGCCAAGCCTGTCAACGCGGCATCGGCGGCTTTCCAACGGATTACGCGACTGCGGCAACGCCTTGATCTGGCTGCACAGTTTCTGGACAGCGAAGCTGGCCTTGTCTAAAAGCGCATTGGCCCGCAGATATCAGCCCAAACTTGCGGTTTGGATGGCTGGAAGGCGGGTGCAAGCACACCCGATTGGATGAACATGAGCGGCGTCAACGAGATCAGGTCGACCTTTCTGAATTTCTTTGCCGAGAACGGCCACGAGATCGTGTCGTCCTCGCCATTGGTGCCGCGCAACGATCCGACGTTGATGTTCACCAATGCCGGCATGGTGCAGTTCAAGAACGTCTTCACCGGCGTCGAGAAGCGGCCCTATCAGCGCGCCACCACCTCGCAGAAATGCGTGCGCGCCGGCGGCAAGCACAATGACCTCGACAATGTCGGCTACACCGCGCGCCATCTCACCTTCTTCGAGATGCTCGGCAACTTCTCCTTCGGCGACTATTTCAAGGAGCGCGCGATCGAGCTGGCCTGGACGCTGATCACGAAGGAATTCGGGCTCAAGAAAGACAAGCTGCTCGTCACGGTCTACCACACCGACGACGAGGCGGCCGGGCTGTGGAAGAAGATCGCGGGCTTCTCCGAGGACCGCATCATCCGCATCCCGACCTCGGACAATTTCTGGGCGATGGGCGACACCGGGCCGTGCGGGCCGTGCTCGGAGATCTTCATCGATCGCGGCGAGCACATCTGGGGCGGGCCTCCGGGCTCGCCTGAGGAGGATGGCGATCGCTTCCTCGAATTCTGGAATCTCGTCTTCATGCAGTATGAGCAGGTCACGAAGGAGGAGCGCGTGGCGCTGCCGCGTCCCTCGATCGACACCGGCATGGGGCTGGAGCGCATGGCCTGCATCATGCAGGGCGTCGACAGCGTGTTCGAGACCGACCTGTTCCGTCATTTGATCGACGCGACCGCGTCGGCTCTGGGAAGCGGACCGGACGAGAAGACCGTGGCCTCGTTCCGCGTCATCGCCGACCATCTGCGTTCGTCGGCCTTCCTCGTCGCCGACGGCGTGCTGCCCTCGAACGAGGGCCGCGGCTATGTGCTGCGCCGGATCATGCGCCGCGCGATGCGCCATGCGCAGCTGCTCGGTGCGCAAGAGCCGCTGATGCATCGGCTGGTCTGGGCGCTGGTGCGCGAGATGGGCCAGGCCTATCCGGATTTGATGCGCGCGGAAAACCTGATCGAGGAAACGCTGCGGCTGGAAGAAACCCGCTTCCGCAAGACGCTGACGCGCGGCCTCGCCATTCTCGACGAGAAGAGCGCGTCCTTGAAGAAGGGCGACATGTTCGACGGCGACGTCGCCTTCACGCTGTACGACACCTACGGCTTCCCACTCGATTTGACGCAGGACGCGCTGAAGTCGCGCGGCATCAGCGTCGATCAGGCCTCCTTCACTGACGCGATGGAGCGTCAGAAGGCCAAGGCGCGCGAGTCCTGGAAGGGGTCTGGCGAAGCGGCTTCCGAGGCGATCTGGTTCCCGCTGCGTGAGAAGCTGGGCGCAACCGAATTCCTGGGTTACGAGACCGAGACTGCCGAAGGCGTGGTGACTGCGCTGGTCAAGGACGGCAAGGAAGCCACGAGCCTCAAGGCCGGCGAGACGGGCGCGATCGTGCTGAACCAGACGCCGTTCTACGCGGAGTCCGGCGGCCAGGTCGGCGACACCGGCGTATTGACCGGCGAGGGCGGCATCAAGTTCCGCGTCACCGACACCCAGAAGAAGCTCGGTGATTTCTTCGTTCACGTCGGCACATTGGAGAGCGGCGAGCTGAAGCTCGGCACCGCGCTGCAGCTCGAAGTGGATCACGGCAGGCGCTTTTCGATCCGCGCGCATCATTCGGCGACCCATCTCATCCACGAGGCGCTGCGCCAGGTGCTCGGCGACCACATCGCCCAGCGCGGCTCGATGGTCGCGCCGGATCGTTTACGTTTTGACTTCGTGCATCCGAAGCCGATCACGGCGGAAGAGCTCGCGCGCGTCGAGGACATCGCCAACGAGGTGGTGCTGGAGAATGACGAAGTCTCGACCCGCGTCATGGGCGTGGACGAGGCCCGTGAGGCCGGCGCACGCGCCCTGTTCGGCGAGAAATATGGCGACGAGGTTCGCGTCGTCTCGATGGGCCGGACCGCGCGCGAGCGCGGCGCCAACGCACCCGGCTGGTCGGTCGAACTTTGCGGCGGCACGCATGTCAGGCGGACCGGCGACATCGGGCTGATCACGCTGACGGGCGAGAGCGCGGTCGCCTCCGGCGTGCGCCGCATCGAGGCTTTAACCGGCAACTACGCGCGAAAACACGCCAACGACACCATGGCGCTGGCGAAGACCGCGGCCCACGAGCTGCGCACCTCGATCGACGACGTCCCGGCGCGCATTGCCGCTCTGATGGAGGAGCGCAAGAAGCTCGAGCGCGAACTCTCCGACGCCCGCAAGAAGCTGGCGATGGGCGGCGGTGCAGCTTCGAGCAACGGCGCGGCCTCAGGTGTGCGCGAAATCGGCGACGTCAAGCTGATGGCGCGCGCGGTCGAGGGCATCGAGATGAAGGATCTCAAGAGCCTTGCCGACGACGGCAAGAAGCAGATCGGCTCCGGCGTCGTCGCTATCGTCGGCGTCACCGAGGATGGCAAGGCCGGCGTCGTGGTCGGCGTCACCGCGGACCTCACTTCGCGTTTCAATGCGGTCAATCTGGTGAAGGTCGCCTCCGAAGCGCTCGGCGGCAAGGGCGGCGGCGGGCGGCCCGACATGGCGCAGGCCGGCGGCCCTGATGGCACCAATGCGGCCGCGGCGCTCACGGCGATCGAAAAAGCCATGGCTGAACAAAAATCGGCCGGCGCGTAAGCAGGTGCGCCCCGTTCCGCGAGGACGTGGCTCAACTGATCCCAATCTGAGGGATCGCCTCTACGAATTGCTGGAGCACGATCCGCTGGCCTACTCGGTCGGGTCGCGCTTCATCCAGCTGATCATTGGCGTCATCGTGCTCGACGTGATCGCGATGATCCTTGCCTCGGTGCCGGAGCTGGACGCGCAATTCGGCGCGCTGTTCGCGGCCATCACCATCCTGTCCGGGATCGTGTTCGCGCTGGAATATGCGGCGCGGCTGTGGACGGTGGCGGGCCATACCCAGCGCCCGGCGTCCGCGCTGTCCGACCGGCTCGGCTATGTCTTCTCCGCACTCGGCATCATCGATCTGCTCGCGTTCCTGCCGGCTGCGGTCGTGCTCGCTACGGGCCGGCATGCGACGCTGGCAGCGCTCGGCGTGCTGCCGTTCTTCAAGCTGGTGCGCTACTCGCCGGCGATGCGCTCGCTGCTCGCGGCCGTGCACGCCGAGCGGCGGGCGCTGATCGGCTGCATCGTCATCCTGATCGGCGCGGTTCTGACGTTTGCCTCGCTGCTCTACGCCATCGAGCGCGACGTGCAGCCGGACAAGCTCGGCACCATTCCGCAGGCGATGTGGTGGGCGATCGTGACGCTCGGCACCGTCGGCTACGGCGACGTCGTGCCGGTGACGGCGCTCGGTAAATTCATCTCCGTCTTCACCATCATCAGCGGCTTTGCCATGATCGCGCTGCCGGTCGCGATCATCTCGACCGCCTTTGCGGAAGAGCTGAAGCGGCGCGACTTCGTGGTCACCTGGGGCATGCTGGCGCGGGTGCCGCTGTTCTCGCATCTCAGCGCATCCGAGATCGCCGACATCATGCGGCTGCTGCGGGCGCGCACGATCGAGCAGGGCGAGATCCTGGTGCGGCGGGGCGATGCGGCCTCGTCGATGTATTTCATCACCGCCGGCGAGGTCGAGATCGCGCTGCCGAACCAGCAGGTGCGGCTCGCGGATGGCACGTTCTTCGGCGAGATCGCGCTGCTGCATAAGACAAAACGCAGCGGCACGGTGACGGCGACACGCAAGACCCGGCTGCTGGTGCTCGACGCCCAGGACTTTCACGCCTTGATCGAACGCATGCCGACGCTCGCCGCGCACGTCCACAAGACGGCAAAGGCGCGGCTGGAGGGCAGCGGCGACCTTGCAGTGGCGGAGCTGGCGCAGGTGGAGCGCGACGGCACCGACCGCTGAGGGCTCAGCCCTTCTTCAGGAAGACGTAGTCGGCCGAATAGGGCGCGCTCTTGAAGTCGCCGGCCTTGTCGCACGCGCCGTCGAGCTTGCCGCCATGGGTGTTGATGCGCTGAACCGTGGTAACGGGCGTGAGGACGCCGCTGCCGCGGTGGGCGGTCACTTCCAGCTTCAGCCAGGGAATGTCGGCGGCAGTGGTACCCGGCGCATTGCCGGCGGCCTTGGCGGCCACGGCGCTGCCGTCGGCATGCTCCCAGTTCGGTCCGGCATAGTGCCGGCCGATCGTCTTGCCCTCGGCGAGCAGGGTGGCGATCGGTTCACGAAAAGCCCAGGCGAGCTTGCCGTCGGTGCCGGCCTTGCATTCATAGACCTGCGCGCCCTCGGCGTGGACGCTGAGCACGATGCTCTCGCCGGGCGCGGCGATGGCGTCGGGAAGCGGGTCGGCGGCCACAGCCGGTCCAGCGAGCAGCAACAGGCAGGGGACGGCAAGCTTGATCGACATGGTCGCATCTCCGCGCAAAGGTCCAAATAAGCGAACGGGCCGCGCTTGCGACGCGGCCCGTGATGATGTCCGGCCCAGTCGGGCGAAATTGCGGACGGCTTACGCTGCCAGCGCCTTCCCGAGGTTCTCGGCGACCTTGTCGAGGAAGCCGGTGGTCGAGAGCCAGCGCTGGTCGGCGCCGACCAGGAGCGCGAGGTCCTTGGTCATGTAGCCTTCCTCGACAGTGTCGACGCAGACCTTCTCCAGGGTGTTGGCGAACTTGGCGAGCTCGGCATTGTTGTCGAGCTTGGCGCGGTGCGACAGGCCGCGGGTCCAGGCGAAGATCGACGCGATCGAGTTGGTCGAGGTCTCCTTGCCCTTCTGGTGCTCGCGATAGTGGCGGGTCACAGTGCCGTGGGCGGCTTCGGCTTCCACCGTCTTGCCGTCGGGAGTGAGGAGGACCGAGGTCATCAGGCCGAGCGAGCCGTAGCCCTGCGCCACCGTGTCGGACTGCACGTCGCCGTCGTAGTTCTTACAGGCCCAGACATAGCCGCCGGACCATTTCAGCGCGGAGGCGACCATGTCGTCGATCAGGCGGTGCTCGTAGGTCAAGCCCTTGGCGTCGAACTCCTTCTTGAACTCGCGCTCGTAGATGTCCTGGAAGATGTCCTTGAAGCGGCCGTCATAGACCTTCATGATCGTGTTCTTGGTCGAGAGATAGACCGGGTAGTTGCGCAGCAGGCCGTAATTCAACGATGCGCGGGCGAAGTCGATGATGGAGTCGTCGAGATTGTACATCTGCATCGCGACGCCGGCGCCCGGGGTCTTGAACACTTCCTTCTCGATGACGGTGCCGTCCTCGCCGACGAACTTCATCGTCAGCGTACCCTTGCCCGGGAACTTGATGTCGGTGGCGCGATACTGGTCGCCATAGGCGTGGCGGCCGATGATGATCGGCTTGGTCCAGCCGGGAACCAGGCGCGGCACGTTCTTGCAGATGATCGGCTCGCGGAAGATCACGCCGCCGAGGATGTTGCGGATGGTGCCGTTCGGCGACTTCCACATCTGCTTGAGGTTGAACTCCTTCACCCGGGCTTCGTCCGGGGTGATGGTGGCGCACTTGACGCCGACGCCGACCTTCTTGATCGCCTCGGCGGCGTCGATCGTGACCTGATCGTTGGTGTGGTCGCGGTACTCCATTCCCAGGTCGAAATATTGCAGCTCGACATCCAGGAACGGGTTGATCAGCTTGTCCTTGATGTACTGCCAGATGATCCGGGTCATCTCGTCGCCATCGAGTTCGACGACGGGGTTGGACACCTTGATTTTTGCCATGATCGGGGAAGCCTCTTGGGAACGGCGCTTGTGGCGCGCCACGGGAATATCCGCCGCCTCTTAGCACCGGGACGCGGCCGGCGAAAGCCAAGGGATTATGCACTTTTAGCTCATCCAGCCTCCGCAGATGGGGGGCGGGAGCAGCCCTGCCGCGGGGACCGGGCTGAGGTATCAGGCGAGATTCAAAAGTCGAATCCAACCCGTTATTTCCCTTGAGAATTTTGTCAGGACAGGCAAACGACAGGCGAACGGGCAGCCGGCCCAAGACCGAAGTCAAGACCAGGTCAGGACCGGCCTTGAATCAGTTCATGAAGAGCGCCTGTCCAAGACCTTGAGAACCAGTGTGAAAGCGAAGCGAGATGTCCGGGACTGACAAGAGCAAGGCGGGCCTTTCCCTCGACGGTCCCATCGTGATCCTGGTCGAGCCGCAGCTGGGCGAAAACATCGGCATGGCCGCGCGCGCCATGGGCAATTTCGCGCTGAGCCGATTGCGCATCGTCAACCCTCGCGACGGCTGGCCCAACATCGCCGCCCAGCGCGCCGCCGCCGGGGCCGACTATATTCTGGACAAGGTCGAATTGTTTGACACGGTCGGTGAGGCCGTCGCCGACCTCGACCTGCTGTTCGCCACCACCGCGCGTCCCCACGACCAGGCCAAGCCGGTGGTGGGACCGGAAGCCGCAGCTAGCGAGATTTCCGGGCACGCCGCCGCCGGCGGCAAGGCCGGTATCCTGTTCGGCCGGGAGCGCTGGGGCCTGACCAATGAGGAGGTCGGGCTCGCCAACCGCATCATTACCTTCCCGGTCAATCCGGGCTTTGCCTCGCTCAACCTCGCCCAAGCGGTGCTGCTGGTCGGCTACGAATGGTTCAAGCGGGCGACCTCCGGCGAGCTGCCGCACGCCATGCCGGAGCGCTCCGAGCGCGCCTCGCAGCACCAGATGCAGGCCTTCTTCGACAATTTGATCCGCGAGCTCGACCGGGTGGAATTTTTGCGCCCGGCCGAGAAGCGCGACACCATGCTGGTGAACCTGCGCAACATCTTCACCCGGATGGAGCCGACCAAACAGGACATGCACACCCTCCATGGGGTGGTGATGGCGATCGCGGAAGGGCGCAAGGGCCCGGCCAAAGGCGGCGTGCTCGACGGCGAGCAGGCAACGCGGCTGCGTGCGCTTCTGGCCGAGCACGGTCAGGGCGGCGGCGTCCCCGACAGCGGCTCCACCGTGCGCGGCCTCGCCCGTCTGCTCCGCCGCAACCCAACCGATGCCGAGCGGCTGCTGTGGCAGGCCCTTACACGCGACCGCCGCTTCGCAGGCCAGTTCAAGCGCCAGACTCCTGTGGGGCGGCATATCCCGGACTTCGTCTCGTTCCCGCACCGGATCGCGATCGAACTGGTGAACACGGGCGAGAACGAGACGATCGTCGCGGATCGCGCGTCGCGGCGGGCGTGGCTCGAGGCGCGCGATTATCGCGTGATCGAGATGCGGGCTGCGGACGTGGAGCGGGATCTCGAGGCGGAGCTGGTACGGTTGCAGGGGATGATCGAGGAGAGCGTGTAGATTACGTCGGGAAGCAGAGCGAATGGTCTCTGTCGCTCACCTCGGCCGATCAGGGCCGGTTCAGCGCTGGAAGACCACCTTGCCGCCGACCAGGGTCAGGTCCACCTTGATGTCCTTGATCTGCTCCTCCGGCACGGCCGCGTAGTCAGCAGAGAGCACCACGATGTCCGCCAGCTTTCCGGGCTCAATGGTCCCTTTGCGCGCTTCATCGAACGTATAACGCGAAGCCGCGCTGCTGTAGAGCCGGAGGGCCTGCTCGCGCGTGATGGTTTCTGCCGAGCCGTAGACGTTTCCGTTGGGGTCCTTCCTGGTGACCATGATGTACATGTTGAGGAAGGGGTTGATCGGGTTGACCGGAAAATCCGTCCCGGCGCCGAGGCTGTTGAGCCCCATTTTTTCGATCAACGTCCTAGTCGGCACGGCGCGGTCGGCGGTTGCTTTCCCGAGAAATCGTTCGACGGTCGCTGCCTTATCCCACATGAAAACGTTCTGGAAATCTATGCGGACTCCCAGTCTTTGCGCACGCTCCATCTGTTCTGGCCGGATCAGGCTGGCGTGGATGAGGACGAAGCGACGGTCGCGGATCGATTTTTCTTTATCCGCTGCCTCGAAGGCATCGAGCACCTGGTCAATACCCAGATCGCCCACCACGTGGACACCGACACGCCAGTCATAACGGTTGCAGACGGAGATGAGTTGCTTCAGCCGCTCGGGAGTCTGCTGCGTGATGCCGTGATAGTTGTCGTGTGAATCGGGATACACGTCACGCATGAGCGCTGTCTTCAGCGTCATGCCGCCGTCGTAAAAGATCTTGATGCCCGCGAACTTGAGCCAATCGTCGCCGAAGCCTGATGAGGCCCCATTGCCTGACATGATCGCTTCCCATGCCGTCACATCGGCTGGGGGCTCCGGTCGAAACATCACGCCGGTGCGCAAAGTGGCTTTCCCGGCTGCGACAAGCTTCTGCAGCGTGCGGACATCGCGCGGCTCTGTTGCGCCTTCGATCACACTGGTGATGCCGAAGCTGTTCAGCACACCTTCGGCGATGGTGAATTGCCGCATTTCGTCGTCTTCTGTCCAGGGTGGTACGGCCTTCTCGACCCGATCGATCGCCGTCTCCACGAGCACGCCGGTCAATTCACCGGCTGCGTCGCGTTCAAACTTTCCACCACTCGGATCCGAGGTGGTCTTGTCGACACCGACCACTTGTAGAGCCATGGTGTTCGCCATCGAGAAATGCCCGACGGTGCGAAGATAGACCGGGTTGTTCGGAGCAACGCTATCGATCTCCTGCCTCGTGAGATAGCGCTTCTCGGCCAATTGCGAGGGCGGGTGCCACGCGCCACCTACAATCCACTCACCCGGCTTCTTCTTGGTGACGAACGATTTGATGGCCTCGAGCGCGTCCGCAACGGTCTTGGCTCGGCCCAGGGTTACGACATAGTCGCCCAGACCAGCGGCCTTGAAGTGAGCGTGTGTATCGATCAATCCGGGGATGACGGTCTTGCCAGACACATCGAGCACGCGGGTCCGGGCGCCTGCAAGCGCCTTGATCGAAGCACTGGTTCCGGTCGCGATGATCTTTCCATCCGCGACGGCGACTGCCTCCGTGACGGTCGATCGGTCGTCTAAGGTCAGAACCTTGCCATTAACGAGGACCAGGTCAGGCGCATTAAGCTCCGGCTGCTGTGCCTCGGCATTTGCGACGCCAGCGATGAACATGCCCGTAGCAAGGATTGCAAATGCCTTTAACTTGCGGACCATCGCGTACCCTCTTGGATCTTTTTTGCTTGGCGACAACTGCAAGAGTATCTTTGATTAAACGTGGGTTCAACGCTTCTCGAGGCTTGGCAGCGTCGCACGGTGGCCAAAGTGGAGTGCTCCCGTGGTTAGCTGGAAAGCTGGCCCTCCTGGTACCGGGCACCCATGTCCCCTCTACGAAGGACGTCCGAGCTGCACTTCGCGCTGGACCGCAATCCATGTCGCTCGCGCCACCGCCAGCAATGTCCCGGCTTCATCGTGAAGCGCAGCTTCGGCCGCGCGTTTGCGGCCGTCGCGGCCGATGGGCCAGGCCGTGATGATGCAGCGTTCTCCCGGGCGCGGGCGGGCTTCGATCCGTGCTGACATTCGCCCCAGCAGCAGCGGTGCCTCGTCGAAGCCGCCGCTCTGTGGATCGCAATTGCAGGCAAAGCCGGTGGGGCAGTCGAGCGCCGACCAGAGGAATTCCGGCGCGACGAGGCCGTCGTCGGCGGCGAGATTCTGATCCGGCGTCCAGCTCGCCGCGAGAACGGCGTTGTGACCACGGAGCGAGCCGGCAAAAATGCGCAAGCCGTCGCCTTTCGCCCTTGCCGGACCGCAGACGAAACATGTCGGCAATGGATGCTCGTGCGGCTTCACCGGGGTCAGCAGTTCGGCGGCGCAGGCTTCCTCGAAGCTGGCTGTCTCCAGCCGCTTGAGCTCGACGCTTGCCGGCTGCCCGGTCGCGACGATCTTGTCGCCGTCGCGAAGCTCCCATGTGCCGTCGTCGGTTGCGGCCGCATCGAGCGGTGTGTCCAGCGGCGGCGGTGCGCGCAGCGTTATCTCCGCGGCGCCGGGAATGTGGCGGGCGAGCCGGCCGCAGACATAGCCGCCGTTGCCGGAGTTCGGAGGACCGCAAAAGCGTTTGTCGATGATGATCTGTGTCATCCGGTTTGTTCTCTCTTCCCGGTGTACTTTACCTGACCTTGAGGACAATTCGCCCCTGAACCGTTCGGTTGGCCACGGCACGCATGGCGTCGCTGGCATCCTCCAAAGGGAGGACGCGATCGATGTGCGGGCGGATTTTTCCGCCGGCCAGCAGTTGCATCAGCGTGGCGTTCATACGGGCGGCTTCAGCTGAGAATTTCTCCGCCCAGGCGCCGACGAAGACGCCGAGGATGGAATAGTTCTTCAGCAGCGGGAGGTTCATCGGGAGCTGTGGAATTTCGCCGCTGGTGAAGCCGATCGGCATCAGCCGTCCGCCCCACTTCATCGACCGGGCCATCTGCTCGAATATCGCGCCGCCGACATTGTCGAAGCCGATATCGATCCCTTCGCCACCGGTGATCGCCTTGATCCGGTCGCGCAGATTCTCCGTGCGATAGTTGATGACCTCGCTGGCACCGTAGGCGCGCACCAGGTTCGCCTTGTCATCGGAGCCGATACCGGCGACGACGCGCAGGCCCAGGTGGCGGCCAAGGTCGACCGCGGCAAGGCCAACTCCGCCGGCCGCACCGGTGACGAACAGCGTTTCGTCGCGCTGCGCCCGGGCCCGCTCGACCAGCGCATAATAGGCCGTGCCGTAATTGTGCAGCACCGTCGCCGCGGCTTCGAATGCGACGCCATCCGGCAGTCGCACGGTTTTCGATTCCTTCGCTATCATCCGTTCGGCGTAGCCGCCGGTCCAGGCGCTGCACGCCACGCGGTCACCAGGCGCGAATCCCGTGACCTTGTCGCCGACCGCGACGACGACACCGGATGCTTCCGTGCCGGGCACGAAGGGCGTCGGCGGCCGCATCTGATAGAGACCCGAGACCACCAACTGGTCCATGAAACTGACGGAGGCCGCATGGACGTCGATCAGGATCTCGTCGCGGGCCGGCTTCGGCTCGTCGATATCGCCGAGGCGCAAATCGGCGGGGCCAGTGAATGAGCTGCATAGAATTGCTCTCATCGTGTCGCTCCAACGGATTGTCTGCATTCGGCAGGTTTGCGTAACGGCGTCGCATATCCCGCGACAAGCTTGACGAAATCTGCCTGTCGCGCTGCACCGGTCTTTTCAAACAGGCGCCGGACATGCGTCTTGATCGTCGTATTGGCGACGCCGAGTGCCGCCGCCACTTCGGGAACGCCGCCGAGTTCGACGATCGCGAGCATCACACGCAACTCGGTCGGCGTCAGTTTGAATGCCTTGCCGATCACTTCGGAACGAGACGGTAGCATCAGCGCCGCCCTGCGGACGAACAGCGCTGCGACGGCGCTGTAGGCGACACCCCCACGTCGGCGTGCGCCGGAAGTCAACGGCAGAGCATGGGCGACGTGGCGCTTCCCATCCCGCCCGATCATCGGCACCGCGATCCCGTCGGCGCCGAGGAACGCGTTTTCCTGCCCGGCGGCTGCGAAAAAATGCTGCAGGGTCCGGTTGACCGTCGGATCGCAAGCCGCGAGGTGCCCGCGGATCTCAAACAGGATGTCGCGCGCTTCGATCATGTCCTGCCCGGCAGTATTGGCGTGAATGAGACGCGCCTCCGCGTCAACGAGATAAAGACCGACGTCAAGCCCATCCAGCGTATCGGCAAACGTGGCGGCCTCCGCCGACATCCGGGGAATAGCTGATATTGTATTCATCGCGACGCTCCAGCGGGCCGAGGCGGCTGGCGATCTTCCGTCCGACGACCGAAAAGACGCGGCAGCAGCATGGGAACGCGCCGGCGATAATCCTGGTAGGTCGCGCCGAACTCGGCGATCAGGTCGCGCTCCTCGAACTGAAGCGCGGCCAGGATGTAGGCGGTGTTTGCGAGCGCAAACAGGAGGTGGCCAACAGTCATCTCGGGCGTGGCCCAGAACGCGAGCAGAAAGCCGAGCATGATGGGATGGCGCACGATCTTGTAGAGCAGCGGCGTCCTGAACGATTGACCTGGTATCGCGCTCTGGCGGAACGCGACGAAGGCCTGGCGGAGGCCGAACAGATCGAAATGATCGATCATGTGGGTCGAGGCGAACGCGATGAGCCAGCCAAGCCAATGCACGCCGATCAGCAACCAGGCCGCTATTCCGCTCGCTTGCCAGACCGGCGTCGGGATCGGACGCCACTGCCAGAACAGCAGCAACAAGATCAGGCTGGAGAGCAGCACATAGGTGCTGCGCTGGCAGGCGAGGGGAAGGAATTTGGCCGACCATCGCTTAAAGGCCGGGCGCGCCATGACGCTGTGCTGGATCGCAAACAGGCTCATCAGCAGCAGGTTGACGACGATGGCGAAGCTCAGGTCCGTGGGGTTGCCGACATCGATCGACCTATCGATCGACATGTCGATCGACTTGGGCACGACATAATTGCCGACGAAACCGAGCGCATAGAGAAATGAGACCGTGAAGATGACGTAGCTCACGATGGCGTAGAGCAGGATCAGGAGGCGCGAGATCATGTTTTTTCCTATTGTGCCTGATGCAGCCGTGCCGCATTCAGGAGCCTGAATTGCTCGCCCGCGAGCAGGCTCGATCTGCCCCGACTGCTATTGCCGGACCGTCCCCTGTGCGTCCCCGGGGGCGCCGCAAGGGGAGGGAGGACTTTCATGACGGCTTTCTCGCTGGGGACATTCGGGTTCCCTGAGGTCCACGCCGACGGCTGCCCGATCAAGTTGGCCTTGCGCAAGGGCCTCGCGCTGCTGGTCTATCTCGCCGAGGCCAAGGGCGCTGTGGCCCGCGAAATCGTGGCGACGCTGCTGTGGCCTGAAACTGACCGCGAGACCGGCCTTGCGCGGTTGCGGCGGCTGCTTCACCGAATCGAGCTGACGCTCGGTCAGCAGGTGTTCGAGACCGACCGCACCAGTCTGCGATGGTCTCCGGCAGTCGCGCTGCAGGTCGATGCACATTTTTTCGAGAGCGCCTGCGATCGCGGTGACTTTGACGAAGCCTGCCAGACTTATCGGGGAGATTTCCTCGCAGGCTTCTCGCCGGAGGGCTGTCCGGAATTCGACGACTGGGCGTTCTTCCGCCGCGAGGCGCTGCGGGGACGGCTGATGCACGCGCTGGAGCGTCTGGTGCAGGACAAGACCGCTGCCGGCGACTACTTTTCCGCGGCCACGCATGCGACCCGTCTGGCCGAGCTCGATCCTTTGAGCGAGGTCTATGGCCGGCATCTGATCCGCAGCCTGCTGCTGGCGGGCGACCGCAGCGCGGCAGAGCGGCACCATGCGGCACTGACGCGGCGGCTGCGTGACGAGCTTGGTGTTACGCCGGAAGCCGAGACCGCGGCGTTGATGAGTCCTGTGGCGGCACACTCCGTACCAGCGACGCGCTACGTCAAGGGCGCCGGTGTGCATCTGGCGTATCAGACCTATGGCAGCGGTCCGCTCGACATCCTGGTCATGCCCGGCTTCGTATCGCATGTGGAACGCGCCTGGGAGCATCCGGCGAGCCGAACCTTTCTGGCCTCACTGACGAAGCTGGGGCGTCTGATCGTGTTCGATCGTCGCGGGATCGGGTTGTCCGACCGGGTTGGGTCGGCGCCTGATATCGACGTCACCGCGGAGGATATCGGCACCGTGCTGCGCGCCGCGGATGCGCGCCGCGTCGTGCTGTTCGGCGCATCCGAGTGCGGGCCGGCCTGCATCAAATTCGCCGTCGACGAGCCGCGTCTCGTGGCCGGACTCATCCTGTTCGGTGCATTGGCCAAGGGCTGCTGGTCGCAGGATTATCCGCACGCGTTGCGCGCCAGCCAGTACGACGCCTGGAGCAAGCACCTCATCGCACAATGGGGAGGTCCGGTGGGGATTGAGACCTTCGCACCCAGCCTTGCCGGCGATCCCCAGGCCCGCGCATGGTGGGCGGGGCTATTGCGCGCGGCCTCCAGTCCCGGCGGCATCTCGGCCGTGCTCGAGGCGTTTCGCGACGCCGACGTGCGGCAGCTTTTGCCGCAAATTGCCATGCCGACATTGGTGTTGCATCGTCGGGACGACAAGGCCGTACGGATCGCGGCCGGCCGCGATGTGGCGAGCCGGATCAAAGGTGCGCAATTCGTCGAGCTCGACGGCAACGATCACTGGTTCTTCGCGGGCGATCAGCAGCCGGTGCTCGATGCGATCAGGGGATTTACGGAAGCATTGCCGAGGCGATGAGGCGAGGCACGTAAATCCGTAGCCCCGGTCATTGGCACGTTTCGTGCCTGCCAAAGTGGCACAAAAAAGCGTCGCGTCTATCCGCTGCCTCGAGGAAATGAGCCGGCGCGACATAGTCTTAGCCAAGGAGACCCTGACATGAAACGCGAAGACCTCACCGAGAAGCTGCTCGACATCAAGCGCGAGAAGGGCTGGAGCTGGAAATATATCTGCGAGAAGATCGGCGGCTATTCCGAGGTGCTGATAACAGGCGCGATCCTCGGCCAGATGAAACTGACGAAGCCGCAGGCGGCCAACGCCGGCGAACTGTTCGGCCTGTCGAAGGCGGAGACTGCCATGCTGAACGAGGTGCCGATGCGCGGCACCGGCACGCCGATGCCGCCGACCGACCCGCTGATCTACCGCTTCTACGAGATGGTGATGGTCAACGGCCCGGCCTGGAAGGCGCTGATCGAGGAGGAGTTCGGCGACGGCATCATGTCGGCGATCGACTTCGACATGGCGATCGAGCGCGTGGCGAATCCGAAGGGCGACCGCGTCAAGTTCACGATGAGCGGCAAATTCCTGCCGTACAAATATTACGGCGCCAGCGGCAACGTGCCGGAATATGGGTTCAAGGAGGGATAGCTGGTTGGCATTCCGGGGGCGCGTCGCAGACGTGGCCCCGGAATGATGCTTCGCCTTATTTCCCGGCCTTCACCTCGGCCGCCGCCACCGCGATCAGCTCGTTCATCTTGGCGCGAATCGCCTGTTCGGTGACGGCCACGTTCTTGGCGGCGAAATCGGCCATGACCTTGCGCAGGACGTCGGCGTCACCGGCTTCCTCGAAATCGGCCGCGACCACCTCCTTGGCATAGACCGTGGCGGCATCACCCGTGATGCCGAGCTTTTCGGCCGCCCACAGCCCGAGCAGCCGGTTGCGGCGGGCTTCCGCCTTGAATTTCTGCTCCTCGTCGAGGGCAAACTTCTTCTCGAAACCTTCCTCGCGCTTGTCCAACGTGCTCATGCCTTTTCCAATTCCCTGCTGACTGGACCCGGCTGGCCCTCGTTGCGAGAGCCCCGGTGCATGCCTAGATAGGGGGCAGGAATCGGCAAAACAACGAGCCGTTAAGCCGCAGGCAAGGCGGTATAAGTTTGATGCCGGACGGCCGGATCGATTGTGCTGGGACAGCCAATCGGATAGGTTGCCTCAGGCTGGGTTCCCGTTCTGTTTTCTAGGGGTTCCGGGCCGTTCACGGCAGCTCCGCTGTGGGTCGTAGTCTCGTCAACCGGAGCACACCAAATACATGGATTTCAACAAAACACGGTACATCCCCATGAGCCGTCGGCGTCGCATTTATGAAGGCAAGGCAAAGGTTCTTTACGAAGGCCCGGAGCCCGGTACCCTGATCCAGCACTTCAAGGATGACGCCACCGCGTTCAATGCGAAAAAGCATCAGGTGATCGAGGGCAAGGGTGTCCTCAACAACCGGATCTCGGAGTACCTGTTTCAGCACCTCAACGACATCGGGGTGCCGACCCATTTCATCCGCCGCCTCAATATGCGCGAGCAATTGATCCGCGAAGTCGAGATCGTGCCGCTGGAAGTGGTGGTGCGGAACGTTGCCGCCGGCTCGCTGTCGCAGCGCCTCGGCATCGAGGAGGGCACGCAGCTGCCCCGCTCGATCATCGAGTTCTACTACAAGAACGACCAGCTCAACGATCCCATGGTGTCGGAAGAGCACATCACCGCTTTCGGGTGGGCGACACCGCAGGAGATCGACGACATCATGGCACTTGCCATCCGTGTCAACGACTTCCTCACCGGTCTCTTCCTCGGCATCGGCATCCGCCTCGTCGACTTCAAGATGGAGTGCGGCCGGCTGTTCGAGAACGAGATGATGCGGATCATCGTCGCCGACGAGATCTCGCCGGATAGCTGCCGCCTGTGGGACATCAAGTCGAACGAGAAGCTCGACAAGGACCGTTTCCGCAGGGATCTCGGTGGGCTGCTCGAGGCCTATACTGAAGTCGCCAAGCGTCTTGGCATCCTCATGGAGAACGAGCGTCCGGCGGGCTCAGGCCCGGTGCTGGTGAAGAGCTAAGAGGGATCTGACGTGAAGGCACGTGTTACCGTGACGTTGAAAACGGGCATCCTCGATCCGCAGGGCAAGGCGATCGAGGGTGCGTTGAAGTCGCTCGGCGTCGACGGCGTCGCCAGCGTCCGGCAGGGCAAGGTGTTCGACATCGAGCTCGCGGGCACGGACAAGGCGAAGGCGGAGGCGGCGTTGAAGGATGCCGCCGACAAGCTGCTGGCGAATACCGTGATCGAGAACTACCGGGTCGAGCTGATCGGGTGAACGGGATGGCTCACAGCCATCCGACCCGACGAAAACGCCAATACAGCGCGCCGCACGCCGTCAGCATCACGCCGAGCAGCGTGTAATAGCCGTACTCCCAGTCCAGCTCCGGCATGTGCTTGAAGTTCATGCCGTAGATGCCGGCAAGCGCGGTCGGGATCGCGATGATCGCGAGCCAGGAGGCAAGTTTCTTGGAGACCGCCGTCTCCTGGGCCTGGCCGACCAGCAGGCTCGCTTCGAAGGCGAAGGCCAGCACCTCGCGCATGGAATCGATCCGCTCCTGGATGTTGCGGACGTGGTCGGTGACGTCGCGGAACAGCGGCTGCATCGTCGCGCGCACCATCGCAAGCTCGTCGTGCTCCAGACGGCGGCAGACCTCCACCAGCGGCCCGATCGCGGTCCTGAGCCGCAAGAGGTCGCGGCGCAGCATATAGAGCCGCTCGATCTGCGCCTTGCTGATCGCCTTGGAGAGCACGTCATCCTCGATGCTCTCGACCTCTTCGTGAATGCTCTCGAGCACGGGCGAGTAGTTGTCGACGATGAAATCGAGGATGGCGTAGAGGATGTAGTCCTCGCCGCGCGCGAGCGCTCGCGGGCAGCTTTCGCAACGTTCGCGCACCGGCGTGTAGGATGTCGACGCGCCGTGGCGCACCGAGACCAGATAGCCTTCGCCAACGAAGATGTGCGTCTCGCCGAAGGCGATCCGGCCCTCGATCAGTTGCGCGGTTCGCGCCACGATGAACAGGGCCTCGCCATATTGCTCGATCTTCGGTCTCTGATGGGCGTGGTTGGCGTCCTCGATGGCAAGCTCGTGCAGGTCGAACTGCTTCTGCACCGCGCTGAGCAGCGCCATGTCGGGCTCGTGCAGCCCGATCCAGACCACGTGGCCGGGCTTCGCCCGCCAGCTCGAGGCCTCGCTGATGGCAATATTGGCGACGCGCCGGCCGTCGACATAGGCACCGGCGGCGATCACGCCCTCGGTGGATACCGGCTCGGAGAGGGATGCGGGCAGCGAGGGGACATTCATGGCTTTAATCCCGGGCGAATCGATCGGCCGATGGCGGGCTATGGCCTGTGCACAACGCTCGCGGCCGAGGCTAGCACTGGTAAAATCCCCGTCAAATGGATATGTCTGCTCACGATTTGGCAGCCGTGCCAGCCCCATTCAATCTTCGTTCGGAACCTCTGCCATGAAAGCCGCCATCCTCGTCTTTCCCGGAATCAACCGCGAGCGCGACATGGCGCGTGCCTTGAGGCTGATCTCGGGCAGCGAGCCCGCGATGGTGTGGCATGCCGAGACGTCGCTGCCTGATGGCACCGACCTCGTGGTGGTGCCCGGCGGGTTCTCCTATGGCGATTATCTGCGCTGCGGCGCGATTGCGGCGCGGGCGCCGGTGATGGACGCGGTGCGCGACTATGCGACCAAGGGCGGCCTCGTGCTCGGCGTCTGCAACGGTTTTCAGATCCTCTGCGAGTCCGGCCTCTTGCCTGGCGTGCTGATGCGCAATGCGCGGCTGAAATTCATCTGCCACGACGTGCATCTGCGCGTGGAGCGCTCCGACACGCCATTCACGCGCGGCTACAATGCCGGGCAGGTGATCCGCGTGCCCATCGCGCATGGCGAGGGCAATTATGCGGCGGACGCGGAGACCATCAAGCGGCTCGAAGGCGAGGGTCGCGTCCTTTACCGCTATTGCTCGGCTGACGGCGCGATCGACGATATCAGCAACATCAACGGCGCCGCGCAATCCATCGCCGGCATCGTCAACGACAAGGGCAACGTGCTCGGCATGATGCCGCATCCGGAAAACCACGTCGAAGACATCATGGGCTGCACCGACGGTCGCGGCCTGTTCGCCGGCCTCACCGCGCATCTGGAAAAAGCCGCGTGATTGCGTTCGTGCTGAAGCGGCTGCCGGCCGCTGTCGCCGTCGTTGCGTTCGCGACGGCCGCGTTCGCACAGGATTTCCCCAAGCGTCCCGTCACCATGATCGTGCCGTTCGCGGCCGGCGGCACGTCCGACGTGATCGCGCGCACGGTTGCCGAGCAGATGGGCATCGCGCTCGGCCAGACCATCGTGATCGAGAATGTCGCCGGCGCCGGCGGATCGACCGCACTGGCGCGCGCCTCCCGTGCCGAGCCTGACGGCTACACCATTGCGATCGGCAATGCCGGCACCAACGCCGCGACTTACACGATCTATCCAAAGCTGCCGTTCACGCCGGACTCCTTCGTGCCGATCGCCATGGTGGCGAAGACGTTCGGCATCATCGCCGTGCGCAAGGATTTTCCGGCAAAGGACCTGAAAGAGTTCATCGCCTACGCCAAGGCCAATCCGGGCAAGATCAATCTCGGCCATGCCGGCGTCGGGTCCTCGAACTACCTGATCTGCAAGAGCTTCGTCACAGCCGCCGGGATCGACGCGACGCTGGTTGGCTATCGCGGCGCCGCCCCCGCGCTCACCGATGCGATCGGCGGCCAGATCGACGGCGTCTGCGATGCGGCAGCCTCGGTCTCGCAGTCGATCAACGAGAAGCTGGCGCGCGGGCTCGTGGTCGGCTCGACCGTGCGGCTCGCGACCCTGCCGGATCTGCCGACGTCGGCCGAAGCCGGCCTGCCCGAATTCGAGGCGCAGGGCTGGAACGGCCTGTTCGCGCCCAAGGGCACTCCGCCGGCGGTCATTGCCAAGCTGAATGCCGCCGCGCGTACGGCCGTGGAAACCGACGCGGTGAAGAAACGGTTCGCCGACCTCTCGACCGTTGTCCCCGATCCCGACGAGCACACGCCCGAGGTGCTGCAAAACCTCGTGACGCGCGACGTCGAGAAGTACCGCAAGATGCTGGCCGACGACGCCAAGTAATAGCGCGAGGCTCCTGACGGTTGGCATCATAGCCACCGAGAACGCTTACCCCGCAGCAGGAATGCGGGCGATCACCTTGATCTCGAAGTCGAACCCGGCAAGCCAATTCACTCCGACTGCCGTCCAGTTCGGATAGGGTGCCTCCCCGATCTCCGCAGCGCGGATTGCCATCACCTTCTCGATCTGCGTGGCCGGATCGGTATGGAACGTGGTGACGTCCACCACATCGTCCAGCGTGCATCCGGCCGCTGCGAGAACGGCACGCAGATTGGCAAACGCGCGTCGGACCTGGTCCTCAAATACCGGTTCGGGCGAGCCGTCCTCGCGACTTCCAACCTGCCCGGAGACGAAGAGCAGGTCGCCGGACCGGATCGCGGCCGAATAGCGGTGCGCTTCATAGAGGGCGTGGCGGCCAGCGGGGAAGATTGCGTCGCGCTTGGGCATGCCTGGATCCTTGATCGATGGAATGGCGGTCGCAGCTGTGGTGGGCAGGGCCTGCCACTGGATTTCCACGAGCTGTTCATATACGTAACGTATGTGGACTATGACTCACATACGGACCGTATGTCAATAGGGTCAGCAAATGGAGTTGGGAAGCATGGCGAAGGGCAAGCGCGCCGAGGCGATGGCGGAAAGTCGGGCCAAGCTCATCCGCGCGGCGCGCAGGGCGTTTGCCACCCAAGGCTATGCAGCCGCGTCGATGGACGAGCTGACTGCTTCCGTCGGACTGACGCGGGGCGCGCTGTATCACAACTTCGAAGACAAGAAGGGGCTGCTCTGGGCCGTCGTTGAGCAGATCGACACCGAAATGGCGGAACGGCTCCGCACGGCCCGCGAGCAAGCGCCGAGCTTGTGGCAAGGACTGCTTGCAGAGGGGACCGCCTATATCGAGATGGCGCTCGATCCTGAAATTCAGCGCGTCATGCTTCTGGATGGACCGGCCGTGCTCGGTGATCCATCCAAGTGGCCCGGCGAGAATGCCTGTCTTGAGATTACCATGCGAACCATTCGGTCGCTGATCGAACAGGGGATTGTGAAGCCCGTCGATGTCGAAGCGGCGGGACGCTTGCTGAACGGGGCTGCGCTGAGCGCAGCGCTGTGGGTCGCCGCAGCCGACGATCCGCCAGGCGTCCTGACCAAGGCCGTTGACGCCTTCCAAGCGTTGGCGAGCGGATTGTTGCGCAAGCCGCATTGAGCGCCTCGTGCCGAACGGCGGAAGCAGCGGGTCACCGCAGCTTCAACCGCTCCGTCGGCACCGTCATCGCGGCGACGCCCGCCATGACCAGCACCAGTCCCAGCGCCAGGTTCGAGGGCACGCTCTCGCCGAGCAGCAGCACGGAGAGGCCGACGCCGATCGGGATGCGCAAATAGCCTTGCGCGTTCGTCGTCAGCGTGCCGAGCCGTCCCAGGCAGATGTAGAACAGCATTAGCCCCAACGCGCTGGAGACTATGCCCATGACAATGGTGGCTGTGATCGCGGTCGGCGTCGGGTGCAGCGTCCAGGGCTGGTCGACGATCAGCGAAGGCGGCAGCAGCACGAGGCCGCCGAACAGCAGCGAGCCGGCTGCCACCACCATCGGATCGTATTCGGACAGCCGCAGGCCGAAGATCGTGGCGCAGGCGAACGAGATGGTGGCGAGCAGGATGGCGATCTCGGCCACGATCTCGCTGCCGAAGCCGCGCAGCGCATCCAGGCCCACGATGACGATTGTGCCGGCGAGGCCGAGGAGCGCGCCCAAGAGCTTCAACAGCGTTGCCGGCTCGTGACGCGTGATCAGCGAGGTGATCAGGAAGGCGAAGATCGGCGTGGTCGAGGCCAGCACCACCGTGTTCGACGCCGGCACATATTGCTGCGACCAGGTGATGATCAGGAACGGAAAGGTCGAGTTGATCAATTGCTGGGTCGCGAACAACTTCCACGCCTTGGCGTCGGTCGGGATCCTGACGCCGCGCATCCACAGGATCGCGAACAGGAAGGCGGCCGCGATCAGCGAGCGCGCCGAGATGAAGGTCACGGGCGGGATCGTATCCAGCGCGAGCTTCGCCAGCGGATAGGTTGAACTCCAGCAGCAGGCCAGCGCGAACAGCAGCGCATAGTCGCGCCAGTTGCGCGCGCCTGTGGCGGGCATGGACGGCAATTGCGAGACTGTGGCCCGCCCCGTCGGCGATGTGCTCTGCGGCACCTTGATGTTGCTCCCCGGCGCGACAGCGCTGGACCCAAGTCTGGGCGAGGGGGCGCCAAAAGGGAAGGCGGCGAGCTATGCGTTTGGCTGCGGTGCCGGCTTCCGCTTCACCCGCTTGATTGTGCCGGAGAAGGTGAAGAGAGGCCGCCCGCCCGATATCAGCTTGCCGCGCAGGAAGATCAGCGAGCCGCCGGCGCGGGAGACCTCGCCGACGCATTCGATCAGCTCGCCTTCGCGCGCCGCGTCGAGGAAGTCGCAGGCGAAATTGGTGGTCACCGCCGGCCCATCCAGTTCGTGGGTGGCGATCGCGAACAGGCAATAGTCGGCAAACGCCATGAAGCAGCCGCCATGGACGTTTCCGGAGCCGTTGAGGTGCTTTTTCTCCACCCGGAACGCCGAGCGGACGCTGCCGTCGTCCTCGATCTTGTGCCAGAACGGGCCGATATGGCTCTCAAAACTGTCACGAATCCAGGTTCGCCAGCCCTGGAATTCCCCATCGGTGGCGACGTGGAGGTCGGGGCGGCGAGGCGGGGGCGCTTTGCTCAATTCATGCAAGGAAATGGGCCTTCAATTGCGGGTCTTTTGTCCTTAAATCCGATCTGTCCGCGCTGTGCAATTCCTGTTCCCGCAGCCCCCGGCCGCAAAACGTGGGACAGCGGGAAAATGCGCCATAAAGGGCTTTTCCAAGCCGTCCGATGTTCCTAAGAACGGCCAACCGCCGTCGAAAGCCCAAATTCCATGAAGAACGAACCCAAGATCACCCCCGAGCTGATTGCCGCCCACGGGCTCAAGCCCGACGAGTATGAGCGCATTCTCAAGCTGATCGGGCGGGAGCCGACCTTCACCGAGCTCGGCATCTTCTCGGCGATGTGGAACGAGCACTGCTCGTACAAATCCTCGCGCCTCCATCTCAAGGGCTTGCCGACCAAGGCGCCCTGGGTGATCCAGGGCCCGGGCGAGAATGCCGGCGTGATCGACATCGGCGACGGCCAGGCCGTGGTCTTCAAGATGGAGAGCCACAACCACCCGAGCTACATCGAGCCTTACCAGGGCGCGACCACCGGTGTCGGTGGCATCTTGCGCGACGTTTTCACCATGGGCGCGCGGCCGATCGCCTGCCTCAACGCGCTGAGCTTTGGCGCACCGGAGCATGCCAGGACGCGGCATCTCGTCTCCGGTGTCGTCGCTGGCGTCGGCGGCTACGGCAACTCGTTCGGCGTGCCGACGGTCGGCGGCCAGGTCCGTTTCCACACCCGCTATGACGGCAACATTCTCGTCAACGCGATGGCGGTCGGCCTCGCCGATACCGACAAGATCTTCTATGCCGCCGCCTCCGGCGTGAACATGCCGATCGTCTATCTCGGCTCCAAGACCGGCCGCGACGGCATCCACGGCGCCTCGATGGCCTCGGCCGAGTTCGACGACAAGTCCGAAGAGAAGCGTCCGACCGTGCAGGTCGGCGATCCCTTTGCCGAAAAGCTGCTGTTAGAGGCTTGTCTCGAGATCATGGAGAAGGGCTGCGTCATCGCGATCCAGGACATGGGCGCGGCGGGCCTGACCTGTTCGGCGGTGGAGATGGGCGCCAAGGGCGACCTCGGCGTCGATCTCGATCTCGACGCGGTGCCGACGCGCGAGATCGGCATGAGCGCCTACGAGATGATGCTCTCGGAGAGCCAGGAGCGCATGCTCATGGTGCTCAAGCCCGAGAAGGAGAAAGAGGCCGAGGCGATCTTCAAGAAGTGGGGCCTCGATTTCGCCGTGGTCGGCTACACCACGCCGAGCAAGCGCTTCGTGGTCAAGCATGGCGGTGACGTCATGGCCGATTTGCCGATCAAGGAGCTCGGCGACGAGGCGCCGCTCTATGATCGCCCGCATGTCCCCTCCGCCGCGCTGCCGGTCGTGCATGCGCGCGAGGTGGCGGCGCCGATGGGTCTCGGTGCCGCGCTCGAAAAGCTGATCGGAACGCCCGATATGTGCAGCAAGCGCTGGGTCTGGGAGCAGTACGACCACGTGATTCTCGGCAACACCATGCAGCGTCCCGGCGGCGATGCCGCGGTTGTGCGCGTGCAGGACGGCCCGAAGGGCTTGGCACTGACCGTCGACGTGACGCCGCGCTATTGCGAGGCTGATCCGTTTGAAGGCGGCAAGCAGGCGGTGGCGGAAGCCTGGCGCAACATCACCGCGGTTGGCGGCAAGCCGCTTGCGATCACCGACAATCTCAATTTCGGCAATCCTGAGCGGCCCGAGATCATGGGCCAGTTCGTCGGCTGCCTGAAGGGCATCTCGGAAGCCTGCCGCACGCTCGACTTCCCGGTCGTGTCCGGCAACGTCTCGCTCTACAACGAGACCAACGGCCGCGCGATCTTGCCGACGCCCTCGATCGGCGGCGTCGGCCTGCTCGATGATTTCACCAAGTCGGCGTCACTCGCCTTCAAGGCCGAAGGCGAGGCGATCCTCTTGATCGGCGAGACCCATGGCTGGCTCGGCCAGTCCGTTTACCTGCGCGACATCTGCGGTCGCGAGGAGGGCGCGCCGCCGCCGGTCGACCTCGCGGCTGAGAAGCGCAACGGCGACTGCGTGCGCGGCATGATCCATGCGGGCACCGCGACCGCCGTGCACGATCTCTCCGACGGTGGCCTGCTGATCGCGCTGGCCGAGATGGCGATGGCGAGCGGCATCGGCGCCAAACTGCTCGCGGCGCCGACCTCGTTGGTGCCTCAGGCCTATTGGTTCGGCGAGGACCAGGCGCGCTATCTCGTCACCGTGCCTGAGACCGAGGCCGGCCGCGTGCTCGCCAAGATGCGCGGCTGCGAGGTGCCCTGCGTGCGGATCGGCACCACCGGCGGCGACGCGATCGCGATCGCGGGCGAGGCGCCTGTAACGATCGAGGCGCTGCGGACCTCGTTCGAGCGCTGGCTGCCGGAATATATGGGCGGCAAGGCGGCCTGAGGGGCTGAACCGGTAGCCCGGATGAGCGAAGCGACATCCGGGTCTTTGTCGTGAGGTTTCCCGGATATCGCTACGCTCATCCGGGCTACGGGTATCCGCCTCACAACACGTGCGACGCCCCCGGAATCTTCCGTAAGGCCGCCGTCAGACCCCAGCTCAGGATCACCGTAAGCACGAAGCCGATCGTGGCTTTCACGATCGCCGGCAGGCCGTAGTCGAACAGCGCGTACTGGATCCACAACGCGATCGGGTAGTGCACCAGGAAGATGCCGTAGGCATCCGCCTGCATGCGGTCGAGCAGGTTCGGGCCCGGCGACTTCTGGTGCAGGAAGAACGCGAGAATCGCGAGCAGGATCGAGCCTGAGAACAGCACGAAGAACGTACCGTAGATCGCCTGATACCAGTGCGGTTGTGGGTCGGGATTACCGAGGATCTCGCGCTTGATGTAGATCATGCCCCACATCAGGCAGTAGGGGATCAGCGTGGCGATCACCCACAGCCGGCGCTGTTTCGGCAACTGCCCGCCGGCGCTGAGGATGCCGCGATCGAAGTTGGCCGCTCCAACGCTGACGCCGATAAAGAAATAGGCGAAGTAGAGCAGGATGCGGCTCGCCTGCACCGAGAACGGCCCGAGCTCGAACCATTTGCTGCCGCCGAAATAGAGCAGCGCCGGCACGTAGGCGATTGCCGTGACGACGACGAGCAGCAGCCAGAATACGGCCGGCTGGTCGAATCCGCGCAGCGACACCCGGTTGCCCGGGTCGACCAGATGCGCGGAGACCCGGTAGAGCAGGCTCGCGGTCAGGTCGAATGCCAGCAGCACCCACACGAACCAGATCGGGCCGCTCGGCCACGGGCCAACCGTGATCGTCTTCCACCAGAACGCCGTGAAGCTCAGCCCGGGATCGTGCCGCAGCGCGATCGCGTAATAGGCGAGCGGGATGACGGTGAACGCCGCGATCGCGAACGGCAGCCCGAGCCGCAACAGGCGGTCGCGGAGAAAAACTGACGGCGCCTTGCGCGCGATGCCCGGCCAGGTGAACAGTCCCGATAGGAAGAAGAACATTGCCATGAAGAAGCTGTCGGTGGCCAGCACGACCACGTCGAAACCGGCCCAGGACGCCGGATCGGTGTGCCCGAAATAGGTGTAGGGAATCACGGCGTGGTGCAGCAGCACCACCAGCGTCAGGAAGGTGCGGGCGCGATCGAGCGACAGATTGCGCGCCTTGGCCCTCGGCGCCGCGTGCGCCTCTGCCCCGATCGTCGCTGAATGTGACATCGTCATCGTGGCCGCCCCGGTCGCGCTTCTGTCCCGCCCGGACTTTGCCGCCGGGAACCGGATTCAGCAAGGGTCGTTTGGGACGCCCGCAGGTCCCTGAGACCGCTAGGAACCAGTTCCCTGCGACGAAGTTAGCGTTCGCCAAAAGGGCTTGAGGACCGCGGCGGGCGGTACAATTTCGGAGCTGGCGATGACGATCCTGAAATGGGCACTGATCTTCTTACTTGTCTCGATCGTAGCCGGCGTGCTCGGTTTCACCGGCATCTCGGCCGCCTCCGCCGACATCGCCCGCTTCCTGTTCTACGTATTCGTCGTGATTTTCCTGGTGCTCCTGATCCTGGGGCTCACGATATTCAGGGCGTAGCAGGGCTGCTGCCCACGCACACAGTCGTCATGCCCGGGCTTGCCGTCTTCGCTGAAGCTTCGCCGGCCCAACACCTATAGCCCGGCGAAGCCTCGGCGGAGCCGGGTCCCGGGCATCCACGTTGTTCTGTATCCGCGATTGCCCAAAAACGTGGATGGCCGGGACGAAGCAGCTACCCCACTTCCTCGATCTTCACCTTGTCCGGATAGAAGGCGAGATGACCGGAAATCTCGGTCATCGCGGGGAAGGGCGCCTCATAGGTCCAGATCGCGTTGTCCAGTGTCTTGCCGTCCGCCTTGACGCTGTAATAGCTCGCATCCCCCTTGTAGGGGCAGTGGGTGACGCGGTCGGTGCGCTCCAGCAGCGCCATGTTGGCGTCCTGTCGCGGCACATATTGCACCGCCGGATATTTCGCCTCTTTCAGCGTCAGCGCCTTTGTGGTCTCGGCGATCACGATATCGCCGGCCGTGACGCGGACGCGCCGGGGATTTGGGGTGATGGTGATGGGGTGGTCGGGCCCTGGAAGCTTCATGATTTCACGCCTTTTTCGATCACTCTGCCGCGCGCGGCACTTTGTCGTGGCTTTATCCAGATCGGATCACCGATATAGTGCCGGAAGGCGTGACGTAGAAGGCCGTTCACGCTAAGTTTGGCTGCGCCGGAAGGTTGGCTTTGTAGAACCGGACCCCGGCAGCGATTCGACGACAAGGCTGATTGCAGCCGAGACAGGAGCACGACCCGAATGCCAATGGACGCCCACGATATCGAGGCGATGATCAAGGCGGCGATCCCCGATGCCGAGGTGACCATCCGTGACCTCGCCGGGGACGGCGATCACTATGCCGCGACCGTGATCTCGGAGACCTTCCGCGGCAAGTCCCGCGTCCAGCAGCACCAGATCGTCTATCAGTCCCTCCGCGGCCAGATGGGCGGCGTGCTGCATGCGCTGGCGCTGCAAACCGGGGTGCCGGGCGCTTGATCTGATCGTGACGGGGGGATGACGATGGCTGCGGACAATCCGCGCGGCGCGATGTTTCGCGTCATCCTGCCAAACCAGCACAGCCGCGTCACTAATGCCGAGCTGTTCTTCGACCTGGTCTTCGTTTTCGCGATCACGCAGGTCTCGCACACACTGCTGCACCATTTCACGCCACTCGGTGCGGTGCACGTCGCGGTGCTGTTTCTCGCGGTATGGTGGGTGTGGGTCTACACCGCCTGGGTCACCAACTGGCTCGATCCCGAGCTGACGCCGGTCCGCATCCTGATCTTCCTGATGATGCTGGGCGGCCTCGTGCTGTCGACGACGATCCCCACCGCCTTCGAGGGGCGGGGTCTGTGGTTTGCGATCGCCTACGCGACGATGCAGGTCGGGCGCACCGCCTTCTGGATGTTTGCAACGCCGCGGCATCGAACTGCGGTCCGGCACAATGCGATCCGCATCCTGACCTGGCTCTCGGTCTCCGCGGTGTTGTGGATCGCGGGCGGCCTCGCCCATGACGAGGCGCGGCTATGGTTCTGGATCGTGGCGCTGACGATCGAATATGTCTCGCCGGCGGTGCGCTTCTGGGTCCCGAAACTGGGCTTCTCGTCGGTCGAGGCCTGGGCGGTCGAGGGCGGCCACATGGCCGAGCGCTGCTCGCTGTTCGTCATCATCGCGCTTGGCGAGGCCGTCGTCGTCAACGGCGCGACGTTCGCCGAGCTTGACTGGACCGCGGACAACATTTTGGCCTTCGTCTCCGCGCTGGTCGGCAGCATCGCGATGTGGTGGGTCTATTTCCACAAGGGCGCCGAGGCCGGCGCCGAGCGCATCTCGAAATCCGCTGAATCCGGCCGGTTGGCGCGGCTCGCCTATACCTATCTGCACATGCCGATCGTCGCCGGCATCATCCTGACCGCGGTCTCCGATGAGCTGGTGCTGAAGCATCCGGTCGGCCATTCCGATATCAGGACCGTCGTCAGCACGATCGGCGGTCCCTTGCTGTTCCTGGTCGGTACCATCCTGTTCAAGCACGCGATCCGCGGCTTCCTCCAGCTGTCGCACGGCATCGGCATCATTCTGCTTGTGGTGCTGTGGTGGTTCGCCGCCGAACTGTCCCCGCTATGGCTGTCGGTCGCCGCGACGGTGATCATGATCATTGTTGCGGTATGGGAGTCGATCTCGCTGGGATCGACGGTGGAAGAGGCTGGGGAGCATTGAGCCGGCGCCATTGGCGCTGGAGCGCTTACTCCGCCACCTCCAGCGCGTGCACCGAGAACATCTTCGCCGCATCCGTCCAGCTCTCGCGCACCCGCCAACCCGCGCCTTGCGCCAGCGTCGCGAAGCGCTCGATGCTGTATTTGTAGCTGTTCTCGGTGTGGATGCTCTCGCCCGCGCGGAACGAAAAGCTGGTGCCGAGCAGGCGCACGGTCTGGCTCTTCTTGCTGATCAGGTGCATCTCGATGCGGTGCCGCTCGCGATTGTAGATCGCGCGATGGGTGAAGGCGGAGAGGTCGAAATTGCCGCCGAGCTCGCGGTTGATCCGCACCAGCACATTGAGATTGAAGCGCGCGGTGACGCCGGCGGCATCGTTATAGGCGTCGTGGAGCAGGCGCTCCTCCTTCTCGAGATCGGCGCCGATGATCATTTGTGCGCCGCGGCCCAGAATAGCGCGTGCGCTCTTCAGGAAGGCCTGCGCTTCATGCGGCTCGAAATTGCCGATCGTCGAGCCCGGGAAGAACCCGACCTTGGGCATCGTCGCCACCGCCTTGGGTAGCTCGAACGGCGTGGTGAAGTCGGCTGCCACCGGGTAGATGCCGAGCGACGGAAAATCCCGCTTCAGGCCGTTTGCCTGCGCCGTCAGGAAGTCGCCGGAGATGTCGACGGGCACATAGGCCGCGAACTTGCAGTGATTGAGCAGCAGGCGAACCTTTGTGGTTGCGCCTGCGCCGAATTCGACGAGGGCCGCGTGCTCCGGAATGATCTTCGCGATCTCGCTGCCGCGCTCCTTCAGGATCGCCAGCTCCGTGCGCGTCGGGTAATATTCCGGCAGCCGCGTGATTGCCTCGAACAATTCAGATCCGGCCGCATCGTAGAAATATTTCGGCGACAGCTTTTTAGGCTGCTGCGAGAGGTCCTCGATGGCCTCGCGGGCAAAGGCGGTGGTCTGTTCGTCGGGAAGATGGGCTTCGGCCAAGGCGCTGGCGTGCACATTCATGATACTCTCCTGAACGCGCTGTCCGGCGCGCATTTGTCGTCGGATGAGAATTTTACTCGTAGTCGGCGAGCCGCAGTCCCGTGAATTGCCAGCGGTGGTGCGGATAGAAGAAGTTGCGATAGGTGATACGGCTGTGCCCCTCCGGAGTTGCAAGCGAAGAGCCGCGCAGCACCAGCTGGTTGACCATGAACTTGCCGTTGTATTCGCCGAGCGCGCCTTCGATCGCGCGATAGCCGGGATAGGGCGAGTAGGACGATCGCGTCCACTGCCAGACGATGCCGAAGGCATCGTTGAGCTGGCCCGAGCGGGCCGCGACCTCCCATTCCATCTCGGTCGGCAGATGTTTTCCGGCCCAGCGCGCAAAGGCGTCAGCCTCGTAATAGCTGACGTGGCAGACGGGCGCGTCGGGATCGACCGGCTTAAGGCCGGCCGGCGTCATCACATGCCATTGGCCGTCGATCTCGCGCCAATGACCGGGGCAGTCCCAGCCCTCGTTGTTCACGGCCGCAAAACCGTCCATCAGCCACAGCGTTGCGGTCCGGTAGCCCCCGTCACGCATGAAGGCGAGCCATTCGCGATTGGTGACGAGATTGCGTGCGAGCTTGACCGGGCCGACGAGGGCGCGGTGTGCCGGCTTCTCGTTGTCGAAATGAAAACTATCATCGACGTGACCGACGGTGTGGATGCCTTCGTTCAGCGTCAGCCAATTCTCGCTGGCCGGCGTCGCGGCCGGGAAGCGCCAGTCCGGATCATAGGCCGGCGGGATCGGGTTCTGCGCGAAGGCGTGCAGGATGTCGGTGAACATCAATTCCTGATGCTGCTGCTCGTGATTGAGGCCGACCTCGACCAGCGGCGCGATCTCGCGAAGCTTGTCCTCGCCGGCGTCGCGGAAGAATTTCACGACGGCAGCGTCGACATGTTTTCGATAAGCGCCGACCTGATCGGCGCTCGGACGGGTGATGTCGCCGCGGTGATTGCGGGAATGGCGCGGACCGGCGCTGACGTAATAGGAATTGAACAGGAAGGCGAAGTCAGGGTGAAAGGGCCGGTAGCCCGCACAGTGCTCGCCGAGCACGAACTGCTCCCAGAACCACGTGGTGTGCGCCCTGTGCCATTTCGTCGGGCTCGCATCCGGCATGGACTGGATCTGCTGGTCCTCCGGCGACAGCGGCGCGGCCCGGCGCTCCGTCTCGTCGCGAACGGCGAGAAACGCGCCTTCCAGCCTCTGGGCAAGGCCGCCCAAATCGGCCGACAGTGACGGAGCGGGGGCCGGAGCGGAGGCTTGTTTCGTCACGTTTTTCTCCAGACAGGACAAGAGAACGTTGTTGGTGTGGACGGGTTCCAAAACGCCGGGTTCGTCCTAGATAGGGGCTCCGTGACGGTATGAAAGTCCTCCCTGACGATGATATTCGTGGCATCATGTAATGGGCCGGTGCAGCCGAGAGCGGTCCACAAGAGGCAGCTCGCCGCCATTTTACTTTGGATGCACAACGGTTTGGGCTACATATATACCCAGGTATCGGGTTAGATCGGCGGAGCCAGCCCGAAGCAATTGGAGTGGGCTCCGCCCCATAAGGACACGGATATGAGCATCGAGGAATTCATCGCCAACGAAGTGAAGTCGAACGACGTGGTTCTGTTCATGAAGGGCACACCGCAATTTCCGCAGTGCGGGTTCTCCGGCCAGGTCGTCCAGATCCTCGACCACATCGGCGTCGGCTATAAGGGCCTCAACGTTCTCGAATCCGCCGAACTGCGCAACGGCATCAAGGACTATTCGAACTGGCCGACCATTCCGCAGCTCTATGTGAAGGGCGAGTTCGTCGGCGGCTGCGACATTGTCCGCGAGATGTTCCAAGCCGGTGAATTGCAGCAGCTCTTCTCCGAAAAGGGCGTCGCTGTCGCGGCCTGATACGTGACCCAGCTGACGCGCCGGATCGGCGGCGCGGAGCTCAAGGTCATCGTTGCTGACATCACCACGCTGAGCGTTGACGCCATCGTCAACGCGGCCAACACGTCGCTCCTGGGTGGGGGCGGCGTGGATGGCGCGATCCATCGGGCGGCCGGGCCCGAGCTTCCAGCCGAGTGCCGGAAGCTCGGAGGATGCCCGACCGGCGATGCCAAGATCACGAAGGGCTACCTTCTTCCTGCGCGTCATGTCATCCATGCAGTCGGTCCGGTCTGGCACGGCGGCACTCGCGGTGAGGCAGAGGCGCTAGGCTCCTGTTATCGCCGTGCGCTTGAGCTCTGCGGGGCCAATCAGCTGACCTCCGTGGCGTTCTCCGCGATTTCGACCGGGGTTTACGGCTTTCCAGCCGACCAGGCCGCGAAGATTGCAGTCTGTGCGACCATTGAGGCCCTGCCAGCCGCGCCGCTGGTCGTCGACGTCATATTTTGCTGTTTCTCGGAAAAGAGCGCGGCTCTGCACGCGGACGCTTTGGCGCGGTAAGGCGGCCCTTGTGCCTGATGACGTGGTCGGTACACTCCGCCGGGCCATGTTCCGGGGAGGGGATATGATTTCACAGTCTGGACTGCGCGCGCTGGTCTGCGCCGCGCTTGTATCGTTGGGTACGATGTCGTTCGCGCGGGCGGAGGGCACCTACGAGATTCCGGCCGGCGCGCATTTCAATCCGGACAAGCTCGCGAGGATAACCGAGTTCTTCAAGAACGAGGTCGCGACCGGCAAGATCGCAGGGGCAAACGTCCTCATCAAGCAACATGGCAAGCCCGTCTACCACGAAGTCTTCGGCGTGCAGGACGCGGTCAGCAAGGCGCCGATCACCGACAAGACGATCTTCCGCCTGTTCTCGATGAGCAAGGCGATCACTTCCGTCGTTGCAGTGAAGTTGATCGAGGAAGGTACGATCAAGCTCGACGATCCCGTCTCGAAATACATTCCCTCCTTCGCCAATGTGAAAGTCGGCGTCGAGAAGAAGGCCGAGGACGGCACCAAGTCGCTCGAGCTCGTGCCGCCCAACCGGCCGATGACGGTGCGCGATTTGATGACGCACACCTCGGGCGTCACCTACGGCTTCTATGGCGACAGCCTGGTCCGCAAGGCCTATCGCGACGCCAACATCTATGCCGGCGATTTCGACCTCGCGGAGTTCGCCGAGCGCATCGCAAAACTGCCGCTGCACAACCAGCCGGGCGCGCTGTGGCAATACGGCCATTCCACCGACATCCTGGCGCGGGTCATGGAAGTCGCGGCCGGCAAGCCGCTCATCGAGATCGAACGGGAGAAGCTGCTCGACCCGCTCGGCATGGTCGACACCGGCTTCTTCGTCACGGATCCGGAGAAGCAGAAGCTGCTGGCGCAGCCGGTGCCGAACGACAGCGATTTCCGGGTCGGGCGGATCAACGATCCGACGGTCGTCAAGAAGATCCAGTTCGCCAGCGGCGGTATGGTCACAACCATGGCCGATTATGAGCGCTTTACGCAGATGTTGCTCCAGGGCGGCAATCTCGGCGGCAAGACCATTCTCAAGCCCGAGACGTTCAAGCTGATGGTGACCGACCAGATCGGCCCCAAGTCGGGCGTCGATCGCGATTATTTTTATTTCCCCGGCGACGGTTTTGGTTTCGGTCTCGGACTCGCGGTGCGCACCGACCCCGGCAACGCAAAACCGCCGCCGCCCGGCGATCTCGGCGAATTGAAATGGGATGGCGCCTCCGGCTGCTATTTCGTGGTCGACCCCAAGCAGGACATGTTCTTCGTGCTGCTGGAGCAGACCCCGACCGAGCGCCAGCGCGTGCAGCGAACATTGAAGCAGCTGGTTTATGAAGCGATGGAGAATTGACATGTTCGGGCGCCGCGCATTGATCGCGGCGCTCGTCCTACTCGCCGGCGGCATCGTTGCGAAGGCAGGTTCCGAGAGACCTGCCGTCCACACGCTCTCGCCCGCGGGGCTGGCGAAGGTTTCCGACTACATCCGCAACGAGGTCGCCACCGGCAAGATCCCCGGAGCCATCCTGCTGCTTCAGCAGCACGGCAAGCCGGTCTATTATCAGAATTTCGGCGTCCGCGACGTCGCGACCGAACTCTCGATGAGCGCGGACACGATCTTCCGCCTCTACTCGATGTCGAAGCCGGTTACCTCAGTCATGGCGATGATGCTGGTCGAGGAGGGCAAGCTGTCGCTCGACGATCCCGTCTCGAAATACATTCCGGCCTTCGCCGGCATGAAGGTCGGCATCGAGAAGAAGGCCGAGGACGGCAAAGTCGCCCTGGTGCTGGAGCCGCTGGAGCGACCCATCACGATCAAGGATCTGCTGCGCCACACCTCGGGGCTGCCTTACGGCTATTACGGCGGCGGCATGGTGCGCGAGCTCTATGCGAACGCCAATCTCTTCAACAGCGATCTGACCAACGCCGAATTCGCCGCCAAGATCGCCACGCTGCCGCTTGTCGAGCAGCCCGGCACGGTGTGGGATTACGGCTATTCCACCGACGTGCTCGGCCGCGTCGTCGAAATCATTGCGGGAAAGACGCTGCTGCAGTTCGAGAAGGAGCGGCTGCTCGATCCGCTCGGCATGACCGAGATGGCTTTCTTCGTCGCCGATCCCGCCAAATTCCCGCGCATCGCCGAGCCGATGCCGGAGGATCGCAACATCAATCCGACGACGCAGGTCCGCGACATCAGGCGGCCTGCGACCTGGGAATCGGGCGGCGGCGGCATGGTCGGTACGATCGGCGACTACGCCCGCTTCGCCCAGATGCTGCTGAATGGCGGCACCTATGACGGCCGACGCTATCTCAAGCCCGAGACCATTGCGCTGATGGCGTCGGATCACATCGGCCCCGAGACGAAGATCGCGCGCGACCAGAACTATTATCCGGGCGGGTCTTCCGGCTTCGGCCTCGGCTTCGCCGTGCGCACCTCGGTGCCTCCTGGAACAACGTGGCCGCTTGGCGAATATCGCTGGGACGGCGTCGGCGGCACGTTCTTCTTCATCGATCCCGAGGACGATCTGTTCGGGATCTTCATGGTGCAGACCCCGACGCAGCGCGGCCGGATTCAACTGGCGCTGAAGACGCTGATCTACCAGGCGATGGGGCGGTGATTACGCTCCGCGCACGATCTCGCGGATATATCCGATCGTCTCCTCGACCTGGCTCGCATTGACGTCGAGATGCGTGCAGGCGCGGATGCGGCCATCCATCATCGCAAGCGTCACGCCGCGCTGGCGCAGCGCCGCGACCATCTTGTCGCCGGGAATGCCGGTACCATCGGGCTTGAAGAACACCAGGTTGGTTTCGGGCTCCTGCACCTCGATGCCTGCGATCTGCGACAGTCCGCGGGCGAGCGCGCGCGCGTTGGCGTGATCGTCGGCGAGCCGATCGACATGATGGTCGAGCGCGTAGATGCAAGCCGCCGCGCAGATTCCGGCCTGTCGCATCGAGCCGCCGAGGCGCTGCTTCCACTGCCAGACCGCATCGATGAAGGCGCGCGAGCCCGCGAGCACGCCTCCGATCGGCGCGCCCAAGCCCTTCGAAAAGTCGATCCAGGCCGAATCCCACCCCGCGGTCATGTCGCGCGGAGAGATGCCGCTCGCAACTGTGGCATTGAGCAGGCGCGCGCCGTCCATGTGGGTGACGAGGCCATGTTGTTTCGCGATCGCGACGATCTCGTCGAGCGCGGCCTTCTTCCAGACCGTACCGCCGCCGATATTGGCGGTCTGCTCGACGCTGACCACCGTCTGCGGCGGCTGGTAGCGGGTACGCGGATGCAGCGCTCTGCGAAAGGTCTCCGGCGTGAACTGGCCGTCGGGTCCCTTCAGCTGCGTGACCTGAAAGCCGCCGATCGCGGCATGCGCGCCGCCTTCGCGCGCGATGATGTGGGCGCTCTCATGGGCGAGGATCTCGTCGCCGGGGCGGCAATGCACCAGCGTCGCGGTGACGTTGCACATCGTGCCTGACGGCATGTACACCGCGGCTTCCTTGCCGAGCAGCTCGGCCACGCGCTCGCACAGGGCGTTCACGGTCGGATCGTCGCCGACCTGCTCGTCGCCGACCTCCGCCCGCGCCATCGCCTCGCGCATCGCAGGTGTCGGCTTTGTCTGCGTGTCCGAGAGCAGATTGATGCGCACCGGCGGCGCCTTGGGATCGATCGGGGGAGGGGTATAGAGCATGCGACGCCTCCTGAAGGTAAACGGCCACTGAAGTGTGGCTCTTTAAGCAAAAAAGGCCCCGGCGAACCGGGGCCTTTCGATATTCAGATCTTAGCGCGAATAGAATTCGACGACCAGATGCGGCTCCATCTGCACCGGGAACGGCACGTCGGAGAGGTGCGGGATGCGAATGTATTTCGCGGTCATCTTGCCATGGTCGACTTCGAGATAGTCGGGGGTGTCACGCTCGGAGAGCTGGCTGGCTTCGAGGACGTGGGCGAGCTGCTTGGAGGCTTCCTTGACCTCGATCACGTCGCCGAGCTTGACCAGATAGCTCGAGATGTTGACCTTGCGGCCGTTCACCTTGACGTGGCCGTGGTTGATGAACTGGCGCGCGGCGAAGATCGTCGAGACGAACTTGGCGCGGTACACAACCGCGTCGAGACGGCGCTCGAGCAAGCCGATCAGGTTCTCGCCGGTGTCACCCTTGAGGCGGCTGGCCTCGACGTAGATGCTGTGGAACTGACGCTCGGAGATGTTGGCGTAATAGCCCTTCAGCTTCTGCTTGGCGCGGAGCTGCACGCCGAAGTCGGAGAGCTTGCCCTTGCGGCGTTGGCCGTGCTGGCCGGGGCCGTATTCGCGGCGGTTCACGGGGCTCTTGGGGCGGCCCCAGATGTTCTGGCCCATACGGCGATCGAGCTTGTACTTCGCCTCACTGCGCTTAGTCATCGCGTCCTCTTCAGGTACTTGGTTTGAGGAAACGCGCCCTCCTGTGTGACGGGCTAGCCCGGCACTGACAGGTCCGATCCCAAAGCTTAAGGGACAGGACCACGGGTCGCGAAACGCTTCGCGGGCCGAAATCGGCCCGCGAGCAAGCGGCTTTTAGGGGGATTTGGGGCTCGCTGTCAATGCGAATGGCCCGGAATCACGTTCCGACTGCCCGGATCGGCTTCGACCCGGCCGCACGCAATTCGGCAGCGATTTCAGTGTTCAGGACCTGTTCCAGCCGGGTCAGGACCCGGGCGATCGGGGCGGCGTCGGTGACCCGGTGATCCCAGCGGATCACGACATGGATGGTCTGGTCAGGCCCGACCACCCCATAGCTGACGATGAAGGGGCCGGGCGTGATCGGGTGAAGCTCGCCACCGCCATAGGCGGCCACCGAGCTCACCGCGAAGCTGCCGAACCAGTTGCCGCGTTGCCGGCCGAAATTCAGCCCGATCGCCCAGGACAGCCGCCGCAACGGCAGCGGCAGGCGGGTCGCCCGCATGATCTTGCGAAACATGGGAATTTCGTCGATCGGGGCGGTCTTGGCGTGCCGGATCTCGGCGTCGATCGCAGTCAGCGTCATGGCCTCGGGAGCCGCGATTCGCTGCGGGATCACGCATTCCTCGCCGCCCTCGACCCGCGCAATGGCCACCGACGCTACGCTCTTCGGCAGCTCGTAAAGCGACGGCCAGGGCCATTTGGCATAGACGGTACGCAGGACCGGCTCGTCCCTGGCGACGAGGGCAAAAGCCTTGACGAACATGGCGGCCCAGCCGGCTGGCGCCATCGCGCCCGCGCGGGCCTCCAGCAGAGGGCCAATATCGAGCGAACGGGACAGGGACACGAAGGGCACGCCCATCGAGGCCTGCATGAGGTCGATAATCAGGCGACGCGGCAGCGAAATGGTCTTGGGCGTCCCGCGCATCGCTCTTTGGTTTCCCCTGATTAAAGTTTGTGCAGCGAGCGGGGTCCCCGCTCGCCGCCTGCTCTAGCACGAACCAACCCGCATGGGGCCGGTCGGTTCGCCGCATCAGGGCGCGGGCGAGGCCAGCGGCTTGGTCTTGTCGACGACGTAAACTCCAAGCACTTTCATAGCCTTATCGCCGTGGGCTTTGGCGTCATGCACGACGCCCGCCGGGATCTGGTAGGAATCGCCGGCTTTCAGCGTCTTTTCCGGCTGCCCGTCGATGAGGAGATTCAGTTCGCCTTCGAGCACGTAGCCGGTCTCGATGCCCGGGTGGGTATGACGTCCGGCCGCGCCGCCCGCCGGAACCTCCGCGATGGCCGTGATGGTGTTGTAGCCATCGGGAAACTCGACCTTCTGGAGCGGGGTGCGCTTGATGCCGGGCTGCTGGGCGAAGGCCGCAACAGCGAGGCCGGTGAAGGCGAGAGCGAGCAAAGTCTTTTTGAGCATGGTTTTTCCTCCCTGGAACGGCCGACCCTAGCAGCGCCGCGGTTCCCGGCAAGACTCAATGGCTAGCGCTTGATCCCCTCGAACGCTGCCATGATGCCGCGCTGGAATAGCGACCAGTCGAAGCCGAGCGCGATCGCGCGGTAGCCGCGGTCGACCAGCTGGTTGGCCTGATCTGCGGTCCGCGCTACACCGCCGATCGGCACACCGCTTCTGAGGATGCCGGCCTCGGCCCGCGCCACCAGCTCCAGCAATTCCGGATCGTCCATCTGGCCGCGCTTGTTGATGGAGGTGGCGAGATCGCCGGGGCCGATCACAGCTACATCGATGCCGGGCGTGGCCATGATCTCGTCGATGCGGTTGACGGCGTCGACGTGCTCGATCGTGATCATGCAGATCATCTCGTCGTCGGCGCTGGCCATGTAGTCCGGCATCGACTGGCCCCAGCGGAATGGCGCATGGAACGGACCCCAGAGCCGATCGCCGCGTGGCGGATAGCGCACGCTGCGCACCGCTTTCTCAGCCTCCGCGCTATTGGTGATCATCGGGAAATTGATGCCGAAGGTGCCGATGTCCATCGGTGCCTTCGCAAGCCATGGCTCGTTCGCCGCGATGCGCACCAGCGGCGTGCATGGGGTGCCGGTGGTGGCCGCGATCATCGCATGTGCTTCGGTCAGTCCAATCGGCCCGTGCTCGAGATCGACGATGATCCAGTCGAGAGAGCGCGCCATGATCTGCACGGTCTGCACGCTCGGGATCGTCGCGATCGCGCCGAAGGCAGGACGACCCTCGCGCCAGAGCTGGCGAAGACGGTTGAGCGGCGTGGTCGGGACGGACATGGGAAGAACCTGTAGGAAACGACGACGGCGGACCCTAGCAGCGGGGCGTCGAGGCGCAAGATCAGGCTGGAATGCGGCCGCCGAAGAACGGCGTCAGCATGGCCGAAAGGCCATGCACGCGGTTCGAGGTGAAGATCATTTCGGCGCCGGATTGCGCGATGCCACCGGTGTGCGGCCCGAGCAGATCCGAGACGCGGCGGGCGATCGCGGGCGCCGGATCAATCCAGTCGACCGGCCAGGGGGCGAGCTTTTTCAGCCGGTCGAGCAGCAGCGGGTAATGCGTGCAGGCGAGCACCACGGTGTCGGTGCGTGCGCCTGCGTCCCCGGCATCGCCCACGAAACACGGGGCGAGCTCGGCGAGGATGGCGTCGTCGCTGACGGGAGAGCCGCTGAGCTCTGCCTCAGCCAGCGCGGCCAGCTCGGGCGAGCCGACCAGTGTCACCTCGCAACCCTGTGCGAAATCGCGGATCAGCGCCTTGGTGTATTCGCGCTTCACGGTGCCCCTGGTGCCGAGCACCGACACGCGCCGGCTCCTCGATTGCGCGCAGGCCGGCTTGATCGCCGGCACCGTGCCGACGAAGGGCAGGGAATAAGCGGCGCGCAGATGCGATAGGACCAGGGTGGACGCCGTGTTGCAGGCGATCACGACGAGGTCAGGATCGTGCGTGCCGATCAATTCCCCCATCAGCGGCACCACGCGGGCGATGATCTCGTCCTCGCTATGGTGGCCATACGGGAAGAAGGCGTCGTCGGCGACGTAGACGTAATGCGCGTCGGAGCGCGCGGCCACGACCTCACGCAGGACCGTGAGCCCGCCAAGGCCGGAATCGAACACCAGAATCGTCGGAGAATGGGTCACGTGAACACTCTAGCCCGCCATGGTTACCATTCGGTTTTTGGGGCGGTTTTGCGGCAAGGGCACTTACGCCTATTTTGGAACGATTCAATTTCGCGACGGCCACATGTTCCCGGTATCAGCTGCCGTACGGCGGTGCGGATAGGGACAGGCCCGCAAAACTCCGGAGCACCGACATGATCAGAAATACCAGTCACGGCTGGGGCAGCATTTCCCGATGGCTGCACTGGAGTCTGGCGCTGACCATCATCGGCATGATCGGCTTCGGGTGGTGGATGAACCACATCCCGGCGCGTCCCGACCGCTTCTTCTACCGCTCGATCCACGCCGATATCGGCTATGTGATCCTGCTGCTCACCGTGCTGCGCCTGGTGTGGCGCCTCGTCAACCCGACGCCGATCATGCCGGCCGGGACCTCGCGCTGGCAGAAGGTCGCCGCCCATGTCAGCCACGGCGCGCTCTACCTCGCTGTCATCATCGTCACCATGCTCGGCTGGGCGCATTCCGGTGCGCAGGCACCTGATTATTCGAACTTCTTCGGCCTGTTTCACGTGCCGCAATTCACGGCTCCCGACCGCGCGGCGGCTGGCGTCTATGAAGACCGCCACATCCTCTTTGCCTATGTGCTGCTCGCCTTGATCGCGATTCACGTGATCGCCGCTGTGTGGCACCATTTCATCCGCCGCGACCGCATTGTGGCGCGGATGGTGACGGACGAGGCGGGGTAGGGCGGACATGGGAGGAAGCATCGCGCCCGCGATTGCTTCGCGGCGCTCGCAATGACGGAGTAAGGTGTGGGGTCACGAACTATCCAATTGCGATCGCAGGAGGTCTCATGCTCACCGTCCATCATCTCGGCAAGTCGCAGTCCGAGCGTATCGTCTGGCTGTGCGAGGAGCTGGGGATTCCCTACGAGTTGAAGCGCTATGCGCGCGATCCCGTCACCATGCTGGCTCCGGCCGAGTACAAGGCGCTGCATCTGGCCGGCACGGCGCCTGTGATCACCGACGGCGAGTTGGTGCTCGCGGAATCCGGCGCCGTCGTCGACTACATCGTTGCAAAATATGGCAACGGCCGACTCGTGCTCGGTCCCACTGATCCCGCCTTCGCGCAGTTTCTGTATTGGGTTCATTTCGCCAATGGCAGCCTGCAACCCGGTATGGGACGGATGATGATCCTGAACCGGCTCGATCTCGCCAAGGACAATCCGACCCTGCTCGCGATGAAGGGGCGTCTCGATCAGGCCTACGATCTTCTCGACGCAAGGCTTCGCGAGGCCGAATATCTTGCGGGCAGCGCCTTCACGACCGCCGACATCATGACAGTTTTCTCGCTGACCACGATGCGCTACTTCCAGCCCTATGACCTCCAGCGCTCTCCGAACGTGGTCAAATATCTCGGCCGCATCAGTGCGCGGGCGGGCTATCGGCGTGCGATGGAGAAGGGCGACCCGGGCATGGCGCTGCTCTTGGACTGAGCGGCGAGGCGATCGCTCACGCGATCCTGTTCGTGGTGGCGGCCCTCTCTGTTGCCAGCTGCTTCTGCAGGCGCTCGATGTTTTGCAGCAGCCGCTGGCTGGTCAGCACCAGGAAGTAATAGCCGAACTGCGGGTCCTGGAAGTAGATCTCGAGCAGCCGGTCGTAGGTGATCGTCAGCACCTGGCCGTCCTCGATGCATTCGACCGTTCCGGTGCGCCGGTTGTCCGGCGTGAGGAAGCCGAGTTCGCCCATGAGCGTTCCGGGCAGGATCTCGATGTTGATCTCCTTGACCAGGAACTTGCCGGTGACGGTGAGGAACATCTCGTTAGCCGGATCGCGCAGCTTGAACAGCGTATCGCCGCGACGATATTTGCGTTCGGTCATGAACGGCTTGAGCCATTCGATCGACATGTCGCCTTCGGCTGCATGGCGCGCCTTCTTGACGAGCTTGAGCATCTGCCGCAGGCGCAAGGCGTTGATCGGTAGCAGCAGGAGATAGAGCAGGAAGGTCGACACGTTGGCGGAGAGCGCGCCGAAGACGGCGAAGAACGCGCAGCCGACCATGTTGGCGACGCGCAGCGGCACCATCGTTCGCATCAGGAGGGTGGCGACGAAGAAGCCGGCGCCGACCGCGGCGAACATATTGGCCAACGTGATGTTCTGGACGAAGATCTCCAGCATCCGATTGAAGATCGAGTCATAGGTGACGTTGTTTGGATCGAGGCCCATCTGGACCAGGATCTTCGCGATCCTGAGGTTATCCGTCGCCGCCTCGAGAATGCGGTCGAGGATCGACGAAATGTCTGTGCTGCCGGACGGCATGGTACTATCCCCGCGTAAGGCCTTCAGTCTCGGTCGGTATTCTCGACACCTATAGCCGAAATCGAACGACGACCGCTTGAATGAAGTTTTGGGCCGCCGTGCCGCAAGAGGCAAATTTTAGCCTGATCGGGCGTTTCGGCAATTGCCTGTTTGGCGGTGCATATGGCCGTGGCGCGCCCGCGATTCGGGGGCCAGTGGGTACGAGCCTCGGCGTGGTCGACCTCGGCGGCCGACCGGGCGAGGGGGACCAGGCGTGGGCGTGGGGCGATCCCCCCGCCTTAGGGCTTGGCGGGCGGCACGACCTCCTGCTCGACCAAGCCGAGGTGCCCCGGCAGTGAACCAGCGCGCAGCAGCATGGCGACGCTGTTTGCTTCCTCCAGGGTGAAATTGCCGGAGATCTGGCCCGAGCCGCCGGTGATGGGCTCGCGGATGATGGGGGCGGAGATCACCTTGCCGTCGAGCACGATGGCGAAGGGCTTTGCGATATTCTCTTCGGTGATGTGGGCAAAGCGCCGCGTGCCGCGGCCGTTGAAGCGGAACGAGGCGATCGGCTCTTTCGTGGCGTTCGCAAACCCCGGGCCCGCATAGCTGATGTCGTCGCCGTCGAGCACGCTGTCCTTGGCGACCAGATAAAGGCTCTTGTCCTTGAAGCCGGGCAGGACTTCCGTGCCTGCCGGTGGCGTGCCGGATTGCGCCTGCTCCGGCGGCACCGAGAGGTCGATCAGGCGGAAGCCGACCTTGACCCTGCGGGCGAAGACCGCGGTGACGCGCTCGGGCTCCATCACACCGGGCAGGAAGATGCGGATGCGGTCGGTCCCATCGGGCTGGACGCTGGCCAGCTGGACGCCGGCCTCCTTCAGACGCTGCTCGATCATGGCGATGGCATCTTCGACGAGTTCGTGCAACCGCGCGGCGGATGCCGCATTGGTCGGCACGAGCCTGACCAGTCCGTCGCCGTCGGTCACGGCGAGTGCATGCGACGGCAATCCTTCCGCGGCCGACGCGAGCTTGCGCGCGAGTTGCTCGCGGCCCTTGACGTCGGCAATCTTCAACTCGACGCCGCCGTCGCGGATCGCAAGACCGGAGAAGGCGATCTTGCCTTCGCGCAGGTTCTTGTAGACGTCGTCGCGCAAATCCGTGACTACGCTCTCGCGCAGGCCATCGGTGTCCACCTTGTAGACGATGCGTGACCCGCCGAGCTTCTCCATCTTGTCGCCGATGAAGGCCGAGATTTTGGCGCGCATCTTGTCGAGCTGGCCGTCCTCGGCAAGTGCCGCGCGGGGCAGGGCGATCACCGATGTCATGATCCCCGCTGTCACGGCGAGCGCGATGAACAGCCGGGTAGCGCAATCCCGCGGGGGCGTAGTCATGATCACCTCAGTCTTGCGCCAGGGCGCTGGCGAGGACGCCGGCATGTGAGCCTATGCCAGTTCTTGGTCCCCGGATCGGGCGCGCAGGTTCAAAAGCCTCTCACCACAGTCCGAGGCCGTTAGGTCATGGACGAACGCCAAATCATGCATCATTCTGCCCGTGCTCGGCCGGCCCATCGGTCGAGGCCACGCCAAACCAAAATGTCAAAAGACAGGGGGCGCGGACATGCATCTGAGGGAGGACGGAATTCCATGGCGGGCATCCACGCGCTCGATCGGCTCATCGGCAGCGACTATCCGGACCTGGCGACGGACGCCGAGGTTCGAGCCTTCGAGCAGGTCCCTTACGCCGATCGCGTCGCGGCCGACAGCACCTATGACGCCATCAGGCTGGGTGCGGTCCGCAATCCCGACGGGCCGGCGATCCAGTTCCTGCAAAATGCCGATCCCGCCGACACGCCGGTCGTGGTCACGTACCGCGACTTCATCGCGCGCGTCACGCAAGCCGCCAACATGTTTCACGCACTCGGCGTGGAGAAGGGCGACGTCGTCAGCTTCATGCTGCCGCTGGTGCCGGACGCCTTCGTGACGCTGTTCGGCGCGGAGGCCGCCGGCATCGCCAATCCCGTCAATCCGCTCCTGGAGCCGCACCAGATCGCGGAGATCCTCGAGGCCGCGAATACGAAAATCCTGGTGGCGCTCGGGCCGATGCCGGGCACCGACATCTGGCAGAAAGTCGAGCAGATCAGGCCGCAACTCAAGCAGCTCAAGGCGATCGTGCAGGTGTTCGGTGCTGGCGATCCGGCGAGAGGAATCTTTGCCTTCAACGACCTCATCAAGCCGCAGCCTTCGGACCGCCTTATCAGCGGACGCAAGATTCTCGGCAGCGACATCGCCGCCTATTTCCACACCGGCGGCACCACCGGCACGCCAAAGCTGGTGCGGCACACGCATGCCAACCAAGTCTATCAGGCCTGGGCGCTCAATCTGCTGCTGAAGTCGAAGCCGGGCGCCAACATGCTGTTCGGCATGCCGCTGTTTCACGTCGGGGGCTCCTTGACGCAGGTGCTGACGACGCTGTCGGCTGGCGGTTCGCTGGTCGTGCTGTCGCCGAGCGGATGGCGCAACCCGAATGCGGTGAAGAACATCTGGCAACTGGTCGAGCGCTTCAAGCCGGAGGCGCTGTCGAGCGTGCCGACGGTACTCGCCGCGACGCTCGCGGTACCGCCTGGCAATGCAGACATCTCCAGCCTGAAATATGCAGCCGGTGGCGGCTCCGCGATCCCGGTCGCGGTGGGTTCTGCGATCCAGGACAAGCTCAAGCTGCCGGTCGTCGAGGTCTACGGCATGACCGAGACCTCGAGCGTGCACACGCTGGCCTATCGGTCGCGGCCGATCCAGCTCGGTTCGGTCGGCCTTCCCATGCCTTACGCGCGGGTCCGCATCGTCCAGCTCGATGCCGAGGGCAAGCTGATCCGCGACTGCGCGCCGGACGAGATTGGCGTCGTCATCATGGCTGGCCCAGGCGTGTTCGGCGGCTATCTCAACGACGAGCACAGCAAGGGTGCCTTCGTCGACGAGGTCTGGGTCAATTCCGGCGATCTTGGCCGGCTCGATGCCGACGGCTATCTCTGGATCACCGGCCGCGCCAAGGATCTCGTGATCCGCGGGGGCCACAACATCGATCCGGCGCCGATCGAGGAGATCATGTTCCGGCATCCCGCCGTCGGCTTTGCCGCCGTGGTCGGCCAACCCGACGCCTATGCCGGCGAGCTGCCGGTGGGCTATGTGCAGCTGAAGCCGGGCGCGACCGTCGAACCGGGCGAGCTGGAGACATGGGTGCGCGAGCGTACGCCGGAGCGCGCAGCTGTCCCGGTGCAGGTCATCCCGATCGATCCGATGCCGGTGACGGGCGTCGGCAAGGTGTTCAAGCCGCAGCTGCGCTGGGACGCAGCCCAGCGCGTGTTCACGAAGGTGCTGACGCCGCTCACTGAGCGCGGCATCGACTGCAAGGTCAGGGTCGGCGCTCACGGCAGCCACGGTTCGATCGCCACCGTGACGCTCGCGGGCCTGCCGGCGGATCAGCGCGAGGCGGTTGCGAGCGAGGTGCACGCACTGCTTGCACCGTTCGTGATGCGCCACGAGGTGGTGCAAATGTAACGGGCCAAACAGACGGCCTTGGCGTCAGTTCGAGAGCAGGGCGACGCTTCGCCGCATTGTCCATACCCCGATAGAGCCCCTTATGTGACAAATATCACATAGGAAGAATTGGCAATTGAGCCATGGTCCGAATAGTCTCGTGGAATTGCATCCGGGGGGACGCAAGTGATTCCGTTTCGGATATTTGTTTTGTTGATTTTGGCCATTGGCCTCGCCTGCGGACCGGCCCATGCGGACCGGCGGGTGGCGCTTGTCATCGGCAATTCCGCCTACAAGAGCGCGCCCAAGCTCGGCAATCCCGTCAACGATGCAACTCTGGTCGGCGGCATGTTCAAGAAGGCGGGCTTTGATTCCGTCGATGTCAGGCTGGATCTCAGCGCCAGCGAGATGCGGCGCATGTTGCGCGAGTTCGCCGGCAGGACCCGCGATGCCGATATGGCGGTGATCTATTACGCCGGCCACGGCATCGAGCTGGAAGGCACCAACTATCTCATTCCGATCGACGCGACGCTGGAGACGGATGGCGACGTACTCGACGAGACCATCCCGGTGGAGCGCGCGCTGTTCGCGGTAGAGCCGGCCAAACAGCTGCGCCTGATCATCCTGGATGCCTGCCGCGACAATCCGTTTTCCAAGACCATGAAGCGGACGCTGGCTTCGCGCGCGATCGGACGCGGACTCGCCAAGGTCGAGCCGACCAGCCCCAACACCATGATCGCCTTCGCGGCAAAGGCCGGTTCGACTGCGTCCGACGGCGATTCGAGGAACAGCCCGTTCGCCACCGCGCTGGTCGAGCACTTGCCCAAGCCGGGCCTAGATTTGCGCAAGGCGTTCGGATTCGTGCGCGACGACGTGCTGAGGAGCACCGGGAACAAGCAGGAGCCCTTCGTGTATGGCTCGCTGGGCGGCGATGACGTGCCGTTGGTTTCTGCCAAGCCGGCTGCAACCGGTCCGCAGGCAAATCCGCAGGATTCGATTCGCAGGGATTACGAGCTCGCGCTGCAGCTTGCCACGCGCGACGGTTGGGAAGCCTTCCTGGCGCAATATCCCGAAGGCTTCTATGCCAATCTGGCCAAGGGCCAGATGAACAAGATCGCTGCTGAAGAGACGCGCGCGTCGGCCGAGCAAAAAGCGAACGCGGCCGAGCAGCAGAAGGCAAGGCTCATTGCCGAACGCGCCCAGAAGGCCGAGCAGGACAAGGCGGCCGCGGCGGCCAAAGCCGCCGAAGAGGCCCGGATCGCGGCGGAGAAACAGAAGCAGATCGAGCAGGCGAGGACGGAGGCAGCGGAGCACCAGCGCAAGCTGGCTGAGGCTGCCGCGGCGAAAGCACAGGCCGAGAAGCAGGCGGCGGAGAAGGCCAAGGCCGAACTTGCTGCCAAGCAGGCCGCAGAGAGGGCCTCGGCGGAGGCGGGTGCGAAGCCCGCGGCCGACCGACAGCTGCCGCAGGCCGGGACCGAGAAGGTTGCCGCGCTTTCGTCCGCGCCGGCATCCACGCTTTCGGCAGCCGATCTGGCGAAATCCCTTCAGAGCGAACTGCGCCGCGTCGGCTGTCTTTCGGCCGCCGCTGACGGCGACTGGAACGCCGCAACGCAGCGCTCGCTGACGCTGTTCAACAAATATGCCGGCACCCAGTTCGACGCGAAGCTTGCGAGTGTCGACGCGCTCGATGCGCTGAAGGCGAAGCCGGGGCGGGTCTGCCCGCTCGTGTGCAATTTCGGTTTCAAGGCCGACGGCGATCAATGCGCGAAGATCACCTGCCGCGCCGGCTATCATGTCGGCGACGACAACGAGTGCGAGAAGGTGCCGGAGAGAAAGCCGCCGCCTACCGCCCGCGACGAGCCCAGAAGGCGCGACCAGGACCGGAAAGACGCCGAGTCCGCAGCGCCGAAGTCCCAAGCGTCTGGACAGATGATCTGCAACAACGCGGGATGCCGGCCGGTCGCAAAGGGCTGCCGTCTCGGAACGACGAAGCTCAATATAGGATCGAGCGTCACCACCGAGGTTTGCAATTGAGTGTGTATCGGCTCGTCGCTGTAATGGTCTTTGCGACCTGGCTCGCTTGCGGGCCGGCCTGTGCCGACAAGCGCGTTGCGCTCGTCATCGGCAATTCCGCCTATAAGAACGCGCCGCGGCTCGCCAACCCGGTGAACGACGCCGGGCTCGTGGGCAGCATGTTCAGGAACGCAGGCTTCGATACGGTCGAGGTCAGGCTGGATCTCAACGCCAGCGAAATGCGGCGATCGTTGCGCGAGTTCGCGGCCAGGACGCGCGATGCCGACATGGCAGTCATCTACTATGCGGGCCATGGCATCGAGCTGGACGGCAGCAACTATCTCGTTCCGACCGATGCGATGCTGGAAACTGACGGTGACGTCCTCGACGAGACGGTCGCGCTGGATCGCGCGCTGTACGCGGTCGAACCGGCCAAACAACTCCGTCTCGTCATCCTCGATGCGTGCCGCGACAACCCATTCGCCAAGACGATGAAGCGCACCCTGGCCTCGCGCGCGATTGGTGGCGGACTTGCCAAGGTCGAGCCGACCAGTCCGAACACGATGATCGCCTTTGCGGCCAAGGCGGGATCGACGGCGTCGGATGGCGACTCCCGCAACAGCCCGTTCGCGGTCGCGCTGACCGATCATCTCCCGAAGCCCGGGCTCGACTTGCGCAAGGCATTCGGGTTTGTCCGTGACGACGTCTTGAAGAAGACCGGCAACAAGCAGGAGCCGTATGTCTATGGCTCCCTGGGCGGCAGCGACGTGCCGCTGGTGCCGCTGAGGCCAGTCGCAGCAGGTCCGCAGGCAAACCCGCAGGACAGTGTGCGCAAGGACTACGAGCTGGCGCTTCAGGCCGGCCTGCGCGAAGCCTGGGAAGCATTCCTCCAGACCTATCCGGACGGCTTTTACGCCAACCTCGCTCGTGTGCAGTTGAAGAAGATTGCCGCCGAGGAGGATCGCACGGTGGCGACCGAGAAGGCGCGTCTGGCCGAACAGGAGAAGGCGAGGCTCGCGACCGAACGAGCCCAGAAGGCCGAGCAGGAGAAAGCCGCCGCAGCTGCCAAAGCCGCGGAAGAGGCGAGGATCGCGGCCGAGAAAGCCAAGCAGATCGAGCAGGCCAAGGCGGAGGCGGCCGAACGAGATCGCAAGGCGGCGGAAGCTGCCGCGGCCAAGTCGCTCGCGGAGAAGCGGGCGCTCGAGAAAGCGGCGACGGAGGCCGCAACGAAGCAGGCGGCGGACAAGCAGGCGGCTGATGCCGAAAGCAGGAAGGTCGCCGCGCTGTCGCCGCCGCCAAGCTCCCCGCCGCCCGGCGATCTCGCGAAATCCGTTCAGAGCGAGCTGCGCCGCGTCGGCTGTCTTTCGGCCGCCGCTGACGGCGATTGGAACGCCGCATCGCAACGCTCGCTGACGCTGTTCAACAAATATGCCGGCACCCAACTCGACGCGAAGCTTGCAAGCGTCGACGCGCTCGATGCGCTGAAGGCGAAGCCAGGACGCGTCTGTCCGCTCGTATGCAATTTCGGCTTCAAGGCCGACGGCGATCAATGCGCGAAGATCACCTGCCGCGCCGGCTATCACGTCGGTGATGACAATGAATGCGAGAAGGTGCCGGAGAAGAAGCCGGTGGTCACGCGCGAGGATTCGAAGAGGCGCGACCAGGACCGCAAGGAGGCGGAGTCCGCGGCTCCGAAGTCGCAGTCCTCTGGGCAGATGATCTGCAACAACGCCGGATGCAGACCGGTCGCAAAGGGCTGTCACCTCGGGCCGGTGCCCAATGCGAACGCCAGCGCCAAGATCACCGGCGAGGTCTGCAACTGAGGGCCAGGCAGCGGTGATGTCCGGCCGGACCAGACACGTCTGCGGTTGAGGTGAGGGTAGGCGACACGAGGCTTGCGTGCCCCGCCGCAAGCGAGCATCATTCCCAAAAAAAAAATGGGGAAAACCGATGCTTGAGCTCTCGCGCCGCAGTCACCTTCAGCAATTGTCGGCCGTGCTCGGATCCGCCGCGCTGCCTGGGTGGTCGAGATGCGCTAGGGCTTCGGAGGCAGACATTCCCCCCGAGGGCATCGGCAAGGGCATCAAGCACATCTCCTACAGCGACATCGGCGGACGGCCCGACAGCGTGCAGGTGATGTTCAACCGGCAGCATGTCTATGTCGGACATATGTTCAGCGACGGCGTGACGGTCCTGGACGCATCCGATCCGCGTGCGCTGAAGCCGGTCAATTTCTTCACCGCGGGACAATACACTCGCACCCACCATTTACAGGTGGCGGAAGACCTGCTGCTGCTTGCAAACGGCGCCAACATCGTCGCGATGCAGTCCTACGACAATATGCGCGGCTATTTCGAGAACACGCTGGTCGACAGCATCACCAAGGCCAAGAAATTCCGCTGTGGGCTGTCGATCCACGACATATCGAAACCGAACGAGATGCGCGAAATCGCATTCCTCGAAATGCCCGGCTTCGGCATCAATCGGCTGTGGTGGCCGGGCGGCCGCTATGCCTATGTATCGGCGCATCTCGACGGGTTCACCGACCACATCCTTTGCGTGGTCGATCTCAAGACCATCACCAAGCCGGAGATCGTCGCGAAATGGTGGCTGCCGGGCATGAACCGTGCGGCCGGCGAGCCGGCAACGCCGAAGGGCAAGCGCTTTGCGCTCCATCACATGATCACGGCGGGTGATCGCGGCTATGCTGCCTGGCGCGATGGCGGCTTCACCATTCACGACATCAGCGATCCCGTGAATCCAAAGCTGCTGTCCCACATCAACTGGTCGCCGCCCTTCGCCGGCGGGACGCATACGCCGCTGCCGCTGCCCAAGCGACAGCTCGCAATCGTCGCCGACGAAGCGAACGCGGACAATTGCGCCAAGGGGCTGTTCCATACATTCGTTCTCGACGTGCGCGCGCCGGCAAATCCGGTGCCGATCGCGACCCTGCCGACCCCGCGCGACCGCGATTTCTGCACGAACGGCACCTTCGGTCCGCATAATCTGCACGAGAACCGCCCGGGCTCATTCCAGAGCGAGGAGACGATCTTCGCAACCTACAACAATGCCGGCGTCAGGGTGTTCGACGTCAGGGACGCCTTCGCACCGAAGGAGATCGCGTATTGGGTGCCGCCGACACCGAAAAAGCTCATCGATCCGCGCCCGAACGTCGCGCTCGCGGCCAAAACCTGCGACGCCTATGTCCGGCCTGACGGGCTGATGTTCGTCTCCGACTGGAACGCTGGCATGCACGTGCTGCAATATCAGGGATGAGCGGTGTTGTAGGGTGGGCAAAGGCGCGAAGCGCCGTGCCCACCATTTGCAGCGGAGAAGTTTGGTGGGCACGCTTTCGCTTTGCCCACCCTGCGAGACCTGCACTAACCCGCCGGCATCCGCGTCTCTACCAGGCGCGCCCAATACGACGCACCGTGGCCTAGAATGTTGTCGTTGAAGACATAGGCCGGGTGGTGGCACTCGTTGCCGTCGCCCATGCCGACCAGGATCATCGCGCCGGGGCGTGCTTCCAGCATGAAGGAAAAATCTTCGGCGCCCATCATCGGAATGAACTTGTCGTTGACGCGCTCGGCGCCGACGATATCGCGGGCGACGTCGGCGGCAAGGCCAGCCTCGCGCGCATGGTTCATCGTCACTGGATACATCCGCGTGTATTTGGTCTCCGCCGAACCGCCATAGGCGCGCGCGACGCTCTCGGCGACTTCGCCGATGCGGCGCTCGACGAGATCGCGCACTTCAGGGTCGAGCGTGCGCACGGTGCCGCCGAGCTCGGCGACCTCCGGGATGATGTTGAAGGCCGTGCCGGAGTGGAATTGCGTGATCGAGATGACGGCTGATTTGAGCGGGTCGACGTTGCGCGACACGATCGACTGCAGCGCATTGACGATCTGCGAGCCGATCAGCACGCTGTCGATCGACTTGTGCGGACCCGCGCCGGCGTGGCCGCCCTTGCCGTGGACCGTGATCTGGATGTTGTCGGAGGAGGCGAGCATCGCGCCGGGCGTAGTCGCGAAATGGCCTTCGGGCAGGCCCGGCATGTTGTGCATGCCATAGACCTCCTGGATGTTCCAGCGCGTCATCAGCCCGTCCTCGACCATCGCCTTGCCGCCGCCGCCGCCTTCTTCCGCGGGCTGGAAGATCACCACGGCCGCGCCGTCGAAATTGCGCGTCTCGGCGAGATATTTGGCGGCGCCGAGCAGCATGGCGGTGTGGCCGTCATGACCGCAGGCGTGCATCTTGCCGGGGACCTTGGAGGCGTAGGCGACGCCCGACGTCTCCATGATCGGCAGCGCGTCCATGTCGGCGCGCAGGCCAATGGTCTTGCCCGAGGCGGACTTGCGGCCGCGGATCACGCCGACGACGCCGGTGCGGCCGATGCCCGTCACCACCTCGTCGCAACCGAACTCCCGCAGTTTGTCGGCGACGATGCCGGCGGTGCGGTGGACGTCGTATTGCAGCTCCGGGTTCTCATGCAAGTCATGGCGCCAGGCGGCCATTTCGTCGGAGAGGGCGGCAACGCGGTTGACGATGGGCATGAGGGAGGTCCGCCTTGATTTGTAGCCCGGATGAGCGAAGCGAAATCCGGGATTTTTTGTGGGAAAAGTCCCGGGTGTCGCTGCGCTCACCCGAGTTACGAATGACGCTCAGCTTTCGCCGAACACGCGCTTGAAGATCGTGTCGACGTGCTTGAAGTGATAGCCGAGGTCGAACTGCTCGTCGATTTCGGCGTCGGTGAGATACTTCTTCACTTCAGCGTCCTTCTTCAGGAGCTGGAGGAAGTCGCCCTCGCCGCGCCAGACCGGCATGGCGTTGCGCTGCACGAGCTTGTAGGCGTCCTCGCGGCTTGCGCCCTTCTGCGTCAGCGCCAGCAGAACGCGCTGCGAATGCACGAGGCCGCCGAGGCGGTCGAGGTTCTTCTGCATGTTGGCGGGGTACACCAGCAGCTTGTCGATCAGGCCGGCGAGGCGGACCAGCGCGAAGTCCAGCGTCACGGTCGCGTCGGGGCCCATCATGCGCTCGGCAGAGGAGTGCGAGATGTCGCGCTCGTGCCAGAGCACGACGTTCTCCAGCGCCGGCGTCACATAGGCGCGCACCATGCGCGACAGCCCGGTGAGGTTTTCCGAGAGCACCGGATTGCGCTTGTGCGGCATCGCGGACGAACCCTTCTGCCCTTCGGAGAAGAACTCCTCGGCTTCCAGCACTTCGGTGCGCTGCATGTGGCGGATCTCCACCGCGAAACGCTCGACCGAGGAAGCGATCACGCCGAGCGTCGAGAAATACATCGCGTGGCGGTCGCGGGGGATGACCTGCGTCGAGATCGGCTCGGGGACGAGGCCCATGGCTTTCGCAACATGCTGTTCGACGCGCGGATCGATCTGGGCAAAAGTGCCGACCGCACCGGAGATGGCGCAAGTCGCGACTTCCTTGCGCGCCGCGATCAGGCGTTCCCTGGCGCGCGAGAATTCCGCATAGGCATAGGCGAGCTTGAGGCCGAAGGTCACGGGTTCGGCGTGGATGCCGTGGCTGCGGCCGATGGTCGGCGTCATCTTGTGCTCGAGGGCGCGCTTCTTCAGCGCCGCCAGCACCTTGTCGAGGTCGGCGAGCAGCAGGTCAGCGGCGCGGGTGAGCTGGACGTTGAGGCAGGTGTCGAGCACGTCGGAGGAGGTCATGCCCTGATGGACGAAGCGCGCTTCGGGGCCGACGATCTCGGCGAGGTGGGTGAGGAAGGCGATGACGTCGTGCTTGGTCTCGCGCTCGATCTCGTCGATGCGGGCGACGTCGAAAGTGGCGTCCTTGGCCTTGGCCCAGACCGTTTTGGCGGCCTCCTTGGGAATCGTGCCGAGCTTGGCAAGGGCGTCCGCCGCATGCGCCTCGATCTCGAACCAGATCTTGAACCGGGTCTGCGGCTCCCAGATCGAGGCCATTTCCGGGCGGGTATAGCGGGGGATCATTGGACTGCTCCAGGAAGGTGGGCGGGCGACCCAGAAGGGGGCGACCTGCCAAAATGCTTTTTACGCCGTGACTTAGCAGAGCGGGGAGAGCGAAACAAACGGCACCGGCAACGTAGCGGGGGATGATTGGGCTGGGTGGGGGCATCGGCCGGCCGCGGCGCGCGATGAGCGGCACGTGCCCCGGGGCCGCAGATATTAACTGTCAATCACGGATCATTGACTGACAGATATTGAAATCTGTCAGCGAGACGTGTATATCCGTTCTCGGACGCTCCGATTGGGCGTCGGCGGCATCCCGGGAGCCCGACGTCCCAAGCAGATGGGGGATTGAGGGTCGCAATTGAACAACAGGGACCGCCAATTGATTGGAGACTTACGACAATGACGACCGAAATCATCAATTTGACTGGGACGATTGGGCACTGGCTCAATTTACTGGTGGCGCGCCAGATCGCGGCGCAGGCTGCAAAACTGCCTCATTAAGGCGAGAGCTTTCCGAAACGACCGGCACGGGCGGTTCGGAAGCAGCTCTGTCGCCGGGTAACTGAGCCTCAACGGGAACATGGTGCTGGCATGAACGAAGCCGTTATCTTGACGCCGGAGCGGATCCTCGAAGTCACCGAGGACGTGCTGCGGCGTTACGGACTGGCCAAAGCCACCGTGGTCGACGTTGCCCGTGCGCTCGATGTGAGCCATGGCAGCGTCTATCGCCATTTCCCGAGCAAGGCTTCGCTGCGCGAAGCGGTTGCCAAACGCTGGCTTGACCGCATCGACGCGCCGCTGCTGGCGATTGCCAAGGAGCAGGGCCCGGCGCCTGACAGGCTCGACCGCTGGCTGCGCACGCTGTTCGCCGCCAAACGTTCGCGTGTGCTCGACGACCCCGAGATGTTCGACACTTATCTGACCCTGGCGCGCGAAGCCTGCGCGGCCGTCAAATGTCACAAGGACACCATGATCGACCAGATCGCGGCAATCCTGTCCGACGGCGTGACGCAGGGCGTGTTCGCCGTCGATGACGTCAAGACCACCGCGCGTGCGATCTTCGATGCCACAGTCCGCTTTCACCATCCGGCCCATGCCGACGAGTGGAAGGATGCCGATCTCTCGGCGCGTGTCGATGCGACGCTGGCGCTGGTATTGCGCGGGCTGAAGGCGTAGGCCGAATACTCCACGCGCTGTTCCAAAGCCGTTCGATCGCCCGCATGGGCGGCGCTTTTATCCGTCGACCTTGTGGGCGATGGCACCATCGCGAAGCGAACGCGGATGGTGGGACTTTTTCCGCGCACGAAGAGCGGTACCCGCCAATGGCACGACCGGGGGGCTTTCCGGATACGCATTGACTTCAATTTCGACGAGGTCCTTCGCCCGCTTTCGAAGCCTGTAGAATGCAAGCTCCTGTTCGAGCATGGGGCAGTGGAATCGAATGGTTGCTGTGTCTGGCAAGCGGCAGAGTTCATCGATGAGCTCGCCGACAGTGATGAGCGCGGGATAGGTAGCTTCGCGGATAGCCTTACTCATGGCGGAACTCCTTCACTGCGGTACTAACTGGAGTTCGATGGCCTCCGTTCCAATCCGCATCGCAAGGCGGTCGAAATATACCTGGGAGACGCCCGCATGCGGAGGATGGCTCCGTGCGCCTGCCTCCAGGGAGGGGCAAACATCTAGATCTTCGTCAGTCCACAATTGGCTGCCAGCCGCACCAGCTGCGCATCCGTGCGCGCGCCGGTCTTGGTCTTGATCAGATAGTGATAGTTCTGCACCGTCTTGACGCTGAGATTGAGATGCGCAGCGATCTGTTCGGTCGTGGCACCGCCGGCGAACTGGCGCAGGATCTCGATCTCGCGTTCTCCCAATTGATCCAGCGCCGAGCCCGCCGACAGACTGTCCTCGGCCAAGATGTGCGCGATGTCGTCGCTCATGGCGCGCTCGCCGCGGGCAACGCTGCGGATCGCGGACACGACTGCGGACGGCTCGCTACTCTTGGTGACGAAGCCGCTGGCGCCGGCACTGAAGGCTGCCTTCACCAGAACGGCTTCGTTGTGCATGGTAAAGACGAGGATGCGCGCCCGCGGGCTGCGCGCGCGGATGTTGCGGATGGCTTCCAGTCCGCTCGCGCCGGGCATCGAGATATCAAGCACGACGACATCAGGATCGCGCGCCTTGAAGGCGCTGTAGGCATCCGCAGCGTTGTCGGCTTCCGCCACGACATGCAGATCACCCTGGCTTTCCAGCACGCGCCGATAGCCTTGCCGCACGATCGGATGGTCGTCGACCAGCAGCACGGAAATGCCTGTTGCCGTAATCTCGTTCATGCCGGCCTCATGCGGCGAGCGGGATGGTGGCGGCGACGCTGAGTCCGCCTCGGGCGGGCAGGATCGAGAATGAGCCGCCGGCCGCTGCGACGCGCTCGCGGACGCCGGTGAGGCCGAAGCCGGCCGACTGCTTGACGCGTGCTGCGTTGCCGCCGCCATCGTCGTCGACACGGATCAGCAATGCATCGTCGTCGCCCGCGCGCCGTTCCACGCTGAGCGAAATCTCGCGTGCCGCGCCGTGGCGCAACGCGTTGGTCAGGCATTCCTGCGCGACGCGATAGGCCGTGATAGCGGCCGGGCCGCTGATGTCGGTGAAGTCGCCCTTGAGATCGAGCTGGATCGTCGGCCGCGCCGAGCTCTGCGAGCGCCAGCTATCCACCAAATTCACGAGGCTCGCCTCCAGTCCGAGCTCGGCGGGCAGGGGATTGCGCAGGCGCTTCAGCGCGTCGCGTAGCGAGGCCATCAGATGATGCGTGGCCTGCGAGATCATCCGCGCGTCCTGCACGATATCGTTGCGCTTGTCTGCCTTCGTGCTCGCCGTCTCGATGGTGTTGGCGAAGGCGAGGATGGCCGAGAGATTTTGTCCGAACTCGTCGTGCAGCTCGCGGGCGAGCGCGCGGCGTTCGTCGTCGCGGATCTCGATCAGGCGCCGCGTCAGCGCCGCGCGCTGTTCGGTCGCTTCCTCCAGCCGGCCGCCGAGCTCGCCGACGGCGCTGCCGATCATCGCCAGCTCCATCGAGCGGAAGCGCGGCAGTTTCGTGCGATAATGGCCGCGGGCCATGCGCTGCAAGGCCGTCACGATCGTGCGCGCCGGCGCCAGCGCATGCGCAATCGCGAGCGAGGCCAGCAGCGCGATCGCCGCCGCCATCAAAAGCGCGACGTCGATCACGTTGAGGATGTACTCCCATGCAAGCGAGATGGCGGCCGTTTCATCCGGCGTCGCGACCACCGTTCCGGCGGTCGCCGCGCGGGGACTGACGGGCCGTATCACTTCGGCATGGCTGCCGAGGAAGGTCGGCACGATCGACGCGAACCAGCGCGGCGGCGTCTTGCCCAGCCCCTCGCTCTGGCCGCAGAGCGGCTTTTCGAATGCGATGGCCGGTTGGAATTCGACGCAGACGCCGGGTGAGATCAGCTTCATCGTTTCCAGCGTGCGCCACTCCGGAACCGGCAGAAGCTGCTCGCGTGTTCTGCTGCTACGCAACAGGAATTCGTGCCAATACAGGGCCTGAAGCGCCTGGGCGACCCGCTGCGCCGAGGCCGCAGTTGCCCGGTCGACGCTGCGATAGGCGTCGAACGTGGCCCAGATCGTCGCCGCCCCAAGGCAGAGCGCGACGATGAGAAACAGACGGGCGACAAGCTGAAGCACAAGGCGCATGCGATCACCCCAAAGTTTGCTAAGGTCAGCCTAACAACGCCGCCGCGCCTTGCCAATTGCGAGGCACGGCAAGATGGTAGCTCGGGCAAATTTCCCATGCTGGATTGGGCATGGCTCTTTGGACCGGGCGCGGCGGCTTTGATCTAATGGGCGGAATTCACGGCCAGGAGCGGTGCAGCATGAGTTCGATGACGATTGGGCCGATCGCGGGGCCTGCTGCCGACCCATCCGAGCGCAGTGCGCTCCTGTTCTGGATGATCTTCACCGGGCTTTCGATCTTCGCCGTCGTGCTGCTGTGGCGGTTCGGCCTGATCCGCTTGATGCTGACCTCAGATCGGACCTACATTTCCAGCGTGATCGCGCTGCTCTATGTCCTCACCTGCGGTCACTGCTTCCTGCGCACGCGGGCCATTGCCCGCGAGGGCGCGGCGGCGAGGCGCTGCCGCGCGGTGCTTGCGGCCCCCGAGGGCGGCAGGGCGCTCGACGTCGGCGCTGCCGCGCTGCCGCGCGGGCTGGTGCGGGACCACATTGAGAGCCTCGTGACCAAGGCCGCGGCGCAGGACTACCGCCCCGTCGACCAGACGCTATTGCTGCGAACGCTCGCCGACCGGCTGCGCGGCTCCAACGGCTTCGGGGCCTTCGTCTCGGATACGCTGATGAAGCTCGGCCTGCTCGGCACCATCGTCGGCTTCATCATCATGCTGGCGCCGATCGCGGGACTGGATGCCGCCGACAAGGTCGCGATGCGATCCTCGATGGGACTAATGAGCGACGGCATGGCGGTCGCGATGTACACGACGCTGGCGGGCCTCGTCGGTTCGATCCTGGTCCGCATCCAGTATTACATGCTGGATGCCGCGACCCAGAAGGTGTTCTCGGATGCGGTGGTGCTGACCGAGACCTATGTGACGCCGGTGCTGGAACGTAAGGGCGCTGGAATCGCGACATGATGGATGATTTCGGTCTCTATCCGCGCGAGGAGCCGTTCGATCCCTTGGGCGTGATGCTGTTCAAGGCGCTCCAGGTGATCGCTTTCCTGTTCTTCCTCGCGCTGCTCGCGGTCTCGCCGGACGCCAAGGACGGCAAGATCGACTCCAAGGCCGAGTTCATGATCACGCTGGACTGGCCCGACAGCCATCCCGACGATCTCGACCTGTTCGTGCAGGATCCCGTGGGCAATATCGCCTGGTATCGCCACCGCGAGGCCGGCTTCCTCACGCTCGACCGCGACGATCGCGGCGGAGCCAACGACTTCATCATGGTCAACGGCAAAAAGATTGCCTCGCCGATCCGCGAGGAGATCGTCACGGTGCGGGGCATCGTTCCCGGCGAATACACCGTCAATGTCTCACATTTCGTGGCTACGACCGGCGAGCCTGTGACGGCCAATGTGAAGGTGCAAAAACTCAATCCGACGGCGCAGGTGATCTTCGATAACAAGTTCACGGTCGATCACACCGGCGACGAGAAGACTGCGGTGCGGTTCCGGCTCGACGCCGAAGGCAAAGTCGTCAATGTGGACCAGCGGCCGAAATCGCTGCTGGAGACCTTTCGCAGCGGCTGGCGCAACGGCGCCGATCTCGACCCGAGCACCGGCGTGAGCAAGAACGCTGTGAGGGTGCGCCGTGACTAGCCTGCCAACGGTCATCCTCACGCTATCGATAGCCTACGCCGTCATCGGTGCGCTGCTGCTGGTCGTTCTGGTCTATGCGCGGCTGCATTGGTCGTTCAAGGCGGTCGCGGTGGTCGTGACCAGTGCGTTCTATGTCGTCAGCTTCACCGAGATGCGCGGGCTGCTCGGCTGGGCCAGCGCCGATCGGCTGCCGGCCTCGTTCAAGCTGCTGAAGGCCCGCATCGTCGAGCCGCATTCGCTGGAGGGCGATCCCGGCTCGATCTATCTCTGGGTCGAGCAGCTCGACGAGGACAATCGGCCGAGTGGCATCCCGCGCGCCTTTCGTGTGCCCTACAATGACAGGCTGGCCGACAAGACCCATGCGGCGGAGAACGAGATCGCGCTGGGACATCCGCAAGGCGGCCGGGCCGCCGATTTCGGCGGCGGCGATGGCAGCCTCATCGACATGGTCCGGGAATATGTGACGCCCAAGACCATCATGGAGACGAGCGGAGGCGATTCCTCGACCGGCGAATTCCTGGCACCACCGGCCGGCGCGCAGGGCGCCGTGTTCACGCCGTTGCCGCCGCCCCGGATGCCGCCGAAGGACGAGCAATAGGCTCTTCACCATCGCGACAGGGCAGTGCTGGCAAACCGCGCGCCGCTGGCGCATGTTCTTGACCTCCCTCAATTTAGCCTTATCGGCTCCCAATAAGGTTCGAGGGTGGAGGGTGCGTGCTTCTCGCTGTCTTCTCGGATATCCACGGCAACCGGCAGGCGTTCGAGGCGTGCCTGAAAGTCGCGCGGGCGCGTGGCGCCGAGCGCTTCATCCTGCTTGGCGACTTCGTCGGCTATGGCGCCGATCCGGAATGGGTGGTGGATACCGCGATGGAGCTGGTTGTCCAAGGCGCCGTCGCCGTGCGCGGCAATCATGACCAGGCGGTGAATTCCTCGGCCGAGACCATGAATGCCGAGGCGCAAATCGCGATCGAATGGACCCGCGGCCGGCTCGACACCGCGCAGCGGCGGTTCCTGGCGGAATTGCCGATGCTGGTGGAGGACGGCGATCGCCTGTTCGTGCATTCGGAAGCCTCCAGCCCCCGAAGCTGGCACTATGTCCGATCGACCGCCGACGCAGCCAAGAGCCTGATCGCGACGCCGGCTCATGTCACGTTCTGCGGCCACATCCACCGCCCGGCGATCTATTCGATGTCGGTGACGGCGAAGATGTCGGGACTCGTGCCCAAGACTGACGTCTCCGTACCGCTGCTGCGTGGCCGGCAATGGCTTGCGGTGCTCGGCTCGGTCGGCCAGCCGCGCGATGGCGATCCATCCGCGGCTTTCGCGCTGTTCGACACGGTCTCGTGCCAGATCACCTATTGCCGCGCGCCCTACGACGTCGAGACGGCCGCGAACCGGATCCGCGAGAACGGCCTGCCGCATTGGCTCGCCGACCGACTGTCGCAGGGGCGTTAGAGGCCGATGCCGAAACCCCTCGTCAAATCGGGCGCAGAGATCGACGGCTACACGATTGGCGAATGCGTTCATGCCGGCGGAATGGCGACGCTGTGGACCGTCACCCGTCCCGGCCTCGACGTGCCGCTGCTGATGAAAATTCCGCGGGTGTCGGAGGGCGAGGACCCCGCGGCGATCGTCTCCTTCGAGATGGAGATGATGATCCTGCCGCGGCTTGCGGGTCCGCACGTGCCCTCCTGTTTCGGCACCGGCGATTTCGCCCACCAGGCCTATGTCGTGATCGAGCGCATCTCCGGGACCACGCTCTACAAGCGGTTGCCCGACCTGCCGCTGCCGTATGACGAGGCGCGGCAGCTCGTCGCCAGGATCGCAACGGGGCTTGCTGATTTGCACCGGCAGAACGTGATCCATCACGACATCAAGCCGAGCAGCATCATGTTCCGCGAGAGCGGCGAGGCGGTGTTGATCGACTATGGCCTGTCGCATCACAACCATCTGCCGGACCTGTTGCAGGAGGAATTCCGCCTGCCTTACGGCACCGCGCCCTATATGGCGCCAGAACGGTTGTCAGGGGTGCGCGACGATCCGCGCAGCGATCTGTTCTCGCTGGGCGTGCTGCTCTATTTCTTCACGACCGGCGAGCGGCCGTTCGGCGAGGGCGAGACACTGCGTGCGATGCGGCGCCGGCTTTGGCGCGATCCGCACCCGCCGCGCGGCTTGCGCGCTGATTATCCGCCCTGGCTCCAGGAGGTGGTGCTGCGGTGCCTCGAGATCGAGCCGGTGCGGCGCTATCCGACGGCGTCGCAGCTCGCCTTCGATCTGACCCATCCGGACCAGATCAGGCTCACCACACGCTCGGAGCGGATGAAGCGCGACCCGTTAAGCTTCGCTTGGCGGCGCCGCTTCAACCAGGGCGTCATGCAGCCGCGCGCGAAATCGGATGTCGCAGCCCAGATCGCATCAAGCCCGATCCTCGCGGTCGCGCTCGACACGGTGGAAGGCGCCCCCGAGCTGAACGAAGCGTTGCGCGTCACCACCGAGCGTATTCTCGCCACGCTGCCGTCGGCGCGGCTCGCCTGTCTCAACGTGCTGAGGCTCAACCGCATCGCGATTGACAGGACGCTGGATGAGCAGGGCTCCAACAAGCATATCGACCGGTTGGTGGCGCTCAGACACTGGGCCACGCCGCTCAAGCTCGATGAGAGCCGGCTCTCGGCTCACGTGCTGGAAGCCGTCGATCCCGCGGCGGCCATCCTGGAGTTTTGCGAGGTCAACCACGTCGACCACGTCATCATCGGCGCGCGGCAGGGCTCGTTCAGGCGCACGCTGCTCGGCAGCGTCTCGGCCAAGGTGGCCTCGGAAGCGGCCTGCACCGTCACCGTGGTACGGCCGCCGCGAATGGCTGCGGATGCGGGCGAGGAGGCCGGATAGGGCCGCGCTCTGGATCCTGGAGGCTCAGGCCGCGTGAGCGGTGTGGACGGAGCGCTTGCGACGGATCGGCCAGGAGAATTGCGGGCCGGGCTCGCAGTGATCCGCGCTGCCGCCGAAGAACTGGATGATCTCGCGGCACGGCTCGCAGTTGAACAGGTTACGCGACGCGGATGCCTTGGTCATTTCCTTGAGGCAGTTCGGGCAATGCGGCTTCATGAGCTTGGTCCAGAAAAGAATTCAATGCCGGCGCGGTGACCGGAGCGGGTGATCCAGGTCCATCTCGGGCCCGGTGTCGTCGCGCATCTCGCCTTCGGTGCGTTCGAGCCGACCGAAGAAAAAATCGAGGTCAGGATGTGGGCGCCGCGGGATGCGGCACCGGCGCTTCGGCTGACGTTTCACGAGCGCGATCTGCATGGGGTCAGGCCCGATACCAGTCGCGACGAGCGATGCGGGCCGAGCGTACCGAGACCTTCACCGGTCCGGCCGATGGACCAAACACAACAAACGCACAAAAACCAAGCCACAACGCCACGCCAGTCCAGACCAGGGTCGTCGTCATGATGTGCTCCCGCGAAAACAGGCAAGAATCACTTGCGGTGATTTGCGCGAATCAGGGAAGCCCGGAGGAGTACGGATCAAGTTGCAAATTTAGGCATTACGCGCCGCAACACCCGTAGAGGCCGCACGTCTGCGGAGTCGAGCGGGCCCTCAGATCGCCTCGCCGCGTGCACCCGCGGCGGCGTTGCGGATTGCGGCGATGTTGGTCTTATAGGCATCCTGCGTGCCGCCCCTGAACACGGACGTGCCGGCGACGAAGGCGTTGGCCCCGGCCGCAGCCAGGGGACCTGCGACGTCGGGCCCGACGCCGCCATCGACCTCGATATCGATCGGCCGGCCCGCTGTCATGGCGCGGATGTCGCGGATCTTGCCGATCGCGGAGGGGATGAAGGCCTGGCCGCCGAAGCCGGGATTGACCGACATCACCAGCACGAGGTCGACCAGGTCCAGGACGTATTCGAGCGCACTGATCGACGTGCCCGGATTGAGCGAAACGCCGGCCTTCTTGCCGAGTGCGCGGATCGCCTGAAGCGAGCGGTGCAGATGGGGACCGGCCTCGGCATGCACGGTGATGTGGTCGCAGCCGGCTTTCGCGAAGGCCTCGAGATAGGGGTCACAGGGCGAGATCATCAGATGCGCGTCGAAGATCTTCTTGGTGTGCGGGCGCATCGCTTTAATGACGTCGGGGCCATACGAGATGTTGGGAACGAAGTGCCCGTCCATGACGTCGAGATGGATCCAGTCGGCTCCAGCGGCGTCCACGGCGCGCACCTCCTCGCCGAGCCTGGAGAAATCCGAGGCCAGGATCGAGGGCGCGATTGCCAGGGCGCGGGGAGCGAAGGCTTGGGTCATGGCGGTTTCCCGTGGCGGCCGTGGAAGATGGACTCGCCTAACATGGGCCTCTCAGCCGGGCAATGCAGGGGCGGCGTGCTTCCTGTGGGCGGAAATTTCTGCCGCGACCGGCATGAATTGCCGGTGTTCCGGGCCGTGCAAAGTGCGGTGAAAGCGGATTTCATTGAGCTTTTTGCGCTGGCACGGCGCTTGCTGACTTCACCTGAACAGAACATTGGCCGCGGCATGCCGCATCGGTTGGAGTTGTGCAATGTTGTTTGCTCTTGGGGCCGTATCGAGCGCACTCGACGCGATCCAGTCGCTGACGAATTCGAAATCGTCCTCGTCGACGCAGAAGACGGGATCCTCGCAAAAGCCCGCGACCAATCCGTTCGCGATCGAGAGCGGCAGCAACAGCACGACCGGCGCGGCCTCGTCGGTCAATGCGGGCAAGACCCCGCAGATCTCGCCGGAGACGATGAACGCGCTGTTCGCTGCGCAGAGCCAATCCTCGGACAGCACCGGCAGCGCCGCCAGCTCGACCTCGTCGAGTTCGACGTCCTCCTCCTCGACGCGCCGCGACGCCGCCTTGAAGGATCTGTTCTCGCACATCGATGGGGACGGCGACGGCAAGATCACCAAGTCGGAATTCGAGAATGCGCTCGGCGCCGGCGGCACCAATCTCGCGCAGGCCGACGACGTTTTCTCGAAGCTGGATTCGAATACCGACGGCAGCGTCAGCCTCAACGAGATGTCGAAGGCGCTGAAGGGCGGCCATCACGGTCACCATCACGCGCAAGGCGCGGGCGATGCCTCCGGCAGCGGTTCGGGTTCCTCCTCGCGGTCCAGCGGCGGCTCGACCTCGACCTCGACGACCGGCGCCGACGGTTCGACCACCACCACTGTCACCTATGCCGACGGCTTCAAGATGTCGACGACGGTCCCGGGCGCCTCCAGCTCCCGTAATTCGGCGTACGATCTGTTCGCGCAGTTGATGCAGCGGCAGGGCGGGCAGGGACAAGGCGCCTCAGCGGCTGTCGGTTCATCGATGTCGATGAGCGTGTAACCTTGCTCACGGCTAGCCTGCATATTCGTGCGTGATGTCACGATAGACATACCGATCACGGATTTCGCGGTTGAAGAACGTACCCTTTGAGCGCACATTCTTGAGCGCGGCGGCGACCTCGGGCGGAACGTCCGCGTAGACATAGACGCGTCCGCTGACGAAAGTCACCGTCAGCTCGCGCCTATCGGGGGCGTAGCGGAAAAAGCGGATCACGGAAGACGGCATGGCGGTGCACCTTGTCGGCCAGGGTAACGCCGTGTCAGCCGTTTCGTTTCTATCCGAACCGGTCCTTCCACGCCGGCATTGCGCCGGCAAAGGGCAGGGCCGTCGCATTGTAGACGCCGCGAGCGATGGCGCGTGCGACCACGTTGGCGGCGATCGTTCCGAGCTCGGTAAGGCCGACCAGCGGCTCGATCGGCTTCTCGCCCGTTGCGGCGGCGAACAGCACGTCGCCGTCGGTCGGGGCATGCACCGGATAGATCGCACGGGCGAACCCGGTATGCGCGATCATCGCAAGCCGCTTGGCCTGGGGTTTGGTCAGCGTGGCATCGGTGACAACGACGCCGATCGTGGTGTTCTCGCGCGCGTTCGCGGCGGGTCCGCCCTTGATGCGCATCGCCAGCATGTCCGGTGTGAACGTGGACGGCAGGCCGCGCCCGCCGAACTCGCCGTTCTCCTCGAAGGGCGCAGCCCAGAACCAAGGCCCTTCGCCAACGGTTGTGCTGCCGACCGCGTTGACGACCATGATCGCGGCGACCTTGATACCATTGGCCAGGACCGCGGAGGCCGACCCCAGTCCACCCTTGAAGGTCGCGGTGGTGGCACCGAGGCCGGCGCCGACGCTGCCCAGTGCGAAATCGTCGCTGGCGGCCAACGCTGCGGCGTAGCCGAGGTCGCGATAGGGCGCGAAGCGTCCCCAGGCCTTGTCGCCGCCGTTGAGCAAGTCGAAAACGATTGCGCCAGGCACGATCGGAATCACCGCCTCGCGAATCCGCAAGCCGCGGCCTTGTTCGGCGAGCCAGGCCTGGATGCCGCCGCCGGCGTCGATTCCAAAGGCGGAGCCGCCGGACAGCGCGATGGCGTCAACGCGATCGACGGTGCTGGCGAGGTCGAGCAACGCGTCTTCGCGCGTGCCGGGTCCGCCGCCGCGAACATCGATGGCCGCAACCGCGGGGGCGTCGAAGATGATCGCGGTCGTGCCAGTGGCGATTTTCGCATCCTCGGCATGGCCGACGCGGACGCCGGCGATATCGGTGAGAAGGTTTTTCAAGGCGGCTCCGCAGGCTGAAAGGCGCTCGCTTCAGCGATATCGCAGGGATGCCGCAGGCTCAACCCGCGAGCGCGGTCCTCAGCATCTTGGCGAGCTCGGACTTACGGTAGGGCTTTGCCAGCAGCAGCACGCCGGAATCGAGCCGCCCGTGGTGGACGATGGCGTTCTCGGTGTAGCCCGAGGTGAACAGCGTCTTCAGGTCGGGGCGGCGGCGAGCCGCCTCGTCGGCGAGCTGGCGGCCGTTCATGTTGCCGGGCATGATGACGTCCGTGAATAGCAGGTCGATGTCCTTGTCGGCGTCGATGATGACGAGGGCCTCGGCCGCGTTGGCGGCTTCGAGGGCGGTATAGCCGAGGCTCTTGATCTGGGTCACGACATATTGGCGCACCAGCGCGTCGTCCTCGACGATCAGGATCTTCTCGTGGCCGCCGGTGACGGGCGCGTTCTGCAGCGCCTCGAATTCGGTCTCCTGCACGCCGCTCGAGCGCGGCAGGTAAATCTTCACGCTCGTGCCGTGGCCTTCCTCGCTGTAAATCTTGATGTGTCCGCCGGACTGCTTGACGAAGCCGAACACCATGCTGAGCCCGAGGCCGGTGCCCTTGCCGACCTCCTTCGTGGTGAAGAAGGGATCGAACACCCGGTCCATCAACTCCGGCGGGATTCCGGAGCCGGTATCGCTGACGGCGATCATGACGTAATTGCCGGCCACCACGTCGGGATTCATGCTGGCATAGCCGTCGTCGAGGAAGATGTTGCGCGTCTCCAGCACCAGCGTTCCGCCGTCGGGCATCGCATCGCGCGCGTTCAGCGCGAGGTTGAGGATCGCGGTGGAAAGCTGACCCGGGTCGATCAGTGCCGGCCACGCATCCTCGGTGAGTTGCGGCATGATGGTGATCTGCTCGCCGAGCGTGGGATGCAGGAGCTTTGCGGCCTCGAGCGTCAATGCGTTGACGTCGATTTCGCGCGGTTGGAGCGGCTGCTTGCGGGCGAACGCGAGCAGATGCTTGGTCAGTTGCGCGCCGCGCTCGGCGGCGTCGTCGATCAGCTTGGTGATGGCGGCGAGCTCGGGACGGTCAGCGACCGCGTCCGCCAAAATTCCGATCGTGCCGGTGATGACGGTCAGCACATTGTTGAAGTCGTGCGCGACACCGCCGGTCAATTGACCAATCGAATCCATCTTCTGGACGTGCCTGAACTGCGCCTCGGCCGCCTGCTTCTCGGTGAGGTCGCGGCCGATGAAGAAATGGCGCTTGACCGGCTCGGACCAGGTGCCCATCCAGTTCAGCGTGACCTCGTGACCGTCGTAGTGGTAGTAGCGCGCCTCGAAGCTGCGCTTGACCGCGCCACGCCGCGCCGCGCGCATCTCGTCGCGCGTCTTCTGGAGGTCATCGGGATGAATGAACTCGGTGGCGCTGTGCCCGATCATGTCTTCCGGATTCAAGCCGAGAATGGTCTTCACGCTCGGGCTGACCTGGATGAAATTGCCAAAACCGTCGGTGACCAGGATCAGATCCTGTGAGGTCTCGAAGATCCGCTGCCGCTCCTCGACCTCGCGGCGCAGTTTTTCTCGTGCCTGCTTCTCTTCCGTGATGTCGTGGGCGATCTTGGAAGCGCCGATGATCTGTCCGTTGGCTGATTTCAGCGGAGAAACATTGAGGACGACGTCGACCCGCCGGCCGTCCTTTCGGATCCGGACCGTCTCGTGCTGTGCGATCGTTTCGTTGCCGCCGACCCGGTTCAGGATACCCCTGACCTCGGCCTTGCGGTCCTCCGGGACGATGATGTCGATCGGCTGCCCGATGGCCTCCGCGGCGGCATAGCCGAACAGATGTTCGGCGGCCTTGTTCCAGCCCGTGATGACACCGTCGAGCGTCTTCGTGATGATGGCATCATTGGCGGATTCGACGACGGCGCCGTACAGGGCAAGGCGCTTGCCATAATAGTCGCGATCCAATGCCGACTGCTGGCGCAGCCTGCCGACGAGACCCAGCGTATGCGCCTGAAGGCGGACATTTTCGATCAGGAGCACCGCGAGCACGAAGGTCGCCGCGCAGAGGCCGTAGACACGACCGGCGTAGAAGCCGAGATCGAAGCGCGCCACGTTGACGATCGCCGACAGCGCGATGTCGAACAGCCATGCGCACATCACCACCATGAGCCAGACATCGATGACCGAATGCGGACGGCGGAACCACAGCGAGACCAGCGCGGCGAAGCTCAAGGACCAGACAAAGGACACCACGCCGATCATGATCTGCGTGTAACCGCCATCGCGCAGCAGGACCGGAAGCAGGTCGTGCTGCGCAGTGACGATCCAGGTCAAGACGATCATGATCGTGACGACGCCGACCACGCTGGCGTAGATCGCCTTGCTTGCCGAGCCCGTGATCCGGGCGCCGCCGTCGGCCTCCTTCAGCCAGGCGTAGGCCAGCACGCAGAGCGGAAAGCCGCCGTGCCAGATCATGTAGAGCCAGACCGTGGTCTGCTGGTTGGCCCCCAGCAGCCCGGTCGGCGAAAAAAGTCCGGGGAAGGTGAGGGCATGGACCACGGCCGCGGCGGCTGTGAAAAGATAGCCCGTCGCGAGCACGAGCAGCGCGCTGGTCCTGAGCACCGCAAACTGCGACAACAGCAGGACGGCGGTGACAATGTCCGCGACCACAAGGGCGGATTGATAGCTGGCGACGAAGGCTGGCACGGGCAGTAGCGGGATACCCGCGAAGGGCACGGCCACTGCGAACAGGATCGACGAGACGCCCACGATCGCCAATGCTGCGGTGCGGTCCTTCGGGGTAGCCGGCAACGTCGAAAGGAATGTGCTTCGATCGGTCGTCGCAGACACGTGCAGCTCGCGCAGATCGGTTTTGAGCATCTTCGCCAATCTCATTTGGCCCAATCAATTTCTGCCCATGGTAGCGGGTTCTGGGCACGCATCATGACAAAACCCACTGCGACTCAACCGAAGGTTACAGTTTACTTAATTATGGGGGGAACGCGCACCGGGGATCGGGTAAGATGCGCTTTACTGGATGGTGCAATAATGCTCTCCCGCAGCTGCGGGTTCCAGGTTTGAACCAGGCATTTTGATTTCAGGATCCGGGAGTTGTTCCCTATGCCCCGCGTTCTCATCATCGACGACCAGAAGGACGTCCGTGCGATGGTCGCGATCGTGCTGCGCGTCAACCGTTATGAGGTCGTTGAGGCCGACAGCGGCGCAGCCGGGGTGAAAGCCTTCACCGAGGTCGGCTTCGACGCGGCAATCGTGGACATTTTCCTCGGCGATACCAGTGGCGTCGAGGTCATCACGACCCTGCGCGAGCTTGCACCGAGCCTCCCGGTCGTTGCCGTGTCGGGGATGACGGCGCTGGACTTCATGGAACAATCGCCCCACCTCGCCAGCGTGGTCTGCCTGCAAAAGCCGTTTCGGCCGAACGATCTTCTTGAAGCGCTGAGGAAGGCCCAAGGCGCGGTGGACGGCGCGATACAAGCAGCAGTCTGATCCTGACGCAGGAAGAAACGCCCCGGGCGAGCCGGGGCGCGATGATGATTGGAGGAGGCCTTCAGGCCCCGGCAAGCGTGCTTAGGTGCCGTTGCCGCTGATCGCGGCGTAGCCGCCCTTGGCGTCCCATTTGTAGACGACGTAGTCGAGCTGCTTGATATCGCCCTTGGAGTCATACTCGATCGGCCCGATCACGGTATCCCACTTGCCGGCCTTGATGGCTGCCATGACCTTCTTGGCGTCGGTGGTGCCGGCCTTCTTGGCCGCCTCCGACCAAACCTGCATCGCTGCGTAGGTGTAGAGCGTGTAGCCCTCGGGGTCGATGTTCTTGGCCTTGAAGGCTTCGACGATCTTCTTCGCGGTCGGCTTGTTGCGCGGATCGGGGCCGAAGGTGAACAGCGTGCCTTCGCCGGCCGGGCCGGTGATGGAGGCGTATTCCTTGTCGGCGAGTGCGTCGCCGGCCATCAGCACGGTCTTCAGGCCCTGGTCGCGCATCTGGCGCAGGAGAAGGCCGCTCTCTTGATGGTAGCCCCCGACATAGACGAGATCGATGTTGTCGCGCTTCAGCCGCGAGACGATCGCGTTGAAGTCCTTGTCGCCCTTGTTGTAGGACTCGTACATCTTCTCGGTGACGCCGGCCTTGTTGAGCGCCTTCTTGGTCTCGTCCGCAAGACCCTTGCCGTAGGTGGTCTTGTCGTTGAGGATGGCGATGTTCTTGCCCTTGTAGTTCTTGGCGATGAACTGGGCGGCGACCAGGCCCTGCTGGTCGTCGCGGCCGCAGACGCGCGCCACGTTCCACAGTCCGCTATCGGTGAACTTCGGATTGGTGGAGGCGGGAGTAATCTGGAGCACGTTGCCGTCGGCATAGGCTTCCGACGCGGGGATCGACGAGGACGAGCAATAATGCCCGGCCACGAACGGAATTTTCGCGCCGGCGATCTTCTCGGCGATCGAGCGCGCCTGTTTCGGATCGCAGGCGTCGTCCTCGACGGACAACGCGAGCTTCTTGCCGTTGACGCCGCCGGCGGCGTTGATATCGGCTACGGCCATCTCGGCGCCGTTCTTCATCTGGCGGCCGAAGGCGGACTCGCCGCCGGTCATCGGACCTGCGACTGCGACGGTGACATCCTGCGCGAATGCCGCGCTCGACAGCGCGATCGATGCGCCGAATGCCAGACCGATGAGCTTCAGTGATTTCATGAGATACCTCGAGGGTGGTCGCCTGTGGAAGTTACCGGGCATGCCCGGTTCAAACCGGCGCCATTCTTGAATGAATTCGAGGAGAAGTCACCGGCAAAATACGGGCATTGGCAGAGATATCGCCAAATTCGGCCGCACGGGTTCGCCTTGGCGGCCTCAGCCGTGCCGGCCGCCTTCCAGGTAGGCGGCGCGAATCTCGGGGCGCTGCAACAACTCGGCACCGGTCCCGGCCAGGGTGATCAGGCCATTGACCATGACATAGCCGCGATGGGCGAGCTTGAGCGCGTGGTTGGCGTTCTGCTCGACGATCAGCACGGTCAGGCCGTCCTGCCGGTTCAGAGTGCGGATCGCATCGAAAATCTGGCGCGCGATCAGCGGCGCCAGACCGAGCGAGGGCTCATCAAGCAGGAGCAGGCGAGGGCGGCTCATCAAAGCGCGGCCGATGGCCAGCATCTGCTGCTCGCCGCCAGACAGGGTTCCCCCGCGCTGGCCGTAGCGTTCCTTCAGCCGCGGAAACAGCGTGAACACGCGTTGTAGCGTCACCTCGCGTTCGGCGTCGGTGCATTCGGTGGCGTCCGCCCCCATCTGGAGATTTTCCGCCACGCTCATGCGCGGGAAGATGCGGCGGCCTTCCGGCGATTGCGCGATGCGCAAATGCGCGATCTCGTGGGTGGGCACTTCGGTGATGTCGCGGCCTTCGTACAGGATCTGGCCGGCGCGGGCGCGGGGCTTGCCGAAGATCGTCATCATCAGCGTCGATTTGCCGGCGCCGTTGGCGCCGATCAGCGCCACGATCTCGCCGGCATTGATCTCGAGGTCAACGCCCTTCAGCGCCTCGATCTTGCCGTAGGCAGCGCGAAGGCCGTGGATCGCGAGCAGGGCAGTGGGCGACGTCACGACCCGCTCTCCATCACGGCCGCCGCCTCTTCCTCATCGGTGCCGAGATAGGCGGCGATCACCTTCGGATCGTCGCGAACCTCGCGCGGGGAGCCTTCAGAGATCTTCACACCGTGGTCCATCACCACGATATGGTCGGAGATCTCCATCACCACGGACATGTCGTGCTCGATCAGCAGGATCGAGGTGCCGAGCTCGTTCCGGATCGACAGCAGCAGCTCGCTCAGGGCGGCGCTCTCGCGCGCATTGAGGCCGGCGGCGGGTTCGTCCAGGCACAAGAGCGCGGGCTCGGTGCACATCGCGCGTGCGATCTCGAGTCGTCGCTGGTCGCCATAGGCAAAATTACCGGCAGCATCGTCGGCGCGATCGAGCAAATTGACGCGCTTGAGCCAGTCGGTGGCGAGATCAATCGCGCGCTTCTCGGCGTCGCGGTAGACGGGCGCGCCAATGAGCCCGAGCAAGGTGAAGCCGGAGGCGCGCATCAGCGCGTTGTGCTGCGCCACCATCAGGTTTTCCAGCGCCGTCATGCCGGGAAACAGGCGGATGTTCTGGAAGGTGCGGGCGACCTTGGCCTGCTTCGCGATGCGGAAATCGTTCAGCCGCTCCAGCGCGATCACCTTGCCGTCGTCATGGCCGAGGCGGATGGCGCCGCCGCTCGGCTTGTAGAACCCGGTGATGCAGTTGAAGACCGTTGTCTTGCCGGCACCGTTGGGTCCGATCAGCGCGGTGATCTTCTTCCGCTCGGCAGCAAACGACAGGTCCTGCACCGCGACGATGCCGCCGAAGCGCATGGTGAGCCGGTCGACCTCGAGAATCTGGTCGCGGCTCATCCGTGCCCCTCCTTGACGAGGTCGGATGAGATCGCGTGGGCCTTGGTCAGATACACGGTCGGCGCGCGATGGCCGATCAGGCCGCGCGGCCGCCAGATCATGATCAGCACCATGGCCATGCCGAACACCAGCATGCGATAGCTCTCGAGGCTCCGGAACAGTTCGAAACCGCCGATCATGGCGAGCGCTGCGAGCGCGACGCCAAGCTGCGAGCCCATGCCGCCAAGCACGACGATGGCGAGCACCAGCGCCGATTCCTGGAAGGTGAAGGATTCCGGGCTGATGAAGCCCTGGCGGGTCGCAAAGAACGCGCCGGCAAAGCCGCCGAACATCGCACCGGTCGCGAATGCCGTGAGCTTGGTCGTCGTGGTGTTGATGCCGAGCGCGCGGCAGGCGACCTCGTCCTCGCGCAGGGCTTCCCAGGCGCGGCCGATCGGCAGGCGGCGCAGCCGGATCGTCACCCAGTTGGTGAGCAGCGCGAGCGCCAGGATCAGGTAGAACAGGAAGACGATGCGGTGGGTCGGCGAATATTCGATGCCGAGCCTGGCTGCGAGGCCGTTGTCGCTATTGTCGAGCGGGATGCCGAAGAAAGAGGGGCGGGGAATGCTGGAGACGCCGTTGGGGCCGCCGGTCAGATCCTGCCAATTGATGATGACGAGGCGGATGATCTCGCCGAAGGCGAGCGTCACGATCGCGAGGTAGTCGCCGCGCAGGCGCAGCACGGGGAAGCCGAGCAGCACGCCCCAGAATGCGGCGAGGACGCCCGCTAGCGGCAGGCAGATCCAGAATGACCAGCCGAAATTGGTCGCAAGCAGCGCGTAGGAATAGGCGCCGACCGCATAGAAGGCGACATAGCCGAGATCGAGCAGGCCAGCCAGCCCGACCACGACATTCAACCCCCAGCCCAGCATCACATAGGTGAGCACGAGGATGGCGAGATCTAGGATGTAGCGCTGGTCATAGAAGATCACAGGCACCAGCAGGGTGAAGATCAGAAGCGCCGGTGCGAGATAGCGGCCGAGGAACGACATTCCGCTCTGCACCGCCGGCGGCACCAGCTTCTCGGCGCCGGTCGGACCGATCCATTGCTTGAGCAGCTCGAGCACGATCGAGCCGCCGAATACCGCGGCGACGAGGGAGGCGACCTCGCCGAAGCGCGTCCAATAGGTGAGCTGGCCGTCGGAACCGGCTTCGGTGCGGACGCCGACCATCAGCGAGAACAGCACCAGCGCGATCAGTGCGTTGACGCAGGCGGTCTTCAGGAGAGCGGGGATGCCCGATGCGGTTTTGGCGGTATTGATCGAGGGAGCTTTCACGCGCGCGACCGTCAGACTTTTTCGACTTCGGGGCGGCCGAGCAGGCCGGTCGGCATGAAGATCAGCACGACGATCAGGATCGAGAACGCGGCGACATCCTTGTATTCGACCGAGAAATAGGCCGACCAGAACGTCTCGATCAGCCCGATCGCGAGCCCCCCGAGCATGGCGCCGGGCAGCGAGCCGATGCCGCCGAGTACGGCCGCGGTGAACGCCTTGATGCCGGCGACGAAGCCCATGAAGAAATCGACCAGGCCGTAATAGAGCAGGTACATCAGGCCGGCCACTGCGGCGAGCGCAGCGCCGATCACGAAGGTCATGGAGATAGTGCGGTCGACGTTGACGCCGAGCAGCGCCGCCATGGTCTGGTCCTGCTCGCAGGCGCGCATGTCGCGCCCGAGCCGTGTGCGCGACACCAGCCAGGTGAAGATCGCCAGCAGCACGATGGTGGTGATGACCACCACGATCTGGATATTGGAGAGCTGGATGACGAAGCCATCGGCGCTCTCGTGCAGCGTATAGCCGCCGGTGATCACTGGCGGCACTGGCTTCACCCGCGCGCCTTGCGCCACCTGCGAATAGTTGGTCAGCACGAACGACATGCCGATCGCCGACAGCATCGGCGCGAGGCGGAAGGAGTGGCGCAACGGACGGTAGGCGATGCGCTCGATGGTCCAGCCATACAGGGCGGTGATCGCCATCGAGACCAGGATCACGATCAAAAGGATCACCGGGACCGCAGTCAGGCCCGTCGAGACCAGCAGAAGGAAGGTGATCAGGGCGATGAAGCCGCCGATCATGAAGACATCGCCATGGGCGAAGTTGATCATCCCGACGATGCCGTAGACCATCGTGTAGCCGATCGCGATCAGCCCGTAGATCGAGCCGAGCACGAGACCGTTGATGAGCTGCTGGGCGAAATAATCCATAGGCTGCCGTACCCAAATCTGACGCGGCTCAAAGGGAGCTCTTCGAGAGAGTGCTGGTTTCTTCTCGGGCCCCGGCAGCCCTTAAGCATTCTCGTTTTGTAACAGGAGGGAACTGGCGGCTGCAACCGGCCTCGCCTCCGCATCAAGGCTTTTACAGAGATCATTTGGCGCTCCGGTTCCCCCGCAATGGGCGGAACCGGCTCCGTCAGCGCCATCGGATGCCTGTCGGGAGGCAGTTAAGGTAAACAAAGGGTTTAAATTGCCGCCACAGTCTGATGCGAGTTAGCTCCCGGCAGAGCCTTTCATCGAAGGCGCGGCCAAACGAAGCGGGAAGCGGCATGTTCGGAAACTGGCGGATCGGTTCGGTCAACGGCGCACTTCTGGCGGCCTATTTCATCCCGACCTGGACCCTCGTTGCCTTCAACATCATGGTGGCGCCGGTGCACGGCCTCTATGAGCGGCCGAGCGTCGCAGTCGCTCTTTTCCTCAGCGACCATCTCCAGATGGCGGGGATGGACACGGTGCGCGCCGCCTGGCTGCTGGCGCTGGGGCGCTTAACGGTGGTGGCGTTCTTTGCGATCTACCTTGCGCTGCTCTGCATCCCCCGTATCCGCAAGAACGGCGGCAGCGACGAAGCGCTCGGCATTGCGCTTGCGATCGGCAGCCTGATCTCGTTTGCGAGCATGATCATGGCCTCGAAGGTCGGCGAGATGGCCGCGCTGCGGCTGCACGCCACCGAACTTCTGCTCTTGCTCGGTGCCGCCATCGTGGTGGTGATCGAGCGGCCCGCGGCGGCGCCCAAGATCGTTCAGAAGCCCGTCGAGGCCACCCCGCCGCTAGGTCTTGAGCAGGCCGAGCTCCTGCACAATCGCTGAGGCTTCCTTGACGGCGTGGTTCGCCGCCGGCACGCCGCAATAGATCGCCTGCTGCAGCAGGATTTCCTTGATGTCGTTGGGCGTGAAGCCACCCTCAGCGAGGGCCGCGCGCACATGCAGGCGGAATTCATCCCATTGCCCAAGCGCAACCATGGTGCCGATCACCAGCACCCGCCGCGTGCGCTCGTCGAAATGCGGCCGCGTCCAGATCTCGCCCCAGGCGTAGCGCGTGATCATGTCCTGGAAATCGGTGTTGAATGCATTGCGACCCGCGATCGACTTGTCGACCCAGGCATTGCCCAGCACTTTTCGGCGCACGTTCATACCGGCATCGCGGCGTTTCTGGTCGTCCATGCTGTTTCCTCCTTCGTCATTGCGAGGAGCGAAGCGACGAAGCAATCCAGTCTCTCACGGCAGACGGATTTCTGGTTGCATCGCTGTGCTCCCAACGACGGTTGTGGCTAGCGTTGCGTCAAAAAGCCCACGACCGCGTCGGTGAATGCGTGCGGCTGCTCGACATTGGAAATGTGGGCGGCGTCAATGATGGTCATGCTCGCGCCGGGAATGCTTGAGCGGATCAATTCACCCGCCGAAATCGGCGTCGCCATGTCGTGGCGGCCGGCGATCACCAGTGTCGGGTTCTTGATGTTCGGCAGCAACGCGCGCTGGTCGAGCGTCGACAGCGCTTCGCAGCAGGCGAGATAGCCTTCGAGCGGCGAGGCCAGCAGCATCTCCTTCATCCTGGCGGTGATGTCGGGCGCGCGCTCGCGGAAATCCTGGGTGAGCCAGCCGGCGATAACGGCGTCGGCGACGGCGGCGATGCCGCCCTTCTTCACCGCGTCAATGCGCTCGAGCCATTTGGTCGGCTCGGCGTAGTAGCAGGAGGTGTTGGCGAGGATGAGCTTGCCGAAGCGCTCCGGCGCGTTCGCGCCGAGCCATTGCCCAACCATGCCGCCCATCGACAGGCCGCACCAGTGCACTTTTTCGATATTGAGGTCGTCCAGGATGGCGAGCACGTCGCGGCCGAAGCGCTCCATGGTGTAGGGGCCGGGCGGAACGTTGGACTTGCCGTGGCCGCGGCGGTCGTAGCGGATGACGCGGAATATCTGCGTCAGTGCCTTCATCTGCGGCTCCCACATCTGCAGCGTGCAGCCGAGCGAGTTCGAGAGCATCAGCGTCGGCCCGCCGTCGCGGCCCTCGACGGAGACGTTGATCAGGCAACCGTCGGCATCAATCATGGGCATGCGGGCGTCTCCGTTTTATTTGCGCGCAGGACTGCTTTATTCGCGTTCGAGGCTGTCGAGCAGGCGATCGATCAGGGCTTGGGAAGCGCCTTGATAGGCCATCGGCTCGAGCAACGCCGCAATTTTGTCCGGCGAAAGATGCGCAGTGACATGCGAATCGGCTGCGAGCACCTCGCGCAGATGCTTCTTCTCGGCGACCGCGCGCTTGCTCGCGGCCTCGATCAGATGATGCGCATCGCTCTTGCCCATCGTCTCGGCCAGCGCAAAGGTAACCGCTTCCGCCATGATCAGCCCGTGCGTCGCATCGAGATTGCTGCGCATGCGCGCGGCATCGACATCGAGACCCTCGGCGATGTCGACGATGGCGGCAAGCGCGCCGGAGGTGACCAGCATCAATTGCGGCAGCGTCGGCCATTCCGCGTGCCAGGGACCGGCGCTGCGTTCGTGGTCCTGCACCTGTGCGGCAAAAATCGTCGCTGCGAGCTGAGGCGCCATGGTCGCGCAGCCGAGCGCGCTTGCGGCTGCGACCGGGTTGCGCTTGTGCGGCATGGTCGAGGAGCCGCCGCGGCCTTCCCCGGCGGGCTCGAACGCCTCTGCGACGTCGGTCTGCATCAGCAGCGAGACGTCGCGCGCGATCTTGCCGCAGCTTCCGGCGAGAATCGCGAAGGCTGATGCGGCTTCCGCGATGCGGTCACGGTGGGTGTGCCAGGGGGCTTCTGGCAATGGCAGGTTCAGCTCCTGCGCCAGCCGTTCTGAAACGACGAGCCCCTTGTCGCCAAGTGCCGCAAGCGTGCCGGCCGCGCCGCCGAATTGCAGTGCGAGGCCCTCGCGGCGCAGCCGCCTGAGGCGGCAGCGGGCGCGGGCAAGGCTTGCGGCATATTCGGCGGCCTTCAGTCCGAACGGCATCGGCAGGGCGTGCTGGAGCCAGGTTCGCGCCACCATTGCCGTGTTGCGATGACTGCGCGCAAGTGCGGCAAAGCCCTTGATGGCGCGGCTGAGATCGGCGTCCAATGCATCGATGCCGGCGCGAAGCGTGAGCATGGTCGCGCTGTCGATGACGTCCTGGCTGGTCGCGCCCCAATGCACGTAGCGTGCGGCCTCGGCGTCGCCCTTGCCGACATTGGCGGTCAGAGTCTTGACCAAGGGGATCGCGAGATTGCCGGATCGAGTCGCGGCCTCGGCCAGCGCAGCCATGTCAAAGGTATCGGCCTTGCACGCGGCTTCGATCGGGCCCACCGCGGACGCGGGAATCACACCCGTGGCCGCCTCGGCTCGGGCGAGGGCTGCCTCGAAATCGAGCATATTCTGAAGGGTCGACCGGTCGTCGCAGACCGCGCGCATGGCCACGCTCGACAGCATCGGCGCGAGCAGGGGGGAGAGGGATGTGCTCATATTGTGCGGGACCTAACCACCATGACCCGCCTGTGCCAATCCCAAACCGGCGGCGCAAGCTTTTTGCAGTTGCGAATATGCATTGCACGTGACCGAGGGCCACCCTTTCTTTTGCCGCCTCCGTGCGGTACTTGAGCTGCATTATAGTTGCGCGATCCAAGTTCGGTATCCCGGGAGGCACCCAATGGCCATGACGATGAACGGCGAAGTCCAGCTTGCGGCGCCGCGCGAGGCCGTGTGGGCCAAGCTCAACGATGCCGAGGTGCTGAAGGCCTGCATCCCCGGCTGCGAGGAGCTGGAGAAGACCGACGATGGCGGCTTTCGCGCGACGGCGAAAATGAAGGTCGGTCCGGTGTCGGCGCGCTTCAAGGGCAAGGTCACGCTGTCCGATCTCGACCCGCCGAACGGCTACAAGATCTCCGGCGAAGGCGAGGGCGGGGTGGCCGGCTTTGCCAAGGGTGGCGCCGTGGTCAAGCTTGCGGAGAAGGACGGCGGCACGCTTTTGTCTTACGAGGTCGAGGCGCAGATCGGCGGCAAGTTGGCGCAGCTCGGCCAGCGTCTGATCAACGGCGCCGCCAAGAAACTGGCCGACGAATTTTTCGCGAACTTCGCCAAGGCGGTACAGGGCTGAAGGCCAACACCTCAAGCATTGCGCCTTTCGGCATATCGCGTTTTGTCATGGCGCCTTGCATTCCGGGTGATGTTGCCCCGGGGCATAATGGCCCATATGATGGGTTGGAATAAATATAAGAACCGCTTCGACGGGACCCGTCGGGGCGCTGATAGAGAGTGTTTATGGCAAAAATCTCCCTCATCGTGAACGGCAATCCTGTCACGGCCAATGTCGATCCCCGCACCCTGCTGGTGCAGTTCCTGCGCGAGAATCTGCGGCTCACCGGCACCCATGTCGGCTGCGACACCTCGCAGTGCGGCGCTTGCGTCGTGCATCTGGACGGCAAGGCCGTGAAGTCCTGCACCACGCTCGCCGTGATGGCCGACGGCCACGAGGTCAAGACGATCGAGGGCCTGGCCGCCGACGGCGCGCCGCTGCATCCGATGCAGGAGGCCTTCCGCGAACACCATGGCCTGCAGTGCGGCTTCTGCACGCCCGGCATGATCATGACCGCGATCGACATCGTCCATCGCAAGGGCAACGAGCTCGACGACCACACCATCCGCGAGGAGCTGGAAGGCAATCTCTGCCGCTGCACCGGCTACCAGAACATCGTCACCTCGATCTCCGCCGGCGCCAAGGCGATGGCGAAATCCGATCTCGCGTAAACCTCGCGCGCACTCTGCGATCAGGACATTCAGATGTACGATTTCAAATACCATCGCCCCGGGACCGTTCGGCAGGCCGCCAACCTCCTGGTGAAGAACGAAGATGCCAAGGTGATCGCCGGCGGCCACACGCTGATTCCCGTCATGAAGCAGCGCCTCGCCAGCCCGCCGCATCTGGTCGACCTCTCCCATATCGATGGGCTCAACACGATCGAGATGAAGGGCCGCGCGCTCGTGATCGGTGCCACCGCCAGGCATGCCGAGGTCGCAAGCTCCGCTATCGTCGGCGAGGCGATCCCGGCGCTCGCGAACCTGGCCGGCCAGATCGGCGATCCCGCCGTGCGCCACAAGGGCACGATCGGCGGCTCGCTCGCCAACAACGACCCGACAGCGGACTATCCGGCTGCCGTGCTTGCGCTCGGCGCCACCATCGTCACCAACAAGCGCCGCCTCAAGGCGGAGGAGTTTTTCCAGGGCCTGTTCACGACGGCGCTCGAAGCCGACGAGATCATCACCAAGGTGATGTTCCCGCTGCCGAAGAAGGCGGCCTATATCAAGTTCCGCAACCAGGCCTCGCGTTACGCGCTGGTCGGCGTGTTCGTGGCGCGGCGTCCCTCCGACGTGCGGGTCGCGGTCACCGGCGCCGGCTCCGAAGGCGTGTTCCGTGTCACCGCGTTCGAGGAAGCCCTGAAGAAGCGCTTCGCCGCGAAGGCGCTTGATGGCATCGAGGTCCCCGCGGACGGCCTCAACAGCGACATCCATGGCAGCGCCGAATACCGCGCGCATCTTATCGGCGTGCTGACGCGGCGCGCCCTCGACGCCGCCAACGCCCCAAGGAGTGAGTGATCCTCACGCCTCGGCCCAAACTTGTCCCCGGTGAGGGCGTAGCGAGACTGGCTTTTTCATGACCTCAGCGGCCAATACGTCCGGTGCCAATACTTCAGTTGTATTGCCGGCATCGGTCGATTCGATGCTCGAACTCCTGACGTCGCGCGGCTATCTCGCCGAGCGATCGCTGGCCACGGTGACCTATCTGTCGCTGCGCATGGGCCGGCCGCTGTTTCTGGAAGGCGAAGCCGGCGTCGGCAAGACCGAGATCGCAAAAGTGCTGTCGGCGGCCTTGGGGCGGAAGCTGATCCGCCTGCAGTGTTACGAAGGCCTCGACGTTTCCTCGGCGGTCTACGAGTGGAATAGCGCCGCGCAGATGATCGCGATCCGGATGGCGGAAGCCGCCGGCGACACCGATCGCGATCAGCTCTCCTCCGATATCTTCGCCGACCGCTACATGATCAAGCGGCCGCTGCTGCAGGCGCTGGAGCCCGACGTTGCGGGACCGCCGGTGCTCTTGATCGACGAGCTCGACCGCGCCGACGAGGCGTTCGAGGCGTATCTGCTCGAAATCCTCAGCGACTTCCAGGTGACGATTCCCGAATTCGGCACCGTGAAGGCGCCGCATCCGCCAATCGTGATCATCACCTCCAACCGCACCCGCGAAATCCACGACGCGCTGAAGCGGCGCTGTCTCTATCACTGGGTCGATTATCCCGATGCCGATCGTGAGCTCGCGATCGTCAAGTCGCGCGTGCCGGGTATCTCCGCGAAACTGTCGCAGCAGGTCGTGCGCTTCGTCCAGGCGCTACGCAATCAGGATTTCTACAAATCGCCGGGCGTTGCCGAGACCATCGACTGGGCCACTGCGCTGTCGGAGCTCGACGCCCGCTCGCTGACCCCGCAAGTGGTCGGCGACACGCTGGGCGCGCTGCTCAAATACCAGGACGACATCACGCGGATGCAGGGCGACACCTTGCAGAAGGTGCTGAAGGACGCGACGAGCGAGTAACTTGTCATTCCGGGGCGCGCGGGAGCGTGAACTCTGGTGCGCAATTGCGCACCTGAGAATCTCGCGCCACAATCTCTGGATTCCGGGTTCGTCGCTTCGCGACGCCCCGGAATGACGGAGCGAGGAAAGACCATGGCCATCAACCACCTTGCGCCTGAGCAGACCGAGCAGTTCGCCGACAACATCGTGGGCTTCGCCCGCGCGCTGCGTTCGGCCGGCATGCCGGTCGGGCCGGGTGCGGTCATCGATGCCATGAGCGCGCTTGAGGTGATCGACATCGGCCACCGCGCCGACGTCTTCACCACCCTGGAGGCGATCTTCGTCAAGCGCCACGAGCATGCGCTGATCTTCAAACAGGCCTTCAACCTGTTCTTCCGGGCGTCGGAAGAGTGGAAGCACATGCTGGATTCGGTGCCGCTGCCGGAGCAGGCCAAGAAGAAGCCGCAGGCCGGCTCCCGCCGCGTCCAGGAGGCGATGTCGCAGCCGCGCATGACGGAGACGCCGCAGCACCAGGAGCAGGATTTGCGCCTGTCGGTCTCCGACAAGGAAATCCTTCAGAAGAAGGATTTCGCTCAGATGAGCGCGGCCGAGATCACCGAAGCGCTCCGTGCTGTCGAGCGGATGCGGCTGCCGCAGGCCGAGCTATTGACGCGCCGGCACCGGCCTGATGCGCGCGGGCTTCGTCTCGATTTGCGCCGCACCTTACGCGCGTCCTTGCGCACCGGTGGCGACATCATCGACATCCATCGCCTTGGGCGGATCGAGAAACCGGCGCCGATCGTCGCGCTGCTCGACATCTCGGGTTCGATGAGCGAGTACACCCGCCTGTTCCTGCATTTCCTGCATGCCATAGGGGACGCGCGAAAACGTGTCTCGGTGTTCCTGTTCGGCACTCGCCTCACCAACGTGACCCGGGCGCTGCGCCAGCGCGACCCCGACGAGGCGCTGGCGAGCTGCTCGGCCTCGGTCGAGGACTGGGCCGGCGGCACGCGGATCTCGGCCTCCCTGCACAATTTCAACAAATTGTGGGCGCGGCGCGTGCTGAGCCAGGGCGCCATCGTGCTGCTGATCTCCGACGGGCTGGAGCGGGAGGCCGATTCCAAGCTCGCCTTCGAGATGGACCGGCTGCACCGCTCCTGCCGGCGGCTGATCTGGCTCAACCCGCTGCTGCGGTTTGGCGGCTTCGAGGCCAAGGCTCAGGGCATCAAAATGATGCTGCCGCACGTTGACGAATTCCGTCCGGTACATAATTTGAGCTCGATCCAGGAGCTGATCACCACGCTCTCCCGGCCGCTGCCGCCGCATCACCGCAGCTTGATCCGCTCCGCAGCCTGAGAGGTAGCCATGCTCGATCGCGACGAGGATATTCTGAAGGCGGCGGAGGACTGGCAGAAGGCCGGCCGTGGCGTCGCGCTCGCCACCGTGGTCGAGACCTGGGGCTCGGCACCGCGTCCGGCGGGCTCGAGCCTCGTCATCAACGACGAGGGCACGTTCCTGGGGTCCGTCTCCGGCGGCTGCGTCGAGGGCGCCGTGGTCACGGAGGCCATGGATGTGATCGAGAGCGGCAAGCCCAGGATGCTGGAGTTCGGCGTTGCCGACGAGACTGCCTGGAATGTCGGGCTGTCCTGCGGCGGCACCATCCGCGTCTTCGTCGAGAAAGTCGGCTAGCCGTGAAGCTCGAGATCCTGCACGAACTCAATACCGAGCGCGCCGCGCGCCGCCCGGTGATTTTGGTCACCGACACCGAGAGTGGCGAGCAGCGCCTGGTGAAGGCCAAGGATTTTGCCAAGGATCCATTGGGCGCCGAGCTCGACAAGCAGCTCCGCATGGGCAAAAGCGCCAGCGTCGAAGCCAGTGGCAAGAAGCTGTTCTTCAACGTCTATGCGCCGACCGCCAAGCTCGTCATCGTCGGCGCTGTCCATATCAGCCAGGCCCTGGCGCCGCTGGCGCGCTCGCTCGGCTACGACGTCACCGTGGTCGATCCGCGCACGGCCTTTGCGAGCCCCGAGCGCTTCCCCGACATTCCGCTGGTCGCGGAATGGCCCGACACGGCGCTGCCGCCGCTCAACGTCGATGCCTACACGGCTTTCGTCGCGGTGACGCACGATCCCAAGATCGACGATCCCGCGCTGCTGCACGCTTTCGAGCGCAACTGCTTCTATATCGGCGCGCTCGGATCGCGGAAGACGCACGCCAAGCGCGGCGACCGGCTGCGGGCGCAAGGCGCCAAGGAGAGCGACATCGCGCGCATCCATGCGCCGATCGGGCTTGCGATCGGCGCGGTCTCGCCGTCCGAGATCGCGGTGTCGATCATGGCCGAGATCACGGCGGTGCTTCGCCTGCCGCCCAAAGAAAAAGAAGAAGCCGCATGAAGTTCGGCCCGGCGAGTCCCAGGGATGCGATCGGCGGGGTGACCGTCCACACCCTGCGCCAGGGACCGCTGGTGTTGAAAAAGGGCACAACGATCGGGCCCACCGAGGTCGAGGCGCTGGAGCGCGCCGGCATCAGGGACATTGTCGTGGTGCGGATGGAGGAGGGCGATGTCTCCGAAGACGTCGCGGCCGCCAGCATCGCGCTCGCGGTCGGCGGCGAGGGCATCCATGTCGAGCGCGCCTTTACCGGCCGCGCCAATCTGTTCGCCGCGCAGCCAGGCGTGCTGGTGATCGATCGCGCCGCGGTCGACCGCATCAACAATGTCGACGAGGCCATCACCTTTGCGACGCTCTCCGCCTTCAAGCCGGTGGTCGAGGGCGAGATGGTCGGCACCGTCAAGATCATCCCGTTCGGTGTCAAAGGAAACTTGCGTGATGCCGCGGTGAAGGCCGCGGGTCGCGACGTGCTGAAGATCGCGCCTTACGTCATCAAGCGCGTCGGCGTGGTCTCGACGCTGCTGCCCGGCCTGTCCTCCAAGGTGATCGACAAGACGTTGCGCGTCACCGCCGAGCGGCTGGCGCCGGCCGGCGCCGGCATCATCGCGGAGCGGCGGGTCCCGCATGAAGAGCAGGCGCTTTCGGCTGCGATCAAGGAATTGCTCGGGCTCGGCGCCGAGCTCGTGATCGTGTTCGGGGCCTCCGCGATCGCGGACCGCCGCGACGTGATCCCTGCGGCCGTCACCAGCATCGGCGGCGAGATCGAGCATTTCGGCATGCCGGTCGACCCCGGCAACCTGCTGCTGATCGCCCGGGCCGGCGCCGTGCCGGTGCTGGGCGCGCCCGGCTGCGCGCGCTCGCCGGTCGAGAACGGCTTTGACTGGGTGCTGATGCGGCTGCTCGCGGGCATCAAGGTGACGCGGTCCGAGCTGATGGGCATGGGTGTTGGCGGCCTCCTGATGGAGATCGTCACGCGCCCGCAGCCGCGCGCAAAACCGGAGATCGAGGGCAACAACCAGGTCGCGGTCATCGTGCTCGCAGCAGGCCGCTCGACCCGGATGGGTGGGCCGAACAAGCTACTGGCCGAGCTCGATGGCAAGAAGCTGGTGCGAATAGCGACCGAGCAGGCGCTGGCCTCCAAGGCGTCCGAGGTGATCGTCGTCACCGGCCATCAGACCGAGCTGATCGAACAAGCCTTGCAGGGCCTGAAGGTGCGTTTTGTCAAAAATCCGGATTTTGCCGGCGGCATCGCAAGCTCGGTCAAGGCGGGCATCGCGGCCGTTCCCGAGGCGTCCGACGGCGCCGTGGTCTGCCTCGGCGACATGCCGCTGATCGACGCCGGCCTGATCGACCGTCTCATCGACGCGTTCGCACCGGACCGCGGCAATCTCATCGTCGTGCCCGTCAGCGAAGGTCGCCGCGGCAACCCTGTGCTGTGGTCGCGCCGCTTCTTCAAGGAGTTGATGACGCTCGACGGCGATGTCGGCGCGCGCCATCTGATCGCCAAGCACACCGAGGCCGTCGCCGAAGTGCCGGTCGACGGCGAGAGCGCCTTCCTCGACATCGACACGCCGCAGGCATTGGAAGCGGCACGGCGGGGATAGCGGTTCGTAGGGTAGGCAAAGGCGCGCAGCGCCGTGCCCACCATCCCTCGACACGGTGGTGTTTGATTGGTAGGCACGCGTCGCTTTGCCCACCTACCGCGCCGCCCAGGCCTCAATTCAACGCCCCGTTCACCATCTGGAAACAACCGCCGCTTACAGTCACCTTCACCTGCCTTGGGGGGAGGGGTTTTTCCATGGCTTCGAACGTCGTCGCGCGCCGTTGCGCGATGTTTTTCTTTGCGCTGTCCGTCTGCATCGCGGGCGCTCGCCATATCACGGATGCGCATGCCGCCGGTGCATTTGCGGTCGGCAAGTGCGGCGCTTACGGCCAGGCCTTTGATTATGGCGCCGAGCACGAAGCCCGTGCGGCGGCGCAGAAGCAGTGCAAGGGCGATTGCACGACCGTGACGATGAAGCGCGCCTGCGCCGCGATGTCGGTCGATCTTTCCAATCCCTGCGGCGCCTATGGCTATGCCGTCAAGCCGAAGATCTCGACCACGCTCAATGCCGCCACGCGCGAATGCTACAAATACGGCGGCAAGGAATGCGTGATCCGCGCCTGGGCCTGCGACGCCAAGGGTTGATTCCTGTTGCAGTCATTCCGATCGTGCGTAGCATCGAATCCGGAATGACAGTCGGGGAGTTGCATGCAGTTCGATACCAAGATCGCCATCGTGATTCGTACCGATCTTCAAGCCTGGCAGAAGCTCAACGTCGCGGCCTTCCTCACCAGCGGCATCGCCGCGGCCTTTCCGGAATGCATCGGCGAGCCCTATGAGGACGCGTCGGGCACGAAATATCACGCGCTGATCGGTCAGCCCATCCTGATCTATGGCGCCGACGGTCCCGCATTGACGCGCGCGCTCGATCGGGCCCTGACGCGCAACGTCAAGCCGGCGGTCTATACCGAGGACATGTTCAAGACCACTCATGATGCCGCCAACCGCGAGGTGGTGAGGGCAGTGGCGCGCACCGATCTCAATCTCGTCGGTCTCGCGATGCGCGCGGGGCGCAAGGTGATCGACAAGATCGTCGACGGGTTGAAGTTTCATAGTTGACGTGAACGCGCGCGGTCTTGCGCGCGCTTCCACCTGCGATGCCTCACCCCGGCGGCATGCCCGCGAATTTGGGCAGGTCAGGGTCAAGACGATCCCAGTGATGTCCGCGCGCGGCGAAAGTGACCGCCTGCGGCTTGTAGCGGGCGGGCTCGTCGAGGCTTGCGGCGCGGATCGTGAAGACGTCGGGCTGTGCCGCGAAGGTCATGTACACAGGCACGCCGCACTGTGTGCAGAAACCGCGCGTCTTCACGTTGCCGCTGTTGGCGACCATGTCCCAATGCTTTGCCTCGCCCGTCACCGTGACGCCGTCGCGTGCGAATGTCATGTACGAGCCGTGGGCGCTGCCGCTTTCGCGCTGGCAGTCCCGGCACTGGCAGTGATTGCTGAACAGCGGCTCACCGGCAATCGAATAGCGGATCGCGCTGCAGGCGCAGCCGCCGGTATAGGGCTTGGTCATGCGATTACTCCTTACTTGTCTTCGCCGCTGATCTCGTCGAGCTGGCGGACGACCTTCTTCCAGCCGCCGCTCATGCCCGTGTAGGCCGATTCGTTCCTGGGCAAGACGAAGCCCGCATGAACCAGACGGATCCGCGTGCCGTCCTCGACCGGGGTGAGGGACCACGTCACGACGGTGTCGAGCGGCGCGCCGTAGCCAATGTTGCGCTCATCGCCGCCCTTCCAGGCGTAGACGAGGCGGCGGTTCGGCATGACTTCCAGGACCCGGCAATGGATGACACCATCCCATGCGCCGCCCGGCGTGGTCTGGTAGGTGAAAGTGTTGCCTTCGACGGCCTCGAAACCGGTCGGCGGCATCAGCCAGCGCGCGATCAGCTGGGCGCTGGTCAGCGCCTTCCAGATCGTCTCCGGCGCATGAGGGAGCACCTCGTCGATGACGATGTCTTTTGTCTCGGCTTTCAATTCAACAGCACTCACGGGTCGATCTCCTTCAAGAGGTCACGCAGGTTCTGGAAGCGCTCGCGCCAGAACACGCCGTAATGGTCCATCCAGGAGACCAGCGGTTCGAGGCCTTGCGGCGCGGCACGGTAATAGACGTTGCGGCCCTCGGCACGCTCGGCGACGAGGCCGGCCTGCTTGAGGGACTTCAAATGTTGCGAGATCGCGCCTTGCGTCACGCCACTTCCCCGCGTGAGTTCAGCGACGCTGATCTCCGTGCTCTCGAACACGCGTTCGAAGACGGCGCGTCGCGTCGGGTCCGCGAGGGCGCGCATGACGGTGGTAACGGGATTTGGGGCGGCTTCGATCATAGAATTAGATTAGCCGTCGCTAATGAATTAGTCAATACTAATTTGTGGACCAGATTGGGTCCGCAGCGCTGTCTTGACTATGACTGACTGGTCAGTCATATCAGATAGATGACCAGGAAACCCGCCAAAGCCGCCACGCCGCCCGCAGCTCGCGCGAACGCGAAGGCCAATTCACACGCTGGCGAGGACGCGGTGCCCGCGTCGAGCCGTGCCACGCGCGCGGCGGAGCGGCGCGCGGCGATCGTGGATGCCGCGATGGAGGAATTCATCGCGCGGGGCTTTGCCGCGACGCGGCTCGACGACATCGCGAAGCGTGCGGGTGTCGCCAAGGGCACCATCTACCTGCACTTCAAGGACAAGGAATCGATGTTCGAGGAGCTGGTCCGGACGGTGATCGTGCCTGTCGTGACCCGGTTGACGGCATTGCCGCCACCGGCGGGCTCGGTGCGCGATCTGGTCGAGGCGTTTGCGAGTAACTTCCTGAAGGAGGTCATCGGCACCAGGCGCGGCGATCTCGTGCGCCTGATCGTGGCCGAGGGGCCGCGGTTTCCCTCCGTGGCCGACTTCTACTACCGCGAGGTCGTCTCGCGCGGCATCTCCGCCATGCGCGCCCTGATCGAGCTCGGCATCGCCCGCGGCGAGATCCGCCAGAAGAACCTGGCGCACTATCCGCAGATCCTGGTCGCACCCGCGATGATCGCGGTGATCTGGCAGAGCCTGTTTGCGCGGCACGCGCCGCTCGACGCGCAGGACATGCTGCGCGTTCATCTCGATTTGATTTTTGGCGAACGGAGCACGACATGAGGCCGTCGCAAGCAATTTCTGTACTCGCATTGATCGCGGTCCTCGCGACCGGGCTTGCCGGTTGTAAGGACAAGCGTGATCCCGGCTTCCAGGGCTGGGTCGAGGCTGACATGATCTTCGTTAGCCCAGACGAGGCGGGTCGCGTGACGAAGCTCAATGTCCGCGAGGGCGATCAGGTCAAGGTCGGCGATCACCTCTATTCCGTCGACGACGATCTCCAGCTTGCCGATCTCAATCAGAACAAGGCGACGCTGGCGAATGCGCAGCAAACCTACGATCGCGCGGCTTCGCTGAGCAAGACCGGCTCGGGCACGCAGGCCAATCTCGACTCGGCGGTCTCCGCCTTGCGCGTCGCCGAGGCACGGGTGGCGACCTCGGAGACGCGGATGGCGCGGCGCAAGGGCTTTGCGCCGGTCGCCGGTACCATCCAGCAGATCTATTTTCGCGAGGGCGAGATGGTGGCGGCGCAGCGGCCGGTGCTCTCGATCATGCCCCCCGGCAACATGAAGCTGCGCTTCTTCGTGCCGGAGACCGAGCTGCCGAAGCTTGCGATCGGCGATACGGTGCGGATCGCGTGCGACAATTGCGCCGCCGATCTCACCGCAAAGATCTATTTCATCGCAACCTCGGCCGAATACACGCCGCCTGTCATTTACAGCCTCGAGGAGCGCAACAAACTCGTCTATCTGATCCAGGCGCGGCCTTCGCGTCCCGACGCCTTGCGCGTCGGACAGCCGATCGACGTCTATCTCAATCCAAAAACTCCGGTGGCGGACAAACGATGAGCGGCAATGGCATCGCGATCGACGTCAAGGGCCTGACCAAGTCGTTCGGCGGCCGGGAGGTCGTGCACGATCTGTCGATGCAGGTGAAACGCGGCTCGATCTACGGCTTCCTCGGGCCGAACGGCTCCGGCAAGACGACGACCATCCGCATCCTCTGCGGCCTGCTCACACCCGACAGCGGCGAGGGCACCTGCCTCGGCTACGACATCCTGAAGGACGCCGAAAAGATCAAGCGCCAGGTCGGCTACATGACCCAGCGGTTCAGCCTGTATCAGGACCTGTCGGTGCGCGAGAATCTCGAATTCGTCGCGCGGCTCTATGGCCTTGCCGACGCCCGCGGCGCCGCGCGCGACATGATCAAGCGGATCGGGCTCTCGGGGCGCGAGGAACAGCTCGCGGGCGAACTCTCCGGCGGCTGGAAGCAGCGGTTGGCGCTAGGTGCCTGCACATTGCCCAGTCCGAAACTGCTGCTGCTCGACGAGCCGACCGCCGGCGTCGATCCCAAAGCGCGGCGCGATTTCTGGAACGAGATTCATGCACTCGCGGCCGACGGTCTCACCGTGCTGGTCTCGACCCACTACATGGACGAGGCCGAGCGCTGTCACGAGATTGCTTATATCGCCTATGGCCATCTGCTCGTGCATGGCACCGTGGACGAGGTGATCGCGAAATCCGCGTTGACGACCTACACCGTGACGGGCGAGGACCTGAACGAGCTCACGGCTGCGCTCACCGGCAAGCCGGGAATCGACATGGTGGCGCCGTTCGGCACGTCGCTGCACGTCTCCGGCCGCGACGTCGCCGCGCTCGAGGCCCGCATCGCGCCGTGGCGCGAAAAAAGCGGACTGCATTGGCACAAATCATCGCCGTCACTGGAAGACGTGTTTATCGAATTGATGAGCCGTTCCAAGGACAATTTCCAATGAGCGCGGTCGATCATCCTGAACCCCAGCACGCGATCCGGGAGCGCTTCGGCTTCTGGAGGCGCTCCTATGCGATGCTGATCAAGGAGTTCATCCAGCTCAAGCGCGACCGCGTGTCATTTGCGATGATCGTGATGCTGCCTGTGATGCAGCTGCTCTTGTTCGGCTATGCCATCAACACCACGCCGCACAATCTGCCGAGCGCGGTGCTGCTTCAGGAGGATTCCGATCTCGCACGCTCGATCCTGAAGGCGCTGGAGAACACCGCCTATTTCCGCTTTCTCTACGAAGTCCACGACGTCGAAGATTTCGACAATCTCCTGAAATCCGGCAAGGTTCTGTTCGGCGTCGAGATCCCGCGCGGCTTCGAGCGGGCAGTGCGGCGCGGCGATAAGCCGGCGCTGCTGGTCGCGGCTGACGCCACCGATCCAGTGGCGGCGAGCGCGGCGATCGGCTCGCTCGGCATGGTCGTGCAGACCGCACTCAAGCACGATCTCTACATCGGAGATCCCCCGGAGATGCCGTTCGAGATCCGCGCGCACGCCCGCTACAACCCCGCCGCCGCGTCGAGCCTCAACATCGTGCCGGGCCTCGTCGGCACCATCCTGACCATGACCATGCTGATCTTCACCGCGCTCTCGGTCACGCGCGAGGTCGAGCGCGGCACGATGGAGAGCCTGCTGTCGATGCCGATCAAGCCGGTCGAGGTGATGTTCGGCAAGATCATTCCCTACGTGCTGGTCGGGTTCGTGCAGGCGTTCCTCATCATTGGCATCGGGGTCGGCCTGTTTGGCGTGCCGGTGCTCGGAAATCTGTTCCTGCTGGCGCTGCTCTCGGCGCTCTTCATCACGACCAATCTGGCGATCGGGTACACGATCTCGACGCTGGTGCAAAACCAGCTCCAGGCGATGCAGATGTCGATGATGTTCTTCCTGCCGAGCATCTTGCTGTCCGGATTCATGTTCCCGTTCGCCGGGATGCCGGCCTGGGCGCAATATGTCGGTGAGTGCCTGCCGCTGACGCATTATTTGCGCATCGTCCGCGCCATCATGCTGAAGGGTGCGAGCATGCAAAATTTGCGTTTCGACGCGTTGGCGCTGGCGGTCCTGATGCTGCTCGCCATGACCATCGCCGTGACGCGCTTCCGCCGCACGCTGGATTGAGGCAAGATGCCCCTGGAATCAAGGGGGCGGAATGGTCAGTTTTGCGAGCAGGAAGGCCCGGCAGCATGCCGTGATGTCCGAAGACTTCGAGCGCGAGCTGACGCGCGAGGTGCTGCGCACCGAGCTCGTGCGAGTGAGGGCGCTGATCACGACGGGCTGCGTCATCGTCGTGTTCCTCACCGCGATCTACCTCGTCAATTCCTCCGTGGTGCAGCGGGTCTGGCGGGGCACGGAGGGGCTTGCCGAGGTCTATGGTCTCCTGACCGGCTTCATCCTGTTCGAGGTCTGGGTCCACAGCCAGATCAGGCTAAACCTCAAGCTCGACCGCGATCTGCCGGTGATCCGGCGCTATATCGGCGCGCTGATCGAGACCTCGCTGCCGACCGTCATCCTGATCCTGCAGATCCGCAGCATGGGCGCGAGCCAGGCGCTCGGCTTCGTCGTGCCGCTGATCTATTTCATTTTCGTCATCCTCTCGACCCTGCGGCTCGACTTCTGGCTGTCCACCTTCACCGGCTTCGTCGCTGCGGGTGAGTTGCTCGCTGTGGCGCTGATCTTCGATCCCGCCAGCGGGAGCGGCGAGCCGCAGATCTATTTCCACGCGGTTCGAAGCACCATCATCCTGATCTGCGGCGTGCTTGCAGGCGCGGTCGGTGCGCAGCTCCGCCGCCAGTTCGCCGCAAGCATTGCCGCAGCGACCGCGCGCGACCGGGTGACCAACCTGTTCGGTCAGCACGTGTCGCCACAGGTCGTGGAGCGGCTGATGGCGGCGGGGACGAGCGTCGCCGGCGACCTCCGCCGCGTCGCCGTGATGTTCGTCGATTTCCGCGGCTTCACCGCCGGCGCGCAGTCGCGCACGCCGCAGGAGGTGGTCGACCGGCTCGACGGCGCCTTCGCCGTCCTGGTCGACATTCTCGACCGCGAGGGGGGCATCGTGAACAAGTTTTTGGGCGACGGCTTTCTGGCCCTGTTCGGCGCGCCGCTGGAGACCTCCGACGCCGCGCACCGCGCGGTCGCCGCGGGCCGCGAGATGCTGACCGCGATGGCGCGCATCAACGCGCAGACGAGCTGGCCGCTCAGAATCGGAATCGGCATCCATTTCGGCGAGGTCGTCGCCGGCAATATCGGCTCGCCCCGGCGCAAGGAATACACTGTCATCGGAGACACCGTGAACTTCGCCTCCCGGCTGGAGGCGCTGAACAAGGAGTTCGGCTCGCAGCTCTTGATCTCGGCGGCGGTCCGCGAGGCGCTGGGCGAGGACGGCGACGATGCGGTGTCGCTTGGGGAGGTCGAGGTGCGCGGCTATGAGCAGAAGGTGGCGGTGTTTCAACTGGGGTGAGGGCCGCCGCCTGCGCCTTCACTTGTGAGTCGCGTTTCGTTGAAGCGGCTCGCGTTTCGTTGAAGGCGCGTGATGAAATATCCTTGGTAGCTTTGGGTCTTGCACGGTGGAAGCCGAAAATCTCAGCTTCCCTTTGTTACCCGGAGAAAGCCAATGACTCGATCGATCCTTGTTGCAGCCGCCCTGATCGCCGCTGTCACCCAAAGCCAGGCCGCATCGGCGCGGGACAGCGTGCCGCGCCGCGCCGCAACTCACGTGGCGGCCGACTGCGTCAGGGCTCCGGCAGCAGGCGCGTATGCCTCTGCGCCTTACGCATAGCCGCCTTGCCTGCCCAACACGGCGTCCGCGTACTAACTCGCGGCAGAGACGAAGCCGGGCCGGTGAAGTCCGCCAGCCCGGCGTCGCGAACGCTGATGGCGGACTGCGCGGGATCTCGCGCTGGAGGCCGAGTAGATTCGGCGCCGTATCGCAACGGCGCGGCCGGCGAAGATTTTGCGAAGACGGCCTACCCGCTGCTGCGCAACGCGTACGGCCTCGATCGACTGCTCTGGGGCAGCGACTGGCCGCACACGCAGTTCGAGAAGGCGCAAAGCTACGCGAAGAACCGGCGATTTATCGATGGGCTGATCGTCGATCAGAGTGAACGCGCGCAAGTGCTCGCATCGCCACGTTCGCTCTGCCGCTTTTGATCCGTCTTCCGCGATTGCTCCGATTGCACTCTATTTTGGGGCATGACGGGCGATGTCGCCGGCTTGTAGAGTGCCGGCGATGCAGCCGACCGAGGCTGCGCTTGCGTGAAGAGGAAGCGAAGATGCAGCGCCGCTACATCACCGTCGACGTGTTCACCGACCGCGCCTTCGGCGGCAACCAGCTCGCCGTGGTGCTGGATGCCGGCGGGCTCTCCACGCAGCAGATGCAGGCGATCGCGACCGAGTTCAACTATTCGGAGACGACCTTCGTACTGCCGCCGCGCGATAAGGCCAACGACGCCGAAGTGCGCATCTTCACGCCGGTGTTGGAGATCGCCTTTGCCGGTCATCCCAATGTCGGCACAGCCTTCGTGCTGGCGTCGCTGGCGAAGGAGCCGAAACCTCGCCTGCTGTTCGAGGAGAAGGCGGGGCTCGTGCCGGTCGAGATCGTGCGGGAGCAGGGCCGGGTGGTCAGAACGGAGCTGACCGCGCCGCAGCCGCTGGCGCGGTATGCGCCACTGTCACCTGCTGAAGCCGCGAGTTGCATCTCGCTCGGCGCGGATGACATCAAGACCGACAACCACGCAGCGCACGTCGTCACCGTCGGAAACGCGTTTCTCGTGCTGGAGCTGCATTCGCGCGAGGCGCTGAAGCGGGCCCGGCCGGATGCCGCGGCCTATGGCAAGATATTGCCACGCGATGGCGCCCGCTCGGTGTGGTTTTATACCCGTGACGTGCCCGCAGCGGAGGCGCCATGTGAGCGCCAGGCGCGCATGTTCATGCGCGGCGCCAGCGGCCTCACCGAGGATCCCGCGACCGGCAGCGCAACCGTCGCAGCCGCCGCGCTGTTCGCCGATCTCGATCCCAGGCGCGACGGCGAGTTGAGGCTCACGGTCGGCCAGGGCTTTGACATGGGCCGGCCCAGCATCCTGCAGACGCGCGTGCGCAAGCAGGACGGCAAGATCGTCTCCGCCCATGTCGGCGGCAGCTGCGTGCAGATGATGGAAGGGACGTTGAGGCTTGATGGGGAGGGTTAGCTCTCTATTCCATCGTCATGCCCGGGCTTGTCCCGCCTGCGCGGCCGAAGCCGCTTCGGCGACGCGAAGGCCCGGGCATCCACGTTCTTCGTGCTGTGTGGCAAGGCGTGGATGGCCGGGACAGGCCCGGCCATGACGGAGAGAGTCGTTCAGGCCTGCCGTCCCGCCAAATTCTTCACCGTTACCCCATCGCGCTCCTCGATGATCTCCGCGATCATCTGGCGGTGGCAATGGGTGTGGTCGCGCTCGTAGCAAAGCAGGCAGACGGGACCGGCTTTCTTCACCAGCGCCGAGAGCTCGTCCATCTGCTCCCTGGCCTCCGGCGTCTTCAGGTGCTTTGAGAAAACCTTCTCCAGTACATCGTATTGCCCGCTGCGGGCGGCGAGGCGGCCTTCCTTGGGCGTGCCGAGCGCTGCCAGATGGACATAGGCGATGCCGCGTTCATCGAGGCCTGCGGCGAGCTGCCTCTTGGAAAAGCCGGGCCGGCGCGATGACGTCACCGCGCGCACGTCGACGACGAGCTTGACGCCGGATTGCTCCAGCTCGTCGAGCACTGCCTTCGGCGGCGTCTGCTCATAGCCGATGGTGAAGAGCTTTTTTGCCTTTGCCATGAGACACCTTTAGCGAAATACCTCAGCTCACCCGTGCGATCAGTTCCATCGCGCCGGCTGGCGCGCGCACCTTGCCCTCGTGGATGACATAGGCGAACACGTCGCGCGGCTCCTTCTTCGGCTTGGCCTTGTCGACCTTCGGCAGGTCGTCGGGTTCGCTTCCCTCGGCCCAGTCCTGAAAGCGCTTGGCCCAGGCATCGAGCTGCTTCGGCGGATAGCAGGTCTTGATCTCGTCATTGCCCTTCTGCAGTCGCGCATAGACGAAATCGCCGGCGACGTCGGCGATCGCCGGATATTTGCCGTGCTCGGCGAACACGACGGGCGTCTCGAATTCGCGGATCAGCGCGACGAAATCCGACGTGCAGAAACTGTCGTGACGGACCTCGACGACGTGGCGCAGCGCGCGTCCCTCGAGCTTGCGCGGCAACAGCTCGAGGAATTTTCCGAAATCGGCGCCGTCGAATTTTTTGGTCGGCGCAAACTGCCACAGCACCGGCCCAAGATGATCGCCGAGTTCCAGCACGCCGGAATCATAGAAACGCTTGATGGAATCCCCGGCCTCGGCCAGCACGCGCCGGTTGGTGGCGAAGCGCGGCCCCTTCACCGAGAACACGAAACCATCAGGCACCTCGCTCGCCCATTTGCGAAAGCTCTCCGGTTTCTGCGAGCCGTAATAAGTCCCGTTGATCTCGATCGAGGTCAGCTTCGAGGCGGCGTAGGACAGCTCCTTGGCTTGCGTGAGCTTCTCCGGATAGAACACCCCGCGCCATGGCTCGAAGGTCCAGCCGCCGATGCCGATGAAGATGTTGCCGGATTTTTTGGACGCGGTTTTTGCTTTGGCCACGGGAGGATCTCGGATGCGGGAGGAGGGCCTCCATCCTAATCAAACCAGTTGTGATTGGCCAGTTGCGACGTCCCGTCTAAGCTCGCGATAGGATCTGCGAAAAAAGGAGAACAAGATGCGGATGCTGATGGTGGGAGCGGCGCTCGTCATGATGACATCTGCTGCCATGATATCTTCAGTTATGGCCGACGATGACGATGCCAAGGGTGCGCAGAAGCTCGCCACGCAGGGCCGCGACGATTATTGGCATTGCCTGGCGCGGGAATATTCGCGCGTCGGCAATCAGGGCCTGTCGGAACAGGATTTTGGCCGCTCCGTCGCCGGAGCCTGTCCGTCGGAGCGACAATACTACCGGGTGGCACTGCTCGATTATCTCACCACGCAATATCCGGATATTGATGCCGGCGCCCATCTCGCGACCGCGAACAGGGCGGTGGAGGCGGCGCAGAAGGACATCGTGACGGCCTTCGTCAAGCACAAGCCGCCGCAGAAATAGCCCATTGAACCGGTGCGTCCGACAAGCCCTTCCGGCAGCGCGCTCATCCATGGTATCACTGGGCGCATCTGGAACAGGGATGGGTTTCCATGTCGTCTGAGTCGGTGGGGGGCATTTTGGGCGCGATCGTCGCGGCGATCGTGCTTGCGATGGCCGTCGTCTTTGGGCCGATCGGCCAGTACGGCAAGCCGCCCAAACCTGCGAAGGCCGAGCCGGCCGGGGCTGCGGCGCCGGCGGCCCCTGCCGCGCCCGTGCCGCGAGGGCCGGTGATCAAGGAAGTCCCGAACCAGTAAGCGCGTGAAAAAGGCCTCTTCCGCCCCTTGTAAAGCGGCGTTACCGTTCCCATTTAGCTTCTAACGGCGACGTTGAGCGAAAAACTCCGGCGCTGGAACGACCTTGGAATAGCACAGGCTGCGCCGGATGTACGCGCGGCCCGCCGTTCCGGGGTCGTTGGCATTTTGGGCCCCTTTTGGGGCCGCCCCCCAGAGAAACCCTGGCTTGCTGGCGCAAGTTCTTGGCAGCACAGGACGCGGCGGATATACGCTGCCGTCATGAATGAAGCGATCAGACCGGGCTCCGACATCCCACAGAAGGCTTCGCCGGCGCCCGAATTGTCGGTCGTCGTCCCGACCTTCAACGAACGCGACAATGTCACGGTGCTGTACCGGCGGCTGGAGGCCGTGCTGGCCGGCATCGCCTGGGAGGTCGTGTTCGTCGACGATAATTCGCCTGATGGCACCTGGGACGTCGTGCGCGCGCTGGCCCAGCGCGATAGCCGCGTGCGCTGTGTCCGCCGTATCGGCCGCCGCGGCCTGTCGGGGGCCTGCATCGAGGGCATCCTAGCCTCCAGCGCGCCCTATGCGGCCGTGATCGACGCCGACCTCCAGCACGACGAGACGCAACTGCCGAAGATGCTGTCGCTGCTCGCGAGCGGGCAGGCCGAGCTCGTGGTCGGCAGCCGCTACATCGAGGGCTACAAGAGCGAAGGCTTCAACAAGCAGCGCGCCGGCGCCAGCGCGCTGGCAACGGAACTCGCCAGGAAAGCGCTGCGGGTCGAGATCGCCGATCCCATGAGCGGCTTCTTCATGGTTCGCCGCGACCGCTTCGAGCAGCTGGCGCCGAAACTTTCCGTGCACGGCTTCAAGATCCTGCTCGACCTCGTCGCAAGCGCTAACGGCACCTTGCGCGCCATCGAAATTCCCTACACGTTCGGCGAGCGCCAGCACGGCGAAAGCAAGCTCGATTCCATGGTCGCGCTGGATTTTCTCGGCCTCGTTCTGGCGAAGTTCACCAACGATGCTGTCTCGTTACGTTTCCTGCTGTTCGCGATGGTCGGCGGGATCGGCCTCGTGGTGCATCTCACCACCCTGTTCATATCGCTCGAGCTGTTCAAGGAGCCGTTCGCGGAAGCGCAGGCCTCCGGCGCCATCGTCGCGATGACCAGCAATTTCGTTCTCAACAACTTCCTCACCTATCGCGACCAGCGGCTGAAGGGCTTTGCGCTGCTGCGCGGCCTGATCGCGTTCTACATCGTGTGCAGCGTCGGCCTGCTGGCCAATGTCGGCGTCGCCTTCTCGGTCTACGACCAGGAGCCGATCTGGTGGCTTGCGGGTGCGGCCGGGGCGCTGATGGGCGTGGTGTGGAACTACGCGATGTCCGGACTGTTCGTCTGGCGCAAGAAATAGCTCACGATGGGCGGGGCTGATGCGCGGATCGTCCGCAATACCGCGCTGGTGATCCTTGCGCTGGTCGGCTTGCGGCTCGTCGCAGCCGCCGTCACGCCGATCACCTTCGACGAAGCCTATTACTGGATGTGGTCGCAGAACCTCGCTGGGGGATATTACGACCACCCGCCGATGGTTGCCTACGTCATCCGCGCCGGTACCCTGATCGCGGGCGACACCGAACTCGGCGTTCGCGTGGTCTCGATCCTGCTCGCGCTGCCGATGAGCTATGCGGTCTATCGCTCCGCCGCGATCCTGATCGGCGGCGCGCGGGTGGCCGCGACCAGCGCCATCCTGCTCAATGTAACGCTGCTGGCCTCGGTCGGCACGCTGATTGTCACGCCCGATGCGCCGCTTCTGGTTGCCTCCAGCTTCGTGCTGTTCTTTCTCGCCAAGGTGCTGGAGAGCGGCCGCGGCATCTGGTGGCTCGCGGTCGGCGCAGCCGTCGGTGCGGCGCTCCTGTCCAAATACACCGCGATGTTCTTCGGGCTGGCGATCCTGATCTGGATCGCTGCCGTGCCGAAACTGCGGCACTGGTTTCTCTCGCCCTGGCCGTATCTGGGCGGTTTCGTTGCGCTCGCGTTGTTCTCGCCGGTGATCCTCTGGAATGCCGATCATCAATGGGTCTCGTTCGCAAAGCAGCTCGGGCGCGCCAGGATCGAGGATTTTCGTCCGGTCTTCATCGCCGAGCTGATTCCGACGCAGATCGCGTTCGCAACCCCGCTGGTGTTCATCCTCGGCGCGATGGGGCTGCACGCGCTGACCTGGCGCCGGGCCGGCGCACTCGCCTCGCGCGTGCTGATCGAGACGATGTTCTGGACCATCGTCGCCTATTTCGTCTGGCATTCGCTGCATGCCCGCGTCGAGGCCAACTGGTTCGCGCCGGTCTATCCGCCTTTCGTCATCGCGGCGGCCGCCGCCGCCAATCTGGTGCAGTGGAAGCCGCGGCAGCGTCGCCTGGTGGATTTCTGCCTGCGCTGGGCCGCACCCACCGGCATCGTGATGTTTGCCGCGCTGATCGTGCAGGCCAATACCGGCTGGCTGTCCGGCTATCGCCGCGATGCGACCGTGCGTAGCGTCGGCGTCGGCTGGCGCGAGCTCGCTGCCGAAATCGAAGCGGTGCGAGCTCGCAATGGCGCGACCTGCGTGCTTGCCCCGGACTACGGCACGACGGGCTGGCTCGCCTTCTATCTGCCGCGCGGCAGCTGCGTGGCGCAGCAAAACCAGCGCATCCGCTGGGCCAACATGCCCGAGCCGGATCCAAAGCTGCTTGCGGGCAAACTGATCTATGTCGACGAGCTGCGCTCTGACGGCCATCCCGCCGTCCACGATCTCTTTGCCAAGGTGACGCAGGTCGCGCAATTGCAGCGCAAGCGCGGCCCGCTCGTGATCGAGACTTACAGCATCGATCTGCTCGAAGGCGCCAAGGGCGACGTGCTGGACCGCTCGCCGCCGCCGGAAGCGCGGTAGCTCTCCTCGGAACGACGACGAAAGTTCAGTTGATCATCTCGGCCTTGGTCGAGGCCTGGTTCGGCCTGTCCTGGTCGCGCCAGAACCAGACGCTCACGACGCCGGAGCGGCCGCGGACCTGCGTGAGCAGGGGGCCCGACAGAACGCCGTGGGGAGCGCCCTGGAAATCGGCCGCATCCAGCAGCGTATCGCTGAGCGCGAGACGCGCGCCGTTTTTAGCAGCGACCTCCATCAACCGGCTCGCGACGTTGACGGTGTCGCCCGTCGCCGTGATGTGCTGATGGCTTTCGCCGAGGCGGGAGGCGACGATCGGGCCGAAATGCGCGCCGATCTTGAAGCCGAGCTGATCCCTGATCGCTGGCGGCAACCACGCGATCCAGCGCTCGACGCCGCGGTGCAGGTCGATCGCGCATTTCAGCGCGCGTGCGGCGTCGTCGGGCATCGCGCCGGGCAGGCCGAACAGGATCATGGCGCCGTCACCGAGAAAGCCGCTGATCATGCCGCCGCAATCGACCGCGGTCTTCTCGATCAGCGCGTGAAACGCCTTCAGAATGTCCTGGAGTTCACCCGGATCGATCCGCTCGCTCAGCGCCGTGAAGCCGGAGAGATCGATGAAGACCATTGCTGCGTCCTGCCGGACGGGTGTTGACAGGAAATTCGGATCCCGCGCCAGCCACTCCTGCACGGCCGGCGCCTGGAATTGCGCGAGCGACCGGCTCTTGGCGGCAAAATATTGCGTGCGGCGGCCTCCCGCCCACAATTGCACGCCGGCAAAGACCGCAACCGGCGGCACTGCCGCGGCGAGCGTGCTCGCGGCGTTCAACCAGACGCCATGCGTGAACGCAAACAGATTGAACCCGGCCCAGGCGATCATCACCGCGGCCGCGGCGACGATGCCGAGCGCGCTGCGCCGCCAGGCGAGCAGGCCCACCAGCAGCACCGGCAGCAGGATCGCGATGAGCGCGTCGGCGATGTGGACCTTGCGGTCGCGCACGATGCTGTCCCCGGCGACGAGATGGGTGATCGCGGTGGAGACCACTTCGACGCCGGGCATTAGAGAATCGAACGGTGTTGGGTAAAAATCACCGCCGCCGGCGACCGAGGCCCCGATCACGACGATCCGGTTCTCGATCGCCGCGCGACTTAACGTGCCGTCGAAGATGCTCTGTGCGCTGACGGTGCGGATGGTCCGGCGCGGGCCGTAATAGGTGATCGGTAGCGCGAAGTCGGCATCGGTGGGCACCGCGCGGTCGCCGAGCATCAGATGGTCCGGCGCGATCGTCAGCGACTTGTCGAGCGCGCGCGCCGCGACCCGCAACGGAAAGGACAGCTCGACCTTGTCGCTCGTCCGGAACAGCATCGGCACCGAGAGCGGCGAGCCCGATTGTCCGGTCGCAACATTGACGACGCCGACCTCGGCATGATCGGCGAACGCCGGCAAGGGCAGCAGGAAGCGCTCGGCCTGCGGCAGCGCGGCGAGGGGGCCTTGGCCGCTGGTCTCCACGGTCTCGCTGGCGGACGGGAAGATCGCTGCGGCGGCAAGGACGATGGGACCCGTAGCCAGCGTATTTGCCAGCGTAGCGTCGCCGATCGCAGCGCTGCGATCGACCAGCAGCAGGTCGATCGCGACGACCTTCGGCTTGAACTGCACGATGGTGTCGACGACGCGGGCGAGATCGGCGCGCGGCAGCGGATAGCTGCCGCCGCGCTTCACGACGGTGTCGTCGATCGCGACGATGGTGACGAGATCGGGCGGAACCCGCACGCCGCGGACCTGCGTCCGCCAATCCGTCAGCGTCGCCTCGAGGCGATCGAGAAACCGCAGATGACCGTTGGCGTGACCGGCATAGATGCCCGCGCCCCACAGTGCGGTGAGGACGAGTGCCACCAGGATCTGAACGCGTCGGCTACTCATGTGGTCGTGTTGCAATTTCTCTATCGTCCAAATGCTGTTCGCCGCGCCCAGGTGACCCGAACCATTGGCCAAGTCTTACTGACCAAGTCTTGCCATCAACGCGTCGACGCGCGGCTGGCCCCATGTCTTGACCGTCAACGGGCCTGTGGCTTCCACGTCGACGCCTTGGCCACGGTCTAATACCACGCTGCGCCCACCATTCCTGCGGCTCACGCCGACACGGCCGTCAGCCACGAAGACGGAGGTCTTGGCCTCTGCGACATCGACCGCCCATTTCGTGCCGCGCACCGCGGCGATCGCCTGCGGCGTCAGCACCTTGAAGGGATTGCCGCCGGGCTTCTTGGGCACCTCGACCAGCAGCGCTTTGCTGCTCAACTCCACCGAGTCTATATGTCCGTCGCGGTTAGCGTCCTTAAGTTCAAATCTGGCACCGCTTTCGGCAACGATCGTGATTCCGTTGTCGCAGCGCCAGGTCTGCGTACCGGCAGCAGATGGCGTCGCCGTGCAGCCCACATTGGCGGCAGGCTGGGCAATCGCGTGTCCGATCAACAGAAACGACCCCGCCAGAGCGAAAAACCCTGCGCGCACGAACTCTCTCATGCCAGCCTCCGTTTGCGTGCTCGGCACAGTTCAAGGCGATCTTGATACGGTACCGTATCACACGCAGAGGCTGCTGAAAAGTGCCGGTTGCCGTAGCTATTTTCTCGCTGCGGCCTTTTCCAGTGCGGTGCGATCAACTTTCGGTCAGGGCACCTGCTCGCGTGCGCGGTGTAGCTGCTGACAACCGCGCTGCGGCTGCGGAGCAGAGGGTGCTTGCGCACCAGCCTCGCGCAACGCTTCCCCGCTATCTTCCGGGTATTGAACACCACGAAAACGACTTGGTTGGATGGCCTTAGAGATGCGGCCGGAGACGGTCGCCGGCAACGCCAATCCCGCCGAGAATTATAGTTAACAGACGCCCTTAAGTCCGTAGTTCTGCGGGCTTTTTTCTCGAAATGGGACACCCGAACGGGTTGCCTCACATCCGCCCGAACTTAATCCGCATTTAACTAAAAGTGGCCTTAATGACGCTCCGACCCTCTGCGAGATGCTGTTCCCGGATCGTGACCAGCGGCGCTTCGAAGGGGGACCGAGTGACACCGTTCTGGACGCAAGGCGAATGAGTACGAGTATCGCTGCGCAAGGCATCGCGGCACGAAAGTCCAAAGGATTCTCGAGCAATTCCTATCGGAAGCCTTCCCGGAAAATGACCACCCAAAACGTGCTTGGCGCCGCCGTGATCGGCTGCGTCGTGCTTGGCGCCGGCTGGACCATCTACAGCAACATCTTTGCCGCCAGCGTCTATCCGACCGTCGGCAGCAGCGGCTACGACGAGCCCGTGATCAAGCGGGCGCCCAGGGTCGCGCTGCGCGAGGCCGGTGAGGCCGTCAAGGACGCCTTTGCGCTCTTGCCCGACCGCTTGCAGGTGGCCGCGCCGATCTCGCGCGAGATGTTCAACGATCGCTTTGCCGCGGCTGCGACCCAAGGCGTGACATCGAATGCGGCCAGCGCCGCGCCCGCAACCAAGGTCGCCGAAGCCAAGGACGCGCCGAAGCCGAGCGTGATCGCGAGGGTCGCGGAAGTCCTGAAGCCAGGTCCCGCCAAGATCGCTGACGCTGCGAAGTCCAAGCGCGGCGCTGACGCGCCGCTGCAGCTTGCCTCGGCAGATCCGGCCGAGATCGTGCCGGCGCCTGAGGCGAAGCCAAAATCGATTGCCGATCGCGCCAAGGCTGCGGTGATGTCGATTACCGGACCGCGCCAGTCGATGGTGGAAAAGCTCTGGGGCAAGCGCGAGCCGTCCGGTGGGCTGCTCGCCTATGCCTCGGCCGACGCCAGCGTGACCGCCTCCATCGCGCCGAGGGAGCAGAACCCCATGCTCGGCGGTTCGGCGCCCTATGAGCGTGACACCGCGGTCTACGACATCTCCGCTAAAACGGTTTACTTGCCCGACGGCACCAAGCTCGAGGCGCATTCCGGCCTCGGTTCCAACCTCGACGACCCGCGCTCCTCGCGCGTCCGCATGCGCGGTGTGACGCCGCCGCATATCTACACGCTGAAACCGCGCGAGGCGCTGTTTCACGGCGTGCCTGCGCTGCGCCTGACCCCGATTGGCGGTGAGAGCGCGATCTACGGCCGCGACGGCCTGCTCGCGCATACCTTCATGCTCGGGCCCAACGGCGATTCCAACGGCTGCGTGTCGTTCAAGGATTATTACGCGTTCCTCGACGCCTACCGCAACAAGGGCATCCGCAAGCTCGCGGTGCTGGCGCGCGTGGACTAGGCTCAGTCAATTCGAGATCACGCAAAAGGGCCGCTTGCAGCGGCCCTTTTCTGTTTCGCTTCGCGCGTGCGTTTTAGCCCGGCCAGCACTGCCCGCCGCCGTCGATCCGCAGCACCTGACCGGAAACGAAGGCGCCCATGGGCCCTGCGAAGAATTCGACAACGCGCGCGACCTCGTCGACGGTTGCGATCCGGTCGAGCGTGCCGGTCTCGACCATTCTGTCGGGGTCGACTGCACGCGTTCCGAGGAAGCGGCCGGTGCGGGTATCTCCGGGCGCGATGCAGTTGACGGCGACGTCGTAGGGGCGGAGCTGGTCGGCCAGGCATCGCGTGTAATGGGTCACGCCGGCCTTCGAGACCGCATAGATCGAGCCTTGGGTACGTCCCTTGAAAGCGGCGACGGAGCCAAGCGTCACGATGCGGCCGCGTCGGCGCTCCATCATGCCGCGCGCGACCGCCTGGCATGTCAGGATGGTGGAGAGCAGATTGCGCTCCAGCACCGCGCGCACGTCGGCCTCCTTGATATTCACCGCATCGTTCGGATCGGGCTTGCCGCCGCCGGCCGCGATATCGCCCCCGGCATTGTGCACGAGAATGTCGATCGGGCCGAGTGCCGCTTCGGTCTCCGCGATGACGCGTGCGATGTCCTCGCCCTTGGTGAGATCGCCGAGCACGCGCTGGCTGCGAACGCCGAATTCGCGGCCGATCTCGACGGCGACCGCGGTGAGGGTGGTGCCCTCGCCATACTCGGCCGGCCCGTTCTCGCGCATGCCGTGGATAGCGACGTCAGCGCCGAGCGCGGCAAGCTTCTCTGCAAAAGCGCGGCCGAGCCCGCGTCCCGCGCCGGTCACCAGTGCAACTTTGCCTGCCAGAAGCTTGTTGGTGTCATGCGATGTCATGATCTTGTTCCTGTTGTGAATGTCAGTCTGCGGCGAGGTCGAGGCCGATCGCCAACGCCTGCACGAGGCACATCGGTGCGACAAGCGTACGCAGCGCGGGCTCAGGCATGTCCTGGATCTCGAACACGACGCTCGCGCCCTCGACGATCGGGCTCAAAAGGCTGTCGGTGATGGAAATCGTGGGCACGCCCCGCGCGACGAGTTCAGGAAACAAGCGCGCCGTATCCGGATAGTAATTTCGGAAGCTGATCGCGACCAGCGCGTCGTCTGATGTCGCCGCGTGCGACTGCTCGTGGATGCTGCCGCCAAGGCCGTCGAGCAGGACGACGCGCCGTCCGAGCTTGCGCAGCACGTACGCGAGGTGGATCGCAACCGGGAACGAGCCGCCCAGGCCGAGCAGATAGATGTCACGTGCCTTGGCAAGGATCGCGGTTGCGGCGTCGAGTTCGCGCGCATGGACGGATTGGCTGAGCGTGACCAGCGATGATTGCGCTTCGGACACGAAACGCGACAAGACCGCGGCCGGCTGGCGGCCGAGCACTGACTTCTCCTGGCTCTTCATGCGGGCGAGGCGCGCCTTGTAGCTTGGCGCGACGCCGGCGACGAGACGGGAGCGGAACACCTGCTGCATCTCGGTGAAGCCGCCGAACCCGAGCGCATGCGCGAAGCGAACGATCGCCGACGGCGGCACCCCTGAGCGCTGCGCCACCTCGGCCACGGTGCCGAGTGCGACATCGGTCGGGTGATCGAGCACGAACTCCGCGATCTGCTGCAGCCGGCCGGACAGTGCCCGGTGCCGCTGCGCAATCGCGCCGCGCAGTTCGTCATAAGTCATGGCGCCAGCCGCCTTGTTCATCGAGTCGGATCTCCGGATCGGTCGCCTGTTTAACGGCATTTCACCATTTGGATCAAATATTCTACTTTACATAATATATGGAATGAATATTCTAATCCCACAAGAAGCAAAAGACTTCGGAAACGGGAGGACACGATGAGAGGGCGTCAGATCTCACGGCGAAGCGTTCTGAAGGGCAGCTTGATGGCGAGCGTCATCGGCGGCGCCGGCAGCTTCTTTGGGCCGTGGAGGCAGAATCATGCCTGGGCGCAAGGCGCGAAACCGATCAAGCTGGGCCTGACGTGCGATGCCAGCGGTCAATACGGCAACAGCGGCCAGGATGATTTCCGCGGCATCAAGATGGCGATCGACGAGATCAACGCCAAAGGTGGCGTACTTGGGCGCCAGGTCACTTTCATCACGGCGGACACCGAGACGACGCCAGCTACGGGCAGCCGCGTCGCGGAACGTTTCATCACTCGCGAGGACTGCACCATCCTGATCGGCGCGCTGCATTCGGGCGTCGCCAACGCCATCACACAGGTCGCCAGCAAATATGGTGTGATCTACATGAACACCAATTCCTCCGCGCCCAGCGAAGCCGGGGAGAACTGCTCGCGCGTGAAATTCGTATGGGACGGCAACGGCACCAATTTTTCCAAGGCGTCGGTCAAGAACGCGGTGGACTCCATCGGCAAGAACTGGATGCTGCTGACCAACGACTATGTCTGGGGTCACACGACGTCTGCCGCGACCAGGACGCAGGTCGAGAGCGCCGGTGGCAAGATCCTCGACAATCTGCTGGTGCCGCAGAACACGCGCGACTTTACTGCCTATCTGCTGAAGATCCAGCAGGCCAAGCCCGATGTTGTGGCGACCGCCGTTGGCGGCGACGATATCAAGGCATTGCGCGAGCAGGTGGCGCAGCTCAAGCTCGACGGCAAGCCGGCCTGGATCAACAACCAGCAGGACTGGCCCGATGTGTGGGGCGCGCCCGACAGCCTGTTCGGCGTGTTCGGCACCACCTGGTATCACAAGCTGCCGCTGCCAGGTGTCGCCGAATTCGTCAAGAAGTGGCAGGCCGCCAACAAGGACGGCCCGATCCCGGTGCCGGGCAACGTCTCCTACAACGGCTACATGTCCACGCGCGAACTGCTGCGTGCAATCGAGCGGGCAGGGTCGACCAACAACGTCAAGATCATCAAGGAGCTCGAGAACCTGAAGGTCTCGGCGACCGATCGCATGCAGCATTTCGACGCCTACATGGATCCGATGACGCACCAGATGCAGCAGACGATCTATCTGGCGCGGCGCAACGCCAAGCCGGTCGACAATACCGATCTGTTCGACATCATCAGCTGGACGGAGCCGAAATCGGCCGCCGACGATGCGGCACCCGGCAAGTGCAAGCTCACCCCCTACGAGCAGGTGCCGACCGTCGACTCCTAGAGACGGCGCGTCACGTCGCAGAACGAGCGGCGCGCATCTCGCGCGCCGCGCCTCCGGGACCGTCAGCGTCCCGGATGACACATGCCAGTTGCGAGAGCCAAAAACCTTGTTCGACCTTCTTCCGCATCTCCTCAACGGCCTGACGCTCGGCCTGTTGTTCGCGCTGATCGCACTCGGCTTCATGCTCATCGTCGGGCTGATGGAGCAGATCAACCTCGCGCACGGCTCCCTGTTCGCGCTCGGGGCTTATGTCGCCATGCAGCTCACGGGGCCGCGCCCTCCATTGCCGATGGAGCTTGCGAAAGCGTGGCTCGCGCTGCCGCTCGGCTGGCGCTATGCGGCGACGTTGATCATTGCTCCCGTGACCGTGAGTCTGGTCGGCATGCTGATCGAGCTCTGCATGCGGCGCACTTACGGCAAGGATCCGCTCTACGGGCTGCTCCTGACCTTCGGCGCCGCGATGGTGATCGAAGAGATGATCCGCCTGGTGTGGGGCACGCGCGACTACGTGCTGCAGGTGCCGTCCGCCATCAACGGCGGCTTCCTGTTCGGCGACCTGATCTGGTCGACCTATCGCTTCTACGCAGCGGGCATCGCGGCCGGGGTCATCGGCCTGGTCTGGCTGTTGATCGAAAAGACCTCGTTCGGTGCGACGGTCAAGGCCGGCGCGCATGACAGCGAGATCGTTCGCGCGCTCGGCATCAACCTGTCGCGGTTGCGGATGCTGGTCTTCGTGTTCGGCACGATGCTGGCCGCGATCGCGGGCATCATCGTCGCGCCGATCTGGGGCATTCGCCCGCATATGGGCGTCGATGCGGTCATTCCTGCGTTCCTGGTGATCGTGCTCGGGGGCGTCGGCAGCTTTTGGGGTGCGGTCGTGGCGGGTCTTTTGGTCGGACTATGTGTCGGCCTTGCCGGCGCCTACGCGTCCGAATGGTCGCTGTTGTCGATGTACATCTTGCTCGTGGCCGTCGTGACGTTCCGCGCGCGCGGCCTCTGGGGCAAAAAAAGCGTGCTCGAGGCCTAAAGGGAATGATTGTGGGACCAAAATCTTCACCGGACGCTGCGCGCCTCGTGACGCCGACGATGCTGGTGCTCTGGCTCGTGCTTGCAACGGTGCCGCTCTGGATCACGCGGATCGGGCTCTATCCCTATCTCGGGATCGAGATCCTGATCTGGTCGCTCTATGCGCTCGCATTCAACCTGGTGCTGGGCACCGCCGGACTTCCGTCGTTCGGTCATGGTGCCTATTTCGGCATCGGCGCCTACGCGTTCGGTCTCTGTCAGTTCGACATCGTCGCCAATCTCTGGATATGCCTGATTGCCGCGGCCGCGGCGGCAGGTCTCGCCGGCGTGCTGGTGGCGCTGTTCATCTCGCACAGGCGCGGCATCTATTATGCCTTCATGACGATTGCCTTCGGCCAGATCTTCTGGACGTTGGCGATAAAATCGCACCGGATCACCGGCGGTGAAGACGGCCTTCTCAAGATCAAACGGTTGCCGGCCGATTTCGGGCTTGTGTCGTTCGATCTCAACGACAATGTCGCGTTCTACTATTTCGTGCTCGCCGTCTTTGCGGTCGGCACCGCCGCATTGTGGAGGCTGGTGCACTCGCCCTATGGCCGCGTGGTCGCTGCGATCAGGCAGAGCGAAGTTCGCGCGAGCCATCTCGGCTATAATGTGTGGCTCTACAAAGCCGCGATCTTTGCGCTGTCGGCCGCCGTCTCGGGGTTTGCCGGCGGATTGTTCGCCATGGCGCAGCTCGCCGCATTCCCCGACGTCATGAGCCTGCATCAATCCGGCTACGTCGTGATGATGACGCTCGTCGGCGGTGGCCTCGTCAGCTTCTGGGGTCCGGTGATTGGCGTATTTCTCTTCCTCACCGCCCGAGACGTGATCGGTGCGCTGACCAATGCCTGGATGCTCTATTTTGGTCTGCTCTTCATCGCCATCGTGCTGTTTCGCCCCGAAGGCATTGCCGGCGCGATATCCGCTGCCGTGCAGCAGCACTCACTCGGCGCCTTACGGCAGCGCGGTACCTCGGCGATGCGGCTGCTGTTCGGGAGCGGGCGATGAACATGATCGAAGCCGCGGCCGTTCATGTCCGCTTCGGCGACCGCGTCGTGCTGGAGAGCGTCGATCTCGCGGTCGCGGAGGGCGAGTTTCACGGCGTGATGGGTCCGAACGGTGCCGGCAAAACCACATTCTTCAATGTGCTTACCGGCCGGGTGAAACCGAACCGTGGCCGAGTCCTGCTCGGCGGCGAGGATGTCACGGGCCTCAGCCCGCACCGCATCGCCGCCAAGGGCATCGCCCGCTCGTTTCAGATCATGACGCTGTTCGACGAATTCTCCGCGCGTGACAACGTCATGATGGGCTTGCCCGAGTTTCGCGCCCGTGGCCACGATATCGCGCGCGCAGCGGCGGGCGACAGCCGGTTTGCCGCGAAGGCCTCTGAAGCGCTGGCGGCGGTCGGGCTTGCCGACAAGGGCGGCATCCGCGCCAAGGACCTGTCCTATGGCGACCGGCGCGCGCTGGAGATCGCGGTCGCCCTGGCGCAGGCGCCCCGGGTGTTGTGCCTGGACGAGCCGACCTCCGGCCTCGGCTCCGACGGGGTGCAGCGGCTCGCAGCCCTGATTGCTCGCCTGAAGGGGCGGCTGACCATCGTCGCCATCGAGCACGATATGGAGTTCCTGTTCTCGTTGGCTGACCGGATCTCGGTCATCCATTGGGGCCAGGTGGTGGCGCGCGGAACGCCACATGAACTGCAGCAGAACGAATGGGTGCGGCGCTCCAATCTCGGGAAGTTCGCATGATCCTCGAAGTGGACGCGGTCGATACCTTTTACGGTGAGACCCAGGCGCTGTTCGGCGCCTCGCTTGCCATCGAGCACGCCAAGGTGTTTGCGCTGCTCGGCCCTAACGGCGCCGGCAAGACGACGATGCTCCGCTCGATTCTCGGACTGACGCGTCCGCGCCGCGGCTCCGTTTGTTTCGACGGTCACGACGTCACGCGCGATCCGACCCACGAGATTGCGCGCGCCGGCATCGGCTGGGTACCCGACGACCGCCGGCTGTGTCCGACATTGACGGTTGCGCGCAACCTGTCGATCGCGCAAAAGCGCACGCGCTTTCGCCACTGGAGCGTCAAGGAGGCCGCTGCGATCTTCTCACCGCTCGAATATCTCATGGAGCGCGACTGCGAAAACCTGTCGGGCGGCGAAATGCAGATGGTGGCGATCGCCCGCGCGCTGGTCGGCTCGCCGGGACTGGTGCTGTTCGACGAGCCGAGCCAGGGACTGGCGCCGAAAATCGTCGGCGACGTGCTCGCGACGATCTTGCGCATGAAGGACGAGGGCATTGCCTCGCTGGTCGTGGAGCAGAACGCCGAGATCGCGCTGGCGGTCGCAGACCATGCCGCGGTGATCGATCGCGGCCGGATCGTCTGGACCGGGGAGGCCGCGGCCTTGCGCGATGACCGCGGGCTTCGTCAGTGCTTGCTGGGAGTACAATAAGTGGCCGCACCGCTGCTCGTTCTCGACGACGTTCGAAAGGTCTATACACGGGGCCGCGTGATCCGCCGACCGACATTCACGCTACAGGCAAACCTGTCGCTGGACGAACCTGATATCGTTGGTGTCGTCGGCCCGAATGGCGCCGGCAAGACGACCTTGTTCGAGATGATGACGGGCTCGAACGCCCCGACCTCCGGGCGCGTGCTGGTCGCGGGCACCGATATCCATGGTGTCAAATATCGCGAGCGCGACCGGCTCGCGATCCACTATCACCAATCCTATCAGGTTAGGCGCTTCCGGAAGCGCATTCCGTCCGCCTTCCTGGCGCCGTCGCCAACCCGGACGCCGCTGGTTCACCTGTTCGACGAACCGCAGTTCAACCTGCAGGATGGCTATATCGGCTTCATGCTCGATTTCTTCCGCAAGCTGCGCGACGAGGGGCGGCTGGTCGTTCTCTGCATGCATCCGACGGCGGCCTGGCACCTCGACATCCTTGCCGAGATCGCCGGGCGATTCCTCTTTGTGGCCGGCGGTGGGGTGACACGCATGGCCGATTTCGGCGCTCTGGTCGCCGAGCCACGCTTCCGCTCCTATCTGGGGCCGGAGATGACAAAGGCGGCGGACGCGATTTGTCACCGAGCTATTCCCATCCCGACCTAACGCAGAAAAAAGCGACCACAGGAGAATCCGTTGGCCTATTCGAACACCCAGCTTTTCATTGGCGGCAAATGGCGACCGGCCCATTCGGGCAAGGTGATCGAGGTCCGCAATCCCGCGACTGAAGAGGTGATCGGCACGGTCGCCCATGCCGGACGGTCCGACCTCGACGAGGCACTCGCCGCAGCCAGCGCCGGGTCCAAGATCTGGCGAAACGTTGCTCCCTTCGAGCGCTGCCGCATCATGCGCAAGGCGGCCGCGATCATGCGCGAGCGCAATGACGAGATTGCGCCGCTGCTCACGATGGAACAGGGCAAGACTCTTGGCGAGGCCAAGATGGAGGCGATGGCTGCCGCCGACGTGATCGAGTGGTTTGCGGAGGAAGCCAAACGCGCCTATGGCCGCCTGATCCCTGCGCGTGGGCCGGGCATCTACCAGCTCGCGATCAAGGAGCCGGTCGGCCCGGTTGCGGCGTTCACGCCCTGGAACTTTCCGATCAATCAGGTCGTGCGCAAGCTCTCCGCCGCACTCGGCGCCGGCTGCTCGATCATCGTCAAGGCCCCGGAGGAGACGCCGGCCTCGCCCGCACAGCTGATCCGCGCGTTTGCGGACGCTGGCGTGCCCGATGGCGTCATCAACCTTGTATACGGTATTCCCTCGGAGATCTCGGAATATCTCATTCCGCATCCGGTGATCCGCAAGATCTCGTTCACGGGCTCGACCCATGTCGGCAAGCAGCTCAATGCGCTCGCGGGCCTGCACATGAAGCGTGCCACCATGGAGCTCGGCGGTCATGCGCCGGCGATCGTTTTCAAGGACGCCGACGTCGCATCGGCCGCGAAAATTCTGGCGGCGGCAAAATATCGCAATGCCGGGCAGGTTTGCATCTCGCCGACGCGGATGCTGGTCCAGGATGACGTGTTCCGTGAATTCGTCGACACATTTGTCGACAGCGCCAAGTCGTTCAAGGTCGGCAACGGCCTCGATCCCGACTCCAAAATGGGCTCGCTCGCCAATCCGCGCCGCGTCACCGCCATTGAGGGCATGGTGCAGGATGCCGTCGGCAAGGGTGCAAAGCTCGAGACCGGCGGTAAACGCGTCGGCAACAAGGGCCATTTCTTCGAGCCGACCGTAGTGAGCGACGTGCCGAAGGATGCGCGCGCCATGAACGAGGAGCCGTTCGGCCCGCTCGCGCTGATTTCGCGCTTCTCATCCTTCGACGAAGTTGTCGAGGAGGCCAACCGCTTGCCGTTCGGGCTGGCGTCCTACGCCTTCACAAGCTCGACCAAGACGGCGGCCGCGATCGGTTCGGCCGTCGAAGCCGGCATGATGTCGATCAACAGTTTTGGTCTGGCGCTGCCCGAAGTGCCGTTCGGCGGCATCAAGGATTCCGGCTACGGCTCGGAGGGCGGCACCGAGGCGATGGAGGGTTATTTCAACACCAAGTTCATCAGCCAGACGGGCGTGTGACCGGCCGGGGATGCGCAGCTAGCGTTTGACGAAAACCAGATTGCAGGCCCGCGCCTCGTTGCGCTTGCCGGTGCCGCGGGTGCGATCGAACTGCGCATCGACGGTAAAGGCGTAGGGCGAGCCGGGCGCGAGATTGTTCAGCGTGTACGCGCTCGCTCCCGTCGTGCCGCGCGCGCTCAAGGTGGTCTTGCCGTCCGCCGGGATCTGGCCGTCGATCTCGAGCCGGTTGATGTTGTTGCCCGGACCCTGCGCCTCGGCATGAAGCACGCCGTTCGTGACGGTGGCGACCAGAGGTCTGGTGAAGCCCTGCGCCTTGCCGGTGGCCAAGCAGTTCAACGTCACGTCCCAGCTGCCGTCAAAATCCTTGCTTCCGCCGCTCCGGCCGTTGCCTGACGGCGCGAGCGCCACCTTCTGCTTCAGCCCCTCGATCCGAGCTTTGGCGAGCGTGGCGAAGATGCAATTCGGGAATCTCGCGAGGTGATCCTCGAAAGCGCCCAGCGTGCCGATGCCGTCGGCAGCCTTCCAGTGTGCTTCTGCTGCTGCGCAAGGGTCAGCCCGGGGCGCGGCTTGTGGCGCCGCCGGCGCCACCGTGACCGACACCGGTCCGTTCAGGTAGAACTTGCCGATGATCGACAGCGACAGCTCCGGGAGTTGGGTCTTGCCGCTGGAATCGTAGACGTCGCTGCTGATGTCGCGAAAGACTTCGCCGATCTCCTGCGGCTCCTCGATGTGCTTCAGGAACGCCGTCGTATAGGGGCTGTTGCGGCCGCTGCCATCGGCCGCCGTCTGCCCGGACTGGGTTGAGAACGACACGATCGTGCCGCGCGGTGCTTCGACTTTCGACAGGCCCCGCCCGATCGAGGCGCCGCGCGTCATGCCGGCGGAGCGTTTCAAGGTTTCGGCCAGCGGATTGTCGCGGCAGGAATCGAGGATGAGGATGCGCAGGTTCTTGGCCTGCTGCAGGTCGTTCACGATGTCGTCCACCCGCAGGAAGCGCTTCAGGTCGGCTTCGTCGCTCAGCACGGCATCGACAGGCATCAGATAGTTCACGCCGTTGTACTGCATCGCATGGCCGCTGTAGTAGAACATGGCGACGTCGGCTTTGCTCGCGGCGCGCGCGAAGCGGATGGTGAGGTCCTGCATGTCAGCTTGGCGCAGGTCGATGCCCTGGAGCACCTCGAAGCCGCTGCGCTTGAGCGAGGCGGCGACGTCTTCGGCATCGTGCGACGGGTTGGGAAGCTGCGCCGTACTGGCATAGGCGCCATTGCCGATCACCAGGGCGACGCGGGTTTCCGCCGATGCCGGCGCAACGGAAAGCCAGCAGACCAGGAGGGCAAGGCAAAGTCCGGCCGGGCAAAATCTGGAAAGAGCACGCATGAATGCCTTCCAAGGAAATGTCGAAAAATATCCCTCCAGATTAGCGCATGCCGCGCCGACATCAATGCCCTGCCGGAGCACCGCTCAGATTTCCCGGCCGTGACATCCTGTCACGCCGGGCTCGCCGCCATCGTCATGCGGACGGCCATTTCGGTCGCAATCGCGTCCCGCACGGCCGGTCGCGCCTGCATGCGCGCGAGATAGGCCGACAACGATGGCCATTGCGCGACGTCGATTCCCGCGGGACGGAGCAACAGCAAAGCCCAGGTGAGATGGGCATCCGCGACGGTGAAGCTGTCGCCGACGAGGAATTCGCGGTCCGTCAGATGCGCGGCAGGCATCGATAATGTCTGCGCTATTCTTGCACGCGGCTTGGCGAGCGAGGCGTCGTCCTTGTACCAGAAGGTTGGAAACAGGAACGCCTTGTGGATCTCGGCCCCGACGAAACTGAGCCATTCCTGGAGCCGATACCGGTCGGGATTTCCGAAGGCGGGTGCAAGGCCCGCCTGCGGCTTTAGGTCGGCGATGTATTGCAGCACCGCGGCGCTTTCGGTCAGCCGTTCGCCATTCTCCAGCACCAGGACCGGCACCGCGCCCTTTGGGGAAACGCCGAGGAAATCCCTGCCGTCGTCCACGACCTGCTTGGTCTGGAGATGGACCGGATGATAGCGGGCCTCGATGCCCGCTTCCATCAGCGCGATGCGGCTCGCAAGCGAGCAGGCCATCGGTGAGAAATAGAGTTGCAGCATCGCCTACGCTCCTTCAGGTCAACGTCTCGGTTTGTGCGATGATCGCAAACCGGTCCGACAATTCGGCCAGGGCGACCTCGTGGATGATCCTTGCGGAGAGCGCTCCGCCGCGGCCGTCGGGAAGATCGCGTGTGGCGCAGGCATCGGCTGCGATCGTCGTGCGCAGGCCGAGGTCGAGCGCGGCGCGGGTGGTCGAGCTGATGCACATATGGGTCATGAAACCGGCCAGCACGATGTTCGTGCGTCCGGTTGCGGCCAGCCGGACTTGCAGGTCGGTGCCGGCAAAAGCGTTCGGCAGCGCTTTTTCGATCACGGCTTCGCTGGCGAGCGGCGCCACGTTCCTGACGATCGCGCCGCGCGCGGCCTCGCGGTCGAACAGGCTGCCGGCACGTCCCTTGTGCGCGATATGGAAGATCGCAGCGCCGCTCGCCCTCGCGCGGGCGAGCAGGCGCGCGGCGGCGGCGATTGCGGGCTCCGCGTCCGGCAAGGCGAGCGGCCCGGCGCAATATTCGTTCTGGATGTCGATTAGCACGAGGCAGGAATCGGCGAGCCTGGGCGGAGTGAGATCGGCGCCGGACAATTCAAGCAGGGTTTTTGGGGCGGTCATGCGGGTCGGGCCTTCCTAAGGCATATCGGATGGCGCCACAGTAGCGCGGCGGCGGCCTGCCAATGTGCAGGACTATTGCAGCATATGGCTGCAAATTTGCAGGAGCCCGTCGTGCCTGCTAGGCTCATCGCCATGAACTGGGACGATCTGCGCATCATCGCCGCGGTCAGGGACGAGGGCACCTATGCCGGCGCCAGCGCGCGGCTGCGCATCGACGAGACCACCGTCGGCCGCAGGCTCGCGCGCATCCAGCGCGATCTCGGCGTGCCGCTGTTCGATGCGGTGGACGGCCAGCGCCGGCCGACGCGGAGTTGCGAGGCGGTGCTGGCGCATGTCGAGGCGATGGCCGCACATGCCGCCGAGATCGGTCGCGTCGGCGAGAGTCTTGCAGGCCCGGTGGGACGCCTGCGTATCGCCTCCACCAACACGGTTGCCGAGGAGGTTCTGTCGCCGCGCGCGAGCGACTTCCTGCGCGCCAATTCCGGCCTGACGCTGCAATTCCTCACCTCGAGCGAGAACGTCAAGTTCTCGCGCTGGGAAGCCGATCTCGCTATCCGGCTGCGCAAGCCCGACAAGGGCGACTTCGCGATCTCCAGGCTCGGTGACGTCAAGCTCTATTATTTTGAGCCTGTCACGACCGAAGGCGAGCCGGTGCTGTGCGCCTATCCGGACGAACTCGGTGCCATTCCCGAGATGCAATTCCTGCGTATGAAGCAAGCCCACGCGCGCTGCGTTACCGACAACGTTCGCGTCATCCGTAACCTGATCCGCGCGCATCAGGCCGCCGGCGTGTTGCCGGAGCATGTCTGCGCGGACTTACTCGGCGATCGCCGCCTGCGCGCCACGCTGCTGCCTGGGCGCCGCGACGTCTGGCTGCTGGTGCAGAACCATCTCAAGCGCGATCCGGCGACGCGGCTCACCATCGAATGGATCCGCCGCTGCTTCAGCGATCTCGCGCGCGGTTGATTGCGACCCGTGAACGCGATCCGCGCGCGGCGCGACCAAGTTATGGGATTGCGTACGCGCGAGGGTTGCGTAATCTCGCGACGACTACGGGCTTGATCAGGGCAGGCGCATGACCACTCTTCAGGAAACCATCCACCCGCAGGCCAAAGTGCGGGAATGGAAGGCGATCGTCATCCTGATCCTCCTGATTCCGGTGCTGTGGTCGCCGCCGTTCCTGTTTCGCATCTTCCTGTTTCAGCCGTTCAACATCCCTTCCGGCTCGATGACGCCGACGCTGGTCGTCGGCGACTACGTCTTTGCTGCAAAATATGCCTATGGCTATGGCCGTTATTCGTTTCCCTTCGCGCCGTCGTGGATCTCCGGGCGTTTCCGGGCCACCGATCCCGAGTATGGTGACGTCGTCGTGTTCCGGACGCCAAAGGACACCGCGGTCGACTATGTCAAGCGCGTGGTCGGGCTGCCCAGTGATCGCATCCAGATGCGGCAGGGCCAACTCATCCTCAATGACCGCCCGGTGACGCGCGTCGCTCTGAAGCAGGCATTCGCCGGCTCCACCTGCGGCGTGGATGACGGTGCGAAGGCCAAGCGCTGGCGCGAGACGCTGCCGAACGGCGCGTCCTACGTGACGCAGGACTGTGTCGACAACGGCTACTACGACAACACCGACGTCTACACCGTGCCGCCGGGCCATTTCTTCGTGCTCGGCGACAATCGCGACAACTCGAGTGACAGCCGCGTGATGTCGTCGATCGGATTCGTGCCGATGGACAATCTGGTCGGCAAGGTGACGCGGATATTCTGGTCGCTCGACCAGCACGGCGAACCGCACATGGAGCGGCTGGGGAAGGTGTGGTGAAGCCCCACTGTCATTCCGGGCTCCGCGCTGCTCCGGGATGGGACCACCGAAGAAAAACAAAACCCCGGCATCGCTGCCGGGGTTTCGCATTTTGTCGTTTGCCGGAATGGCTGGATCAGAAATCCATGCCGCCCATGCCGCCGCCCGGGGGCATCGCCGGACCGGAGCCGCCCTTCTTGGGCAGCTCGGCGACCATGGCTTCCGTGGTGATCAAGAGCGCCGCAACCGAGGCTGCGTTCTGGATCGCGGTACGGACCACCTTGGTCGGGTCGATGATGCCCTTCTTGACGAGGTCAACATATTCGCCGGTCTGGGAGTCGAAGCCGTAGGCGTACGACTTGTTCTCAAGGACCTTGCCGACGATCACGGAGCCATCTTCACCGGCGTTGATCGCGATCTGGCGAGCGGGCGCGGAGAGCGCCTTGCGCACGATCTCGACGCCGGTCTTCTGGTCGTCGTTCTTGGTGCGCAGGCCCTTGAGCTGCTCGGAGGCACGGAGCAGGGCGACGCCGCCGCCCGGGACGATGCCTTCCTCGACCGCCGCGCGGGTCGCATGCATCGCGTCATCAACGCGATCCTTGCGCTCCTTCACCTCGACCTCGGTCGCGCCGCCGACGCGGATCACCGCGACGCCGCCTGCGAGCTTGGCAAGACGCTCCTGGAGCTTCTCACGGTCGTAGTCCGAGGTGGTTTCCTCGATCTGCGCCTTGATCTGCGACACGCGCGCTTCGATGTCGGCCTTCTTGCCGGCGCCGTTGACGATCGTGGTGTTCTCCTTGTCGATCATCACCTTCTTGGCGCGACCGAGCATGTTGAGCGTGACGTTCTCGAGCTTGATGCCGAGATCTTCCGAGATCGCCTGGCCACCGGTCAGGATCGCGATGTCCTGCAGCATGGCCTTGCGGCGATCGCCGAAGCCCGGAGCCTTGACGGCCGCGACCTTCAGGCCGCCACGGAGACGGTTCACGACTAGGGTGGCAAGCGCTTCGCCTTCGACGTCCTCGGCGACGATGACCAGCGGCTTGCCGGTCTGCACCACGGCCTCGAGCAGCGGCAGCAGCTCGTTCAGCGAGGAGAGCTTCTTCTCGTTGATGAGGATGTAGGCGTCGTCCATCTCAACGCGCATCTTGTCGGCGTTGGTGACGAAGTAGGGCGAGATGTAGCCGCGGTCGAACTGCATGCCCTCGACGACGTCGAGCTCGGTCTCGAGCGACTTGGCTTCCTCGACGGTGATGACACCCTCGTTGCCGACCTTCTTCATGGCGTCGGCGAGGAACTTGCCGATCTCCGCGTCGCCGTTGGCCGAGATGGTGCCGACCTGGGCGATCTCGTCGTTCGAGGTCACCTTCTTGGAGTTCTTGACGAGGTCCGCAACGACGGCTTCGACCGCGAGATCGATACCGCGCTTCAGATCCATCGGGTTCATGCCGGCGGCAACCGACTTGGCGCCTTCGCGCACGATCGCCTGGGCCAGCACGGTCGCGGTGGTGGTGCCGTCGCCGGCCGCGTCAGCGGACTTGGAGGCGACTTCGCGCACCATCTGCGCGCCCATGTTCTCGAACTTGTCCTCGAGCTCGATCTCCTTGGCGACGGTGACGCCGTCCTTGGTGATGCGGGGAGCGCCGAACGACTTGTCGAGCACGACGTTGCGGCCCTTCGGACCGAGCGTGACCTTCACCGCGTTGGCGAGAATGTCGACGCCGCGAAGCATCTTGTCGCGCGCATCGACCGAGAATTTGACTTCTTTAGCTGCCATCTGGATTTTTTCCTTAGGTGTTTAACTGGATAAGAGAGGGGCTCTTAGGCCGCCTTCTTCTTGGAAGCGGGGACGTCGAGGACGCCCATGATGTCGCTTTCCTTCATGATCAGCAGGTCGACGTTGTCGATCTTGACCTCGGTGCCGGACCACTTACCGAACAGCACGCGGTCGCCGACCTTCAGGTCGATCGGGATCAGCTTGCCAGCTTCGTCGCGGCCACCCGGGCCGACGGCGACGATCTCGCCCTGCGAGGGCTTTTCCTTCGCCGTGTCGGGAATGATGATGCCGCCAGCGGTCTTCTCTTCTGCGTCGATGCGCTTGACCACGACGCGGTCGTGAAGCGGACGGAAATTCATGCAGTTCTCCTAAGCTTTTGCACGATTTGGGAATTTTGGGTTGTTAGCAGTCTACGCCGGCGAGTGCCAGCGCAGGCACAACTGAGATAAGGCAGGATTTTGGCGGGAGCAAGGGCTTGTAGCAGAAAAATAGCACTCGGAGGCGCCGCCTGCCAAAATCTCTTTCCATCGTTAATCGCGCTCGGCGCAGTATTAGCACGGAGCTAGATCTGCTGCTAACGCATTGAATTTCAACAGCTTGTTAAACTTTTGGGCTTGAGATGGATTGTCAGTTTGCGTCACATTTCTCTTATGTGAGCGCATCAGCAGCGGGTGGCTCTTAAGGCGCACCGGAAAGCCACTCCTTGAATGCGCTCCTGCAAAGGAGGTTGGCATGGGCTTGCGGAGTGGAGCCGTTTCGGACGATTTCCGGAAACAGCTGCTGGGTTACGGAATGACGACGGCGCAGATTCTCTACCGGATGCCGGATCATCCCTCGCTGCTCCAGACTTACGTCTGGCAGGACTACGACATGTTTCCGAAATTTCCGGCGCTGAAGGATTTTCTGGCGTTCTGGCAGGAAAAGCTCGACGGACCGCTTCACTCGGTGACAGTGGCGCATTCCAAGCTGATCAAGCCGGCCGAGTTGCGCGCGGTGGACGGAGTATTCCGGCTGCATTGAAGGGCGGAGCTGTAGGGTGGGTTAGCGTCAGTGTAACCCCCCATGCTTCAACGCTTGCGCAAAGAAGTGGTGGGTACGTTAGCGCTAACCCGCCCTGCGATTTCGCATTCTGTGCTAGCCTCTCCCCATAACAACAGGGGAGGCCGCCCATGGCCAAGAAAGCAAAATCGCGCAGCGCATCGCAAGCCGCGGTGAAGAGGCGTAGCGGGGCCAAACCCGCAGCACGATCCACGGCGCGCACGGCGGTGAAGGCAAAAGCCCCCACGACAACGGCAAAGTCATCCGCCAAGAAACCGGCGCGGCCCAAGCAGCGCATTGCGATCAGCCATCACCGCGAGGAAGACTTCAAAGCCGACGGTCTGCGTACCTACGCGAAATATCGCGACCTCGGCATCGCCGCCGCCAGCCACGGCCTCGCGCAGGCGCACGTGATCCGGCTGCAAGGCCCCTGCAATCCGGACGAAGTGTCGAAGCTGCACTTTCACGACGTCGAATTCCAGATGGTCTACGTGCTCAAGGGCTGGGTGAAGACCTATATGGACGGAGAGGGCGAGACGCTGATGAAAGAAGGTAGCGCCTGGACCCAGCCGCCGAAGATCAAGCACATGATCCTGGACTATTCGGACGACGTCGAGCTGCTGGAGGTGATCCTGCCGGCGGAGTTCAGGACCGTGGAGTTTAAGGCGTAGGCGAGGCGGAGATCAGCCGCCGTCGTTGCAATAGCGTTTCCACATCGCGCGATAGGCATCGTCCACCGCTTGCACGTATGAGATTGGGTTGCCGGCGGCGGCAGCCCTGATCTGTCCGGGCAGTTCGCCGCGCAACTTATCGAGCTCGCCGATCTGCAACCCACGGCTCGCTGCGATTTCGACATAGGCCTCATCGCTGTCCGCGACCCACTCCGGCAGGCCCAGCGCGGTGAGGATGGAGCCGGCAGCACGGCTCGGCAGGCTGTGACCGAGCTTCGCCACCACCGGCACGCCCATCTGCAAGGCTTCCCACGTGCTGACGCCGCCATTCTGCGGGAATGGGTCGAGGCCAATATCGACGCGATTGAACGTTGCCAGATGTTCGTCTCGCGACGTGGCTCCGAGCAGATCGACGCGTTCGGCCGGCAACCGGCAAGCGGCAAACCGCGCCAGCAGATTGTCGCGGACCAGCTGAGCGTCCAGTGCAGTATCCTTGATCAGCAGTCGCGAACCCGGCACCCGCTCGAGAATCCTAGACCAGACTTCCACCGCCTCGTTCGAAATCTTGCTGGTGCGGTTGAAGACACCGAATGTGATGAAGCCGTTCGCGAGCGCCGGCGTCGGCGCCCGCGCAATCCCGGGTGGCAGCGGCGCCAGCGTCACAAAGCACGGCAGGTCAACGATGGTCTCCGCAAACAGATGCCGAACCGCGGCAGGAATCGCGACCGGGTCCGAGAATAGATAATCGATGGTTGGCAACCCGGTCCCGGTCCCATGGCCCCAGCCATGCGCCTGAACAGGTGCCGGTTTGCGCGCAAACACACCGAGGCGGTTTCCGCTGGTGTGGCCGGACAGATCGATCAGGATATCGACGCCGTCGGCGCGGATCTGAGCGGCGAGGCGATCGTCGGACCATTGCGAGGCGTCGCGCCAGCGATCGGCGATCCCCTGAAATTCGCTGGTCGTCGCATCCGTTTTCGGTGAACAAGCGTAGCACACGATCTCGAACTGTGCCCGATCATGGTGCTGCAGGACCGGCTTGAAAATGAACGCCGCTGAATGTGTGTGAAAATCCGACGAGACATAACCCAGCACCAGACGGCGATCCGGATCGCGGCTGTTCTCATGCGATCCCGCCGCTGCTGAGGCGATCTTCGCACCGATCTGCTCCCACCATACATGTCGCGCTTGCTGATGCTGCGCAACGCTGGCGTCGGCCATGAAATCGAGGGTGAATATCTTGCTGGAAATCGTGCTCTGATCAGGCTCGATGTCGAGAGCTCTGTCGAAACTGGCGAGGGCTTCGTCGACCCGGCCAAGTGCCGCGAGACATTGGCCGAGCAGGCTGTGGGCCTGAGAGAAGCCGGGATCGGCCGCGAGAGCCTTCTCGCAATCGGACAATGCTTCGGCAACTTGCCGGGTCAGGAGCAAGATACTGGCCCGCCAGAGCCATCCATTCGCGTCGTCGGGTGCGAGGGCGATTGCGCGATTGCAATCCGCCATGGCTTCGTCAAATCGCTGAAGCTCCCGCAATGCAACGGCGCGGGTCGACAGCGCCGAGGCGTAGTCAGGCTTGATCGATAGCGCGCGGTTTAAGCTTGCGATCGCTTCGTCATAGGCGCGCACACGGCAGAGCGCCCAACCCCGGCCGTTATGGGCTTCGGAAAGTCTTCCGTCGATTGCGAGCGCCTTGTCGTAGCTCTCGAGCGCTTCCTGGTAAAGTTCAAGGGCCGCGCTTGCGTTGCCGAGATTGGACAGGGCCAAGGCGTAGTTGGGTCGAAGGGCGAGGGCCTTCCGATAGCTCTCGCGGGCCTCATTGTGACGTTTCAGCCCGTTGAGCGCGACGCCCAGGCTCATATGGGCTTCGGCAGATCGCGGATCCAAGGCCACCGCTCGGCTCAGCAAAACTTGCGCCTGCCGATAGTTTTTGGCTTCAGACTCCAAAGCGCCCAGCAAATGCAGCGCGATGAATTGGTCGGGCGCAAGCTCCAGGAGTTCGCGATAGGCCGTCTTGGCCTCGGGGAGAAGTCCCGCCTTGTGCAGCTGGAGGGCGCGCGCGAGCAACGGCCCTAGCTCGGCTTTTTGCCGTTTCTGAAGCCGGGCATTTTGAAATGCCCGCTGGCCTGCGCTGTTGCTCATGAATCAATTCCAGCCGAATCTCCTGAAGAGATTAACATGGAAGGATTGTCGCGATTGCGCTGCGCCCCATCGGAGCTGCGAGGGCGCCAGCCTCACACAAGCTTCACGTCAACACCCCCACCACTGCTCCCATCAGACACGTCGTCAGCGTTCCCGACACGATCGACTTCAGCCCGAGCGCATTGATTTCCTCGCGCCGTTCCGGCGCCATCACGCCGAGACCGCCGATCATGATGCCGAGGCTGGCGAAATTGGCGAAGCCGCACATCGCATAGAGCATGATCAGGCGCGAGCGCGGATCGAGCGTGCCGGGCGGCAATTTCGAGAAGTCGACATAGGCGATCAGCTCGTTCAGCACGGTTTTCGTGCCCATCAGGCTGCCGGCGGTGATCGCCTGATCCCACGGCAATCCCATGAGCCAGCACACCGGCGCCATCACGAGGCCGAGCAGGCGCTGCAACGAGATCGCAGCGCCGCCGACATCAGGCAGCAGGCCGAGGATCGCATTGACGAGATAGACCAGCGCCACCAGCACCAGCAGCATGGCGACGATGTTGATCAGCAGCTCGATCCCCGCGCCCGTCCCTTTCACGATCGCGTCCATCGTGCTGGAGACCTCCATCTCGGGAGCCTCCAGCGCGCCGCCGGTGCGCTTGTCGGATGTCTCCGGCACCATGATGAGGCTGACCAGGATCGCGGCGGGGGCACCCAGCACCGAGGCGATGACGAAATGGGCGGCTGCGTCGGGAATGAGGGGAGCAAGGAGCGTCGCATACAGCACCAGCACCGTGCCGGCGATGCCGGCCATGCCGCCGGTCATCACCAGGAACAACTCGCTGCGGGTCATTTGCGCGAGATAAGGCCGCACGAACAGCGGCGCCTCGACCATGCCGAGAAAGATGTTGGCGGCGGTCGAGAGTCCGACCGCGCCGCCGACGCCGAGCGTCCGCTCCAGCAGCCAGGCCATGCCGCGCACGACCGGCGGCAGCACGCGCCAATAGAACAAGAGCGTCGTCAGCACGCTCATGACCAGCACGATCGGCAGCGCCTGGAACGCCAGGACGAAATCGGCACCCGGTGCTTTCAGGTCGAAGGGCAGGGGACCGCCGCCGACATAGCCGAACACGAAGGAGGAGCCGGCGCGCGAGGCCGCCGAGATCGCGCTCACCGCGTCGTTGATGGCACCGAACGCGCGCGCGACGACGGGCACCTTCAGGAGAACGATCGCGGTGACGAAGGTGGCGGCGAGGCCGATCGCCGCCTGGCGCAGCGAGGCCGCGCGGCGATTCTCGCTCAGGACCAAGGCGATCAACAGCAATGCGAAAACGCCGAGTGCCGATTGCAGCCGCAGCATGATGTCCCCAAACCCCGATGATTATGGCCACCCCTGCGTTGCAAACGCAATGCCGGGAGATTGTCGAAGCGTCTCGCTGTTGACAAGCAGGTCCGCGTCAGCCACGCGGAGCACGTCGACATCAGGAGCCGGATAGCCCGAGCGTGACCGAAGAGGCGATGCCAGACCAGCCCATATCGGGAAACCCGCCGGTCAGTGCCCGCGCGCTCCTCTCCCATCGCGCCTTTCTGTTCTTTCTGCTCTCGCGCAGCCTGTCGCGTTTCTCCAGCCAGATTGCGGCGGTCGCGATCGGCTGGCAGATCTACGATCTCACCGGCTCGGCCTTCGATCTCGGCATGGTCGGCCTCGTGCAATTCCTGCCCACGGCGCTGCTGGTGTTCATCGCCGGCCATGCCGCCGACCGCTACGAGCGCAAGCGCGTGGTCCAGCTCTGCCAACTCGTGGAAGCAGCGACCGCGCTCTATCTCGGCGTCATCACCTATCTCGGCTTGGTCAGCGAAGTTCAGATTTTCGTGGCCACCTTCGTGCTCGGCATTGCCGGTGCGTTCGAGAGCCCGACCACCGCGGCGCTGCTGCCGGCGATCGCCCCGCAGGGCTCGCTCCAGCGCGCCACCGCCGTCTCCAGCGGTGCGGCGCAGGTCGCGACCATTACCGGTCCGGCGCTAGGCGGTTTTGCCTACGCGGTTGCGCCGCATCTCGCCTACGCGGTGATGGTGCTGTTCTGGATCTTCGGGATGATCCTGACCGGCTTCATCCGGCCGCGCCCGCAGGCGATCGCCAAGGATATCGCGGGAGCCGACAATATCTTCGCCGGCGTCCGCTTCATCCGCAGCAATCCGGCGATCCTCGGCACCATCTCGCTCGATCTGTTCGCGGTGCTGTTCGGCGGCGTCACCGCGCTTCTGCCGATCTATGCCCGCGACATCCTCCAGACCGGTCCGATGGGACTCGGAATCCTCCGCGCCGCGCCCGCGGTCGGCGCGCTGCTGATGACCATGGTGCTGGCCCGTCACGCCATTTCGCGGCATGTGGGCCTGCGCATGTTTCAGGCCGTGATCGTGTTCGGCGTCGCAACGGTCGTGTTCGCGCTGTCGTCCTGGATGTGGCTCTCGGTGCTCGCGCTCGCCGTTCTCGGCGCGGCCGATACGATCAGCGTCGTGATCCGTTTCTCGCTGGTGCAGCTCGCGACCCCCGACGAGATGCGCGGCCGGGTCGGCGCGGTGAACTTCCTCTTCATCAACGCCTCCAACCAGCTCGGCCAGTTCGAGAGCGGGGTTGCTGCCGCACTGTTCGGCGCCATGCCGGCAGCCGTGCTGGGCGGCGTCTGCACGGTTGCGGTGGCGCTGTTGTGGATGAAGCTGTTTCCGAGTCTGCGCCGGGTGGAGAGTTTGGAGTAGGAGCTCGCTCTCTCCCCGTCATTGCGAGGAGCCCGCGACAAAATTGTGAAGTAATTTTGCGCTGGCGCGACGAAGCAATCCAGAATCTTGCCGCGGTGGTAGTCTGGATTGCTTCGCTGCGCTCGCAATGACGATTGTTGAAGCAGTGCGGAGATTTAGCCGACTTCACGTCCGCTTGCGGAGCGAGGCTGCAACCCCATGCCGCCTACTGTGCATGGGGTTGTTTTCGCGTTTTCTGATTCAGCCCCGTCCCACGAACGGCATCTTGGTTGCCATGACGGTCATGGTCAGCACGTTGGCATCGAGGGGCAGGCCGGCCATGTAGGCGACGGCATCGCCGACCGCCTTCGCATCCATGCGCGGCTCCTGCTTCGACGTGCCGTCGGGCTGCAGCACGCCGGGGCCGTTGACCATGCGGTCAGTCATGGGCGTTGCGGCGTTGCCGATGTCGACCTGGCCGACCGCGATGTCGTACATGCGGCCGTCGAGGTTGGAGGCCTTGGTGAGGCCGGTGATGGCGTGCTTGGTCGAGGTATAGGCCGCCGAGAACGGCCGCGGCGCATGCGCCGAGATCGAGCCGTTGTTGATGATGCGGCCGCCGCGCGGGCTCTGGTCCTTCATGATGCGGAAGGCGTGCTGGGTGCACAGGAACGGGCCGGTGAGATTGGTGTTCACCACCGCCTGCCACTGCTCGAGGCTGAGATCCTCGAAATTCACCGGCGGGGCGCCCATGCCGGCATTGTTGAAGAGCACGTCGAGCCGGCCATAGGTGGCCTTCACCTTGTCGAACAGTGCCGCAATCGAGTCCGGCTTGGTCATGTCGGCGGTGATGCAGAGGCTCTTTCCGGCGGGGCCGAGCTTGGCCGTCTCCTCGAGCATCTCGGGCCGGCGCCCGACCAGCACCACGGTGAAGCCTGTGTTCATCAGCGCCAGTGACGCCGCGCGCCCGACTCCAGTGCCAGCGCCCGTCACCACTGCGATCTTTTTCGCTTCACTCATCGTTTCCTGCCTTTTCTCTTGATCTGTCAGGTTTTGGATTCTTTTTCGTTCTTGTAGGGCGGCCGCGGAATGTTCTGATGCGCGGCGCGCAAGGCCGCCGACCAGCGCGAGCGCAAATCGTGGAAATAGGGCTCGCCCGCCTCGATGCGGTGGTTGAGGTCGGCCTCGCAGGCGTCGGCGCGCACCACCAGAACGTCGATCGGCAGGCCGACGCCGAGATTCGAGCGCATGGTCGAATCCATCGAGATCAGCCCGGTCTTCAGCGCCTCGTAGAGTTCGACGTCGTAATGCATGGCGCGGTCGAGCACCGGCTTGCCGTATTTGTGCTCGCCGATCTGCAGATAGGGTGTGTCGGTGGTGCATTCGATGAAATTGCCGGCGGTGTAGACCATGAACAGGCGCATGCGCGCGCCGTTGATCTGGCCCCCGAACAGGAAGGACACGTCGAACGATACGTCCTCAGACCTCAGTGCGGGGCCCTCGGTCGCGTGCACGGCCCGGATCGCCCGGCCAATGCGCTGGGCGGCCTGGAACATGGTCGGCGCGTTCATCAGCGTCTCGATCTCACCGGTGTCGGGGTCTTCGAGGCCCTCGGTCAGCGTCGAGAGCACCGACTGGCTGATGGCGAGGTTGCCGGCGCTGGCAATCGCCATAATGCGGTCGCCGGGCTTGGAGAAGATGTGGAGCTTGCGGAAGGTCGAGACGTTGTCGAGGCCGGCATTGGTGCGGGTGTCGGCGATCATCACCAGACCGTCCCGAACTAGAATTCCGCAACAATAGGTCATTTCCTGTCCCCGAACGCGTTTGCGCGGATTACTAGCCAATTTCAAGGGCCGCTCCAACCCCCGATTGCCGCGGGGCGGCAGGGTGGAAACCGACCATGGGTGAGGGGCGCGCGGGGCGCGGTTCAGCTCTGCCGCTGGGACTGCGATTGCGACTGGCCGCCGCGGCCGGCCTGCTCGACCTTGACCGCCACCGACAGCGTCTCCGCGCCGCCGCCATAGCGGGTGCCGCGCACGGGGGCGGCGCCGAGATAATCGAGCCCGATCGCGACCCGGACGTGGGCGTCCGTGGCGCAGATGCTGTTGGCGGGATCGAAGCCGACCCAGCCGAGACCGTCGACATAGGCCTCCGCCCAGGCATGGCCCGCGTCCTGATGCACCGTGCCGTCGGAGCGCAGGAAGTGGCCGGAGACGAAGCGCGCCGGCACGCCGCCGCTGCGCGCGCAGGCGATGAAGATGTGCGCGTAGTCCTGGCACACACCGCGCTTGAGCGTGAACGCTTCCGCCGCCGACGTGCCGCTGTTGGTGGGGTCCTCGTCGAAGGTCATGTGATCGCTGATTTGCGTCATCAGCGTGTGCAGGAAGCCCAGCGTGTCGCTCTCGGCCTCGCTACGCAGCTGGCGCGCGACCGCATTCATCGCCGGATTGACCGTGGTAAGGTCGGTGGCGCGCAAGAACATGCCGGCGGGAAAGCGCTCGTCGGCGCCGCGGAGAACGCCGCCGGTGTCATGGGTCTCGATCAGGCCCTCGGCGGTGATCTTGATATCGCCGACCGGTCCGCAGGACAGCACATGGGTGACGTTGCCGAACGCATCCTCGTGGGTGTCGAGCTTGGTGTCGGTCGACACGTCGATCTGCCACTCCGCCACATATTGCCCGTCATGGCTGCCGGGCGTCATGCGCAGGATCTGGATCACGCTCGTGGCCTGCGGCTCGTAGCGATAGGTCGTGGTGTGCAGGATTCGCAGGCGCATGGTGGACCGTTGTTGTAGCGTCATCGATCCGGGCTAGCCCTGCGGGCGTCCCCGGAATGACAGCAGTATCAGATCAAATACTGCTTCGTGATGATTTCGCCCAGCCTGGAATTGTCCAAGATGAATTCCTGAATGAATTCATGCACGCCATGCTGGAAAATGTCGTTCATATTGCTGTGTTCCAGCCGGTTGCGAATGCCGCGGGCATGGCGCTGGGCCGGACCCTGGCGGCCATAGGCGACGCCGATCTGATCGAGATTGCGCACCAGATTGCCGTAGCAGCTTGCGAGCGAACGCGGCAGCGAATCGTTGAGGATGAGCAAATCCGCGATCAGCCAGGGCTTCAGTGTCTCGCGATAGACCCAGTGATAGGCCGTCAGCGCCGAAACCGAACGCAGGATCGAGGTCCATTGGTAGAAATCCAGCGGGCCGCCGACATGCTCCTCCTCGGGCAGCAGCACATGGTATTTCACGTCGAGAATACGAGCGGTGTTGTCGGCGCGTTCGAGATGCAGGCCCATCCGCGAGAACCAGTAGGCGTCGTTGCGCAGCATGGTCCGGTAGGCCGAGCCGTCGAAGCGCAGCGAGGTCTCCTGCACGAAGCGCAGGAACTTTGCGAGATCCTCGCGCGTGGAGGTCCCTCTGCTCCAGACCTCCTGCAACTCGATCCAGGCCGAGTTGATGGTATCCCACATCTCGCTCGTCAGCGCTGTGCGCACCGAGCGCGAATTCAGCCGCGCGGCCTCGATGCAATTCCTGATCGAGGACGGATTATCCGCCGAGAACGAGAGATAATCCACGACGTTGCGCTCGTTGGCTTCTTCGTACTGCTGATAGAAGCTTGCGGCGACGCCGGCGGTCAAGAGCGCCGAGTCCCATTCGTTGGTCTTGCCGATATAGGCGGCGGGAAGCGCGGTGACGCGCAGCGTCGCATCGATGGTGCGCGCGAGATATTCGGCCCGTTCGACGTAGCGGGCGAGCCAATAGAGGTTTTCGGCGGTACGCGACAGCATCTCTCTACTCGTCCAGGATCCAGGTATCTTTGGTGCCGCCGCCCTGGCTCGAATTCACCACCAGGGAGCCTTCCTTCAGGGCAACGCGTGTCAACCCGCCGGGGACGATCGTGGTGCTCTTGCTGCCGGTGAGCACGAACGGCCGCAGGTCGACGTGGCGGGGCGCAAGGCCGGATGCCGTGCAGGTCGGGCAGGTCGAGAGCGCCAGCGTCGGCTGCGCAATGAAGCCCTCGGGCTCGCGTTTGAGCTTCTCGCGGAAGGCTTCAATCGTCGCCTTGGTCGCGGCAGGGCCGATCAGCATGCCGTAGCCGCCGGAGCCGTGCACCTCCTTCACGACGAGCTCGCTCAGATGGTCCAGCACATAGGCGAGATCCTTCGGCTCGCGGCAGCGCCAGGTCTGCACGTTCTTCAGGATCGGCTCCTCGCCGAGGTAGAATTTTACGATGTCCGGCATGTAGGAGTAGATCGCCTTGTCGTCGGCGATGCCGGTGCCGACCGCGTTGGCGAGCGTGATGTTGCCGGCCGCATAGGCCGACATCAGCCCGGGCACGCCGAGGGCGGAGTCGGGGCGGAAGGTGAGGGGATCGAGGTAGTCGTCGTCGACGCGGCGGTAGATCACGTCGACCCGTTTCACGCCCTCGGTCGTCCGCATGAACACTTCGTTGTTCTTGACGATGAGGTCACGGCCCTCGACCAGCTCGATACCGAGCTTGTCGGCGAGGAAGGAGTGCTCGTAATAGGCCGAGTTGTAGACGCCCGGCGTGAGCAACGCGACGGTCGGCTCGCCGGAGGCGCTTTGCGGCGCCACCGAGCGCAAGGCGGATAGCAGCTCGTCCGGATAGCGTTCGACCGGCGCCACCCTGTGGCGGGCGAACAGGTCCGGAAACAGCCGCATCATGATCTCGCGGTTTTCCAGCATGTAGGACACGCCCGAGGGCGTGCGTGCATTGTCCTCCAGCACGATGAAGTCCTCGGCATCGACCCGGACGATGTCGATGCCGGCGATGTGCACGTAGACGTCGTGCGGCACCTGCTGGCCGTTCATCTCGGGACGGAAGACCGGGTTCTGAAAGATGAGGTCGTCGGGCACGATCTCGGCACGGAGGATATCGCGGCCGTGATAGATGTCGCGCAGGAACATGTTGAGCGCGCGCACGCGCTGCTTCAGGCCCTTCTCCAGCAGTGACCATTCCTTGCCGGACATGATCCGCGGGATCACATCGAAGGGGATCAGGCGCTCCGTGGACTCGGAGTCGCCATAGACCGCGAAGGTAATGCCGATGCGGCGGAAGAGGAGCTCGGCCTCCTGGCGGCGATATTCGAGCGCCTCGGGAGGCGTCTCCTTGAGCCAGCGCGCCAGCTCCTGATAGGCGGGCCGAAGGTCCCCACCGGGAATGTTCATTTCATCAAACGCGACTGCCATAGATCCCGACTTGTCTCCGCAAGGCGTTGCGCCATTCGACAGGTCGCGAGGCCCTGGTGAAGACCGCAACGTCCTGGCCATGCGGCAAGAGTGCATGACTTTCATGCGGTAGCAAGGGCCGGGCCAGCGCGATAAGCATGGGGAGAGGACATTTGCCGGGGATGGCCGGCGGCTTGCCTGAAAAAATGGCTGAGGACTGCTTATTTCGGCAGCAAAACCGCGTGACTTCAACGCGTTACCTCGGCAAAGTCGGGCCGATAGGTGAGGGACTTGAGGTATGAGCGAGATCGTCACGGCGGGTATTCTGGTCATTGGGGACGAAATCCTGTCCGGCCGGACCAAGGACAAGAACATCGGCTTCATCGCCGAATACCTGACCAATATCGGCATCGACCTGAAGGAGGTCCGGGTCGTCTCCGACGACGAGTCCGACATCATTGCCGCGTTGGATGCACTGCGGCATCGCTACACCTATGTCTTCACCACAGGTGGCATCGGGCCGACCCATGACGACATCACCGCTGATAGCGTCGCCAAGGCGTTCGGCGTCGGCATCGACCATCACCCGGAGGTGGTCGCCCGTTTCCGCGAGCGCTGGAGCGAGCAGGACCTCAACGAGGCCCGCCTGCGCATGGCCCGCATTCCTGATGGTGCCGAGCTGATCCAGAGCGCGACCATCCTCGCTCCCGGCTTCAAGATCGGCAATGTCATCGTGATGGCGGGCGTGCCCTCGATCATGCAGGCGATGATGGACATCGTCTCGCCCAAGCTGAAATCGGGCGTGCGCATGCTCTCTGAATCGGTCCGCGCCAATGCGCGGGAAGGCGACATCGGCAGCCCGCTGCGGGCGATTGCCGCCCAACATCCCGACACCATCATCGGCAGCTATCCCTTCATGGATGAAGAGCAGAAGCCGAACACCAATCTGGTGGTGCGCTCGCGCGATGCGGACAAGCTCGCAGCCGCAATGGCGGCGGTGAAGGAAATGCTGGCGGGATTGAACATCACCCGCTAGCAACCTAGCTGCCGGCAGACGAAGCAGGAGACGACGATGGCTGGTGAAGCACCGGAACTAAGTGCGGAAGAACGGGCGGGCCGCCCCTTTCCGGTGTCGTGGGACCAGTTCCACCGGGATTGCCGGGCACTGACCTGGCGGCTCAATGAAGTTGGTCCGTTTCATGCGGTGATCGCGATCACCCGCGGCGGGCTTGTGCCGGCGGCGATCGTGGCGCGCGAGCTTGGCGTGCGCGTGATCGATACGGTCTGCATCGCCAGCTACGACCACGACAAGCAGGGCGACCTTAAAGTGCTGAAGGGCATCTCCGAAGACGTGATGAAGCTCGGCGGCGGCACCGGCAAGGGGCTCCTGATCGTCGACGATCTCGTCGACACCGGCAAGACCGGCAAGCTGGTGCGCGCGATGCTCCCCGACGCGCATTTCGCAACTGTCTACGCCAAGCCGAAGGGACGTCCGCTGGTCGATACCTTCATCACCGAAGTCTCGCAGGACACCTGGATCTTCTTCCCCTGGGACACCGCCCTGTCCTATCACCCGCCGCTTCGCGACGGGGCGGCGTGATTATCGCCGTCATTGCGAGCGCAGCGAAGCAATCCAGAAATGTGTCCGCGGAAACAGTCTGGATTGCTTCGTCGCTTCGCTCCTCGCAATGACGGGTGGAGGCGACCATGCCCCTGCAAAACCGCGTCACGCCGACCGGCGAGATCATCGCGACACCGCACCGCGGCATGTTCACCGGCAACCGCGGCATCATTCATGATCCCGCGACGAAGACGCTGCTGAAAAAGCGCTGGTCGTCGCCGACCTGGATCACCTGCCTGTGCGAATTCCGCGGCTGGCGTCGGCCGGTGATGGCGCGGCGGAGCTGGACCGAGCTGTTCTTCCTCGACGAGGCCACGGCTTTTGCCGCCGGCCATCGGCCCTGCTTCTTCTGCCGCCGCGACGATGCGAAGCGATTTCGCGTTGCATGGGAGATGGGCAACGACGCCCGCGGCATCAGCGCCAAGGCGATGGATGCCGTACTGCATCGGGAGCGGCTCGATCGTGGCAAGAAACGGCTGCATGTGCTGTCGATGCCGCTCGCGGAATTGCCTGACGGCGCGATGGTGCAACAGGGCGATGACTGCTTCCTCCTCGCGCAGGGCAAGGCGCTGCAGTGGTCACCCGCGGGCTACGCCCTGCATCCGAGCGCCCTCGATCACCCGTTGCTGTTGACGCCGCCTTCCACGCTGCGCGCGATCATCGCTGGATATCAACCTGTGCTGCATCGGACCGCGCGCCGCTAGCGCAGCGGCTTGCCGTGCTCATCCACTGTGGTCCGCGCATCCCGCAGTGCCCATTCGCGGATCACTTGGCGGCAGCGCGTCAGCTCGGCTTCGCTCGCGGCATTCGCATCCTTCGACGCACGCTCCACGATTGCTTTGCAATTGAGAAGCACGGAACGATCCTCTGCGCGCGCCGACAGCGCGAACGCGGCAAGCGTTGCAATGGTGAACGCCAGACGGATCACATCCCTAACCCAGCTTCTCGCGTGCCAGCGCGGCACCCGCGCCGAGCGCCATCAGCTTGGCTTCGGCGATCTCGCGCCGCATCGGCGCCATGCCGCAATTGGTGGTGGCGATGATGTTGCTCTTGGGCACGAATTTCGACACCGCGTCGATCACCTGGACGACATCCTCGGCCGTCTCCACCGTGTCGCTGGCGACATCGATCACGCCGGCCTGCACGATCTTGGACTTGAGCAGCGCAAGCAGGTCAAGCGGCACCTTCGAGTTGCGGCACTCGATCGCGACCTGCTGGATCGGGCTGGCGTCGATCGCGGGAAATATCTGCTCGTACTGCCGCCATTGCGCGCCGAGCGTTTCCTTCCAGTCGGTGTTGGCCTTGATGCCGTAGCCGTAGCAAATATGCACGGCGGTGGCGCAGGTCAGGCCCTGCGCGGCGCGCTCCAGCGCCTTGATGCCCCAATCGTTGACCTCGTCCATATAGACGTTGAACGCGGGCTCGTCGAACTGCACGAGATCGACGCCGTCGGCCTGGAGCGCCTTGGCTTCCTCGTTCAGCAGTTCGGCGAACGCAAAGGCCATCTTGACGCGGTCGCCATAGTAGCGATCGGCAATGGTGTCGATGATGGTCATCGGGCCGGGCAGGGTGAATTTCAGCTTCTTCATCGTGTGCGCGCGGGCGACACGCGCCTCGTCGGCGTGGACGCGGCTCTTCAGCCGGAGCGGGGCGACGACCTGCGGCACCATCGCCTTGTAGCGATCCTTGCGGATACCCATCTCGACCTTGTGGGCGAAATCGATGCCCTCGATCTTCTCCAGGAAACCGTGGACGAAATGTTGCCGGGCCTGCTCGCCCTCAGTGACGATGTCGATCCCGGCGTCCTCCTGGACTTTAACGGCAAGCATCGTCGCATCGCGCTTGGCGCGGACGAGCTCGTCGCCTTGCGACTTCCAGGGCGCCCAGAGCATGTTGGGTTCGGCGAGCCATTCCGGCTTCGGCAAGGAGCCGGCGATCGTGGTTGGAAACAGCATGGCGGCCCTCTCGGCGGGTTATGATTGCGCCCCTTCCTGCCATGTCTTAACGTCGAGGTACAGAACAACAAAAGTCGCCTTGAAACCGGCGGCGCCGGACCGGAAACGCCATGATCGAATTCTTCTTCGACTGTTCCAGCCCCTGGACCTATCTCGCCTTCCACAACATCCAGCCGCTGGCCAGGGAGGTTGGCGCGGAGATCATCTGGCGGCCGATCCTGGTGGGCGGCATCTTCAATACGGTCAACCCAAGTGTCTACGCGCAGCGTGAGACGCCGGTGCCGCTGAAGGCGCGCTACATGAAAAAGGACCTTGCCGACTGGTCGCGCTCGGCCGGTCTCGCGATCAAGATGCCGCCGACGGTATTTCCGGTGAACAGCGTGAAAGCGATGCGCGGCTGCATCTGGCTCGGGCACGAATCGGTGCCTTTCGCCACGGCGGTGTTCGAGACCTATTGGGGCGAGGACAAGGACATCTCGCAGGATTCAGTGCTCGCGGAGATCTGCAGGAAGGTCGGCGTCGATGAGCAGAAATTCTTCGCGGGCATTTCGGGGCAGGGGATCAAGGATCAGCTCAAGGCCAACACCGAAGAAGTCGTCGCCCGCGGCGGCTTTGGCTCGCCGACGATCTTTCTCGGCAAGACCGACATGTATTTTGGCAATGACCGCCTGCCGTTGATCCGCGAGGCGCTGCTGCGCGGCAAGGCGAGCGCGGCCTGATGGTGCGGGCTGTCGTTTGCCGCGCGCTCGGCGCGCCCGAAAAATTGCAGCTCGAAGAGTTTCCGTCGCGCGAGCTGAAGCCGGGCGAAGTGCGCGTCGCGATCCGTGCCGCCGGCCTGAATTTTCCCGACGTGCTGATGGCGGCCGGCGAATACCAGCTCAAGCCGGAGCTGCCGTTCACGCCGGGCATGGAGGCGGCCGGCGACGTGACCGAAGTCGGCGCAGAGGCGAGCGGCGTCGCCGTCGGCGACAAGGTCATCGTCAAGATGCGGCACGGCGCCTTCACGGATGAAGCCGTGGTGACGCCGTCGCAGCTCACGCCGAAGCCATCCACGTTCGACTATGCGGAAGCCGCGACCTATCTCGCCGGGCACGGCACCGCCTATCACGCGCTGATCGACCGCGGCCGGGTGGCGCCGGGCGAGGTGCTGCTGGTGCATGGCGCCGGCGGTGGCGTGGGCCTTGCTGCCGTGGAGATCGGCAAGATGCTGGGTGCCACCGTAATCGCGACGGCGTCCAGCGACGAAAAGCTCGCGATCGCCAAGGCGCGCGGCGCCGATCATCTCGTGCGCTACGACCGCGAGCCGTTTCGTGATGTTGTCAAACGTATTACCGATGGGCGCGGTGCCGACGTCGTGTTCGATCCCGTCGGCGGAGAAGTGTTCGAAAACTCGATGCGTTGCATCGCCTGGGGCGCACGGCTGCTGGTGATCGGCTTCACCGGCGGCATCGGCTCGGCGAAAACCAATCTCTTGCTGATCAAAGGCGCCAGCGTGCTCGGCGTGCGTGCCGGCGAGGCCGTGCGGAAAAATCCAGCGCTTGGCGAAGTGCGCCTGAGGGCGCTGCTCACATGGGCGGAAGAGGGCAAGCTGCGCCCTAACGTCTCGCATCGCCTGCCGCTGGAGGAGTTTGCGCAGGCGATGCGGTTGCTGATCGACCGCAAGGCGATCGGGCGTGTGGCGCTGGTGATGGACTAAGCGCCTACAAGGTCACTTGTACTCCCGCTCAGTCCACCACGGGAAATAATCCGGCATGTCGCTCGATACCTTGTTCTTGAACTGCGCGGGGCGCTTTTCCAGGAACGACACCACGCCTTCCTTCACGTCGTCGGAGCGGCCGCGGGCGTAGATGCCACGGCTGTCGACCTTGTGGGCTTCCATCGGGTCGTCAGCGCCCATCATGCGCCACATCATCTGCCGGATCAGCGCCACCGATACCGGCGCGGTCTTGGCCGCGAATTCCTTGGCGAGCGCGCGGGCGGTCGGCAGCAGATCATCGGGGGCCACGACCTTGCTGACGAGACGTCCTGCGAGGGCTTCCTGGGCCGGGAAGACGCGGCCCGAATAGCACCATTCCAGCGCCTGCGAGATGCCGACGATGCGCGGCAGGAACCAGCTCGAGGCCGCCTCCGGCACGATGCCGCGCTGGGAGAACACGAAGCCGAAGCGCGCGGCATCGGAGGCGATGCGGATGTCCATCGCGAGCTGCATGGTAACACCGATGCCGACCGCGGGACCGTTCACCGCGGCAATCACCGGTTTCAGGCATTTGAAGATGCGCAGTGTCACCTGGCCACCGCCGTCGCGCACCTGGGAATCACTGTAGTCGACCTTGCCGTCGGCGAAGCGCTTCACCGGTCCGCGACGCGCGTCGCGATCAAAGGTGTCCGCGCCCGACGAAAGATCTGCGCCCGCGCAAAACCCGCGACCGGCGCCTGTGACGATGATGGCGCGGACGTCGTCGTCCTTGTCGGCGGCGTCGAACGCGTCGATCAGCTCTCCTTGCATCTGCGCGTTGAAGGCGTTGAGCTTGTCGGGCCGGTTCAGCGTGATGGTGAGGATCTGCTCGGCGACCTCGTATTTGATCGTCTCATACGCCATGGTGGTTTCCTTCCTGTCCTGAATTCTGTCTCGAAGAGACGTCATGCATAGCCGCCAGCGTCCGTCTTGCGCGGACTGGGCATGTGGCGGCCAGTAAGAGAACGCGGATGGCCAGTCTAAACAACAAGCCCGGCCATGACGGAGTGTATCTAATTCGCCGGCGGGCTCGGCCAGGGCTTCTGCGGCCCGCGCAGGCTCTCGAAAGCCTTGGCCATGCCAAGCACGCCGATATCGTCGAAGCGGCGGCCGACGATCTGCACGCCGATGGGAAAACCCTTGGCGTCGAAGCCGCCGTTGATGGAGATCGCCGGATTCTCCGACATATTCCATGGCACGGTATAGGCAATGTGTTCGAACGGCTTCATGGGATCGTTGGTCGGCGAGGCCCACTCCGCCGGATAATTCACGTTCGGCGCGGTCGGCGAGATCACATAGTCGAGCTCGCAGAACAGCTTTGATGCCGCAGCGCGGATTGCCATGGTCTGGTTGAAGCCCCTGATGACGTCGACGCCCGAGAGCTTCGCGCCGGACTCGCCCCACTTGAAAATGTAGGGCAGCACCTTTGCCTGTTCGGCGGGCGTCAGCTTGGACAGATCGTCCCACATCCGTGCGCGCCAGAAGCTGTCGAGCCCGTCGAGCATCTCGCGCGTGAGGATGCCGTCGACCTCGGTGACGACGGCGCCTGCGGATTCGAACGCTTTCGCCGCCTTTACCGCGACCTCGCGCCCCGGTTTCTCCAGCGCCAGGCCAACGCCGGGATCGAGCATCAATCCGATGCGCAGTTTGCGCGGGGATTTCTCCGGCCCTTTCCAGTTGAGGGGCTCCGCTGGAAGGCTCATGCCGTCGCGCCGGTCGGGTTTTGCGATCACGCTCATCATCAGCGCGCAATCGTCAACGGTGCGGGTCATGGGGCCGGCGACGCGGCCGACATAGGTGGGATCGATCGGCACGCGGCCAAAGCTCGGCTTCAATCCGACGAGGCCGCACCAGCCCGCGGGCAGGCGGACCGAGCCGCCGATATCGGTGCCGAGATGCAGCGGACCATAGCCAGCCGCCGCAGCGGCGCCCGCGCCGGCGCTGGAGCCGCCGGGGTTCTTGGAGAGGTCCCAGGGATTGCGGGCGAGCGCGTGGAAGGAGGACAGCCCCGAGGACAGCATACCGTAATCGGGCATGGTGGTCTTGGCAAAGATGATCGCGCCGGCTTCGCGCAGGCGCGCGGCGGGCGGTGCGTCCTTCTCGGCCGGCACGAGCTTGACGCTGGCCGCGCCCAGCGGCACCGGCACGCCTTTGGTCGCGATGTTGTCCTTCACCGTCACCGGCACGCCGTCGAGCGCTCCGGACGGCTCGCCCCCGGACCAGCGCGCGGTCGAGGCCTTCGCGGTCTCGCGCGCGCCGTCGGGATCGAATGCATAAAGCGCCTTGAGGTGCGGCTCCCACGCGGCGACGTGCGCGAGCACGTCTTCCAGCACCTCGCTCGGCGAGAACTGCTTGGCGCGATAGCCCGCGATCAGATCGACCGCAGAGAGATCGTGCAGCGAGGTGACTTCCTCTTCGACACCCTTTTTATGCATGGGCACCCACCGGCATCCGGGTCTCGATGATCCGGGCGAACATGCTGGCACCGATCGGCAGGATCTTGTCGTCGAGCACGAAGCCGGGATTGTGCACGGGCACCGAGCCGTCGTGGCCGACCCAGAAATAGGCGCCGGGAATGGTTTGAAGCATGTCGGCGAAATCCTCGCTGCCCATCTTCGGCTGGGCGCGGGTGATCACGTTGGCGGGGTCGACGATGGTGCGCGCGACCTCCTCGACCACCTTGGACTGCTCGACCTGGTTGACCAGCACATCGAAGGTGTCGCGGATGTCGACGTCGATCACGCACTGATAGGCGCTCGCAATGCCGGCGCAGATCGTGCGAATGCGTTCGCTGATCAGGATGCGGACTTCTTTCGAGAAAGTGCGGATGGTGCCGCAAAGATGCGCTTCGCCGGGGATGACGTTGTACGCCGAACCGGCGTGAATCTGCGTGATCGAGACGACGGCGGCCTGCAGCGGCTCGACGTTGCGGCTGACGATGGTCTGGATCGCCTGCGCCAGCGTGGTCGCGATGATCACCGCGTCCTTGGAGCGTTCGGGCATCGCACCGTGCGCGCCGTAGCCAGTGATGCGGAGGTCGAAGAAGTCGGCGCTGGCCATCGCGGGGCCGGGCAGGATCGCGATCTCGCCGTGGTTGAGGTCGGGCGCGTTGTGCAGGCCGTAGAGTTCGTCGCAGGGAAATTTCTCGAACAGCCCGTCCTTGATCATCGCGCGGGCGCCGCCGAGACCTTCCTCGGCCGGCTGGAAGATCAGGTGCACGGTGCCGTCGAAGTTCCTGGTTTCGGCGAGGTAGCGCGCGGTGCCGAGCAGCATGGTGGTGTGGCCGTCATGGCCACAGCCGTGGAAGCGGCCGGGGATTTTCGAGCTCCATTTCAGATTGGTGTTCTCCTCCATCGGCAGCGCGTCCATGTCGGCGCGAAGCCCGATACGCTTGCCGCTCGAACCCTTGCCCTTGATGACTCCGATCACGCCGGTGCCGCCGAGACCGCGATGCACCTCGATGCCCCAGCTCTTCAGCTTGTCCGCGACGATTCCGGAGGTGCGCACTTCCTCGAAGCCGATTTCCGGATGGGCGTGAAGGTCGCGCCTGATAGCAGTGAGTTCGTCGGCATAGCCGTCGATGCGGTCGATCGTGGGCATGTGTTCTGTCCAGTTAGCGTGAGGAGGGAGTGAAAATCGGGCCGTTCGGCTTGATGCGGATGCCCGGCCGCAGGCGCGTCCATGGCAGCGTGGCTGTGTCCGCGGGCATCGCGCCGGGGGCGGCGCAGATCATCAGCTTTTCTGCGATCGGCTCGAAATCGGCGCGGAAGTGCACCGAGCTCTTGTTGACCAAAATCTTCTCTTCGGTCGGCTCGATGCCGACATAGCGGTACATTGCCTGATCGGCGAGCTGCGCCTTATGCGAGGATACGACGACCCGGACATCGCCGATGCGAAGGCAGGCCGACGGGCCCATCTCCATCTCGCGGCCGCCGTAGTAGGGACCGGGCGCGATGAAGCGGCCGTCCGAAAGTTTTTCGACGACGAAGGTCGCACGATAGGGCTCGTCGCCGGGAATGCCGGACTTGCCGCCGAGCGACAGCGTCACGGTGGCACCGGCGCCGGCTGCATGCGCGGCCTTGGCCGATTCCGGATCGTAGATCGCGCCGGTCGCCGCGCTGGCCTTGTTGCGGACCAGCGCGCGTAGCATGCCGGTGGTGTCGGAATCGCCGCCGGCGCCGGGATTGTCCTGGGTGTCGGCGATGATGATCGGCTTGCTGGCGCCCTTCGAGAGTTCCATCGCGTGGCGTACGCCGTCATCAGGTGACCAGATCTTGCCGTCGAAATCGTCCTCGTGGCTTTCGATCAGCTTCACGATCGCATCCGCCGCGCGGTCGGCATCGGCTTGCGTCTTGCCATAGGCGAACACGCTCGGCCCGCAATCGCGGAAATCGGCGGCGGGGAAGCCGGGGGCAAAGGACAGCGTCGGAACCGCGTCGCTCTCCAGCGCGGCAAGCTTTTCGTAGATGCGTTTGGTCGGCTGGTCGTTGGTGCACTGCCAGCTGATCGGAATCAGAAACGGCAATTGCCGGAAGGCCTTTGCGAAACGCCGCTGTGTCTTCAGAAGCAATGCGAGATGTTGCGCGCAGGCGCGGCCGGTCTCGGCCATGTCGACATGGGGATAGGTGCGGTAGGCGATCAGCGCGTCCGCATGCTCAATCATTTCGGGGGTGACGTTGGCGTGGAGATCGAGGCTGGTGACCAGCGGAATGTCCTTGCCGATGACGCGGCGCACGCGCGCGAGAATCTCGCCTTCGCCGTCGTCGAGATGTTCCGTGACCATCGCGCCGTGCAGATCGAGATAGACGGCGTCGATCGGGCCGGCGGCTGCAATGCCATCGACCATGACCTTCACGATGCGCTCGAAGGCGTCCTTGGTGACATGCGCCGAAGGGCTCGCGCCGCAGGCAATCGTTGGAATGAGTTCCCAGCCGTGGGCCTCGGCGCTGTCGACGAAACCGGCGAGGCCGACATTGATGCGGCGCATCACCTTCAGCACGTCGGGACCTTGCGTCATCGCCGGCCAGCCGCCGCCGTGCTGGAAGTCCGCGAACGTCGCCTTCGTCGGAGCGAAGGTGTTGGTCTCGTGCAGGAAGCCGCCGACGGCGATACGTGTCATCAACTCAAGTCCAGCAATTGAAAGTGCGCGACGTTAGCCCTGTGCTTGCGGCGAGAGCAAGCCGGGAAGCAATCGCGCCGCGCATGGCGTCAAGCCGTTTTGGGAATGCTTGTCGCAACCACCGTCATTGCGAGCGAAGCGAAGCAATCCAGAATCCCTCCGCGGGGACAGTCTGGATTGCTTCGCTGCGCTCGCAATGACGAGGCGAGAGACTAGGCGCTGGCCGCCGCGCCCTCGGCCACCGGCCGGAAGTTCGCAAAATCCCAGCCGCGGCCTGGCGCTGCCTCGAGCAAGGCTCTGGTGTACGCCTCCTTCGGATGCGTCAGCACTTCGGCGGCCGGACCCTGCTCGACGACGCGGCCGTGTTGCATCACCATGACCTCGTCGCAGATCTGTGCTGCGACGCGTAGATCGTGAGTGATGAACAGGATGGCGATGCCGAGCCGCTGCTGGATCTCGTCGAACAGTTCCAGCACCTGCGCCTGCACGGAGACGTCGAGGGCGGAGACCGCCTCGTCCGCGACCAGCACGTCGGGATCGAGTGCGAGCGCGCGGGCGATCGCAATGCGCTGACGCTGGCCGCCGGAGAACTGGTGCGGATAGCGCGCGACCGCATCGGCGGGCAGGCCGACCAGCTCGAGCAATTCGCGCGCACGCTTCGTTGCGTCGGCATGCGACACGCCGTAATTGATCGGGCCTTCCGCGATGCTTTCGCCGACGGTGACGCGCGGGTTGAGCGAGCGGTAGGGGTCCTGGAATACGATCTGGATCTTCTTCCGATGCGGCTGCAACAGCCGCCGCGAAATGTCCGAGATCTCGCGGCCGGAGAGGCGCACGCCGCCCGAAGTCGGGTCGATCAGGCGGACGATGCAGCGCGCCACGGTCGATTTGCCTGAGCCGCTCTCGCCGACGATGCCGAGCGTGCGGCCCTTGCGCAGCGTCAGCGTGACCTTGTCGGCAGCGACGACTTCGCGGCCTTTACCGAAGAACGCGCGCTCGCGGTAGACCTTCCCAAGCTCGTTGGCTTCCAGCACCACCGGTTCCTTGGTCTCAAGCCGTGCCGCGCGCGGCACCAGGCTCGGCACTGCGGAAAGCAGGTTGCGGGTGTACTCCATGGTCGGATTGCGCAGGATGGAATCCAGCGTTCCGGTCTCCACCAGTCGGCCCTGCCGCATCACGGCGACGCGGTCGGCGATCTCGGCGACCACGCCCATGTCGTGGGTGATGAACAGCACTGCGGTTCCGTGATCGCGCTGGAGGTCGCGGATCAGGGTCAAGATCTGCTTCTGCGTGGTGACGTCGAGCGCGGTGGTCGGTTCGTCCGCAATGAGCAGCTTCGGTTCGAGCACGAGCGCCATCGCGATCATGATGCGCTGGCGCTGACCGCCGGAGAGTCGGTGAGGGTAGGAGGCAAAGATACGCTCGACCTGGGGCAGACGCACCTGCTCCATCATGTCGAGGATGCGCTTCTTGCGCGCCTTCGCGTCGAGTTTGGTGTGCGCGCGCAGGACTTCGTCGATCTGGCGGCCGACCGGCATCACCGGATTGAGTGCCGTCATGGGCTCCTGGAAGATCATCGCCATCCGGGTCGCGCGGAGCTGCCGCAGGCGGCGGTCGGTCGCGGTGAGAATCTCCTCACCGACCAGCTTGACGCTGCCGCCGGTGGGAACCAGCGTGCCCTTCGGCAGCAGACCCATGGTGGTCAGCGAGGTCACCGACTTGCCCGAGCCGCTTTCGCCGACAAGGCACAGCGTCTCGCGCTCGTGCACCTGGATCGAGATGCCGTCGAGGATGTTTGCAGCATTCGGCTTCTTGCCGACGGACACGATGAGGTTGTTGATGTCGAGGATGGGGCTGGTCATCGCTTGATCGGTCATCATTTGCCTTCCCGCTGCTTCATCCGCGGATCGAGTGCATCGCGGGCGGCGTCGCCGATCAAATTGATGCTGAGGATGGCGATCGAGAGCAGCAGGCCCGGCCAGAAGATCAGCGTCGGCTTGAGCTGGAAGTACTGACGGCCCTCGGCCATGATGTTGCCCCAGGTCGGCGTTTCCGGCGAGATGCCGGCGCCGAGGAAGGAGAGGATGGCCTCAGTAAGGATCGCGGACGCGCAGACATAACTGCCCTGCACGATCAGAGGTGCGATCGTGTTCGGCATCAAATGCCGCCACATGATCTTTGGCAGGGATGTGCCGACCGAGATCGCCGCTTCAACATAGGGCTCTTCGCGCGCCGATAGCACGACCGAACGCACCAGGCGTGCCACGCGCGGAACTTCGGGGATCGTAATCGCGATCAGCACCGTCCAGAGGCTGGCGCCGGACAGCGACACCACGGCGATTGCCAGCAGGATGCTGGGCATTGCCATCAGGCCGTCCATGATCCGCATCATGACGGAATCGACCAGCTTGAAGAAGCCGGAGACGAGGCCGATCGCCAACCCAATGACGATCGACATGATCGCCGAGCCGATGCCGATCAGAAGCGAAATGCGTCCGCCATACATCACGCGCGATAGCAGGTCGCGGCCATAGGCATCGGTGCCGAGCAGGAATTGCGCCGAAGAGGGCTTCAGCCGCTGCGAGGGCGCAAGCTGGATCGGATCATACGGCGCGATCAACGGTGCCAGGATCGAGATCAGCACAACCAACACCAGGCAGATGGTCGCCGCCGCGATGATCGGCGTCGAGGTCAGGAATCCGAGGCGCGGTCGCATCGGCGACGTGATCGGGATGGAGGACTGGGGAAGGGTATCGACCGACATTTTTGTTGTTATCCTTAGCCCTAGTACCGGATCCGGGGATCGAGCAGCGTGTAGGCGACGTCGATCAGGAGATTGACGACGACATAGATCAGCGACGTCAGCAGGATCATCGCCTGGATCACCGGATAGTCGCGCGCCAGCACCGCATCCACTGTGAGGCGGCCGATGCCGGGGATGTTGAACACGCTCTCGGTGACGACGACCCCGGAGATCAAAAGCGCAAAGCCGGTACCGATCACCGTGATCACGGGCACGGCCGCGTTGCGCAGCGCGTGCCGCATCATCACGGCGACCTCGTTGATGCCTTTTGCGCGCGCGGTGCGGACGTAGTCCTCGCCGAGCACGTCGAGCATCGCCGCGCGCGTCATGCGCGCGATCAAAGCGATATAGATGAAGGACAGCGCACAGGTCGGCAGGATGATGCGCTCGAAGAACGGCCCAAACCCGTTCGAGATGCTGCGGAAGCCCTGCACCGGCACCCAGCGCAGGTCGATCGCGAAGACCTCGATCAGGATGTAGCCGACCACGAACACCGGCACCGAGAAGCCGAGCACGGACAGGCCCATCACGAAGCGGTCGATCCAGGTGCCGTGCTTCCAGGCCGCGATCACGCCCAGAGGAACAGCGACGATGACGGCGAGGATGATGGTCGACAGCGCGATCGAGATCGACGGCTCGACCCGCTGGCCGATCATCTTCATCACCGGAAGGTTGGAGATGAGTGACGTTCCGAGATCGCCATGCAGCAGCTTGTTCAGCCAGGTGATGAACTGCACGATCAGCGGCTCGTTGAGGCCGAGCGAGGTGCGGATGCGCTCGAGCCGCTCCGGCGTGGCGTTGTCGCCGGCCAGAATCGCGGCGGGATCGCCCGGAGTGAGGCGGAGCAGGAGGAAGACGAACAGCGCCACCACGCCCATCACGGGCACGGCGGCGAGAATTCGGCGAAGGAGATATCCGAGCAAGTTGGATCCCGTCAGATGAGAGTCAAATCAGAGACAGCGGCTGGAGCCTGGGGTTCTGCCACCAGCCTAACATTTCAGCAATTCCCATGCCATCCGGGCCACCGTTTTTGCAGTGCGGTCAACTTGTTTCGGTGATCTGGCCCGTTTTGGCGATGTGGCTCGCGCCGTTACTCCAGAGTCGCGAGCAGCCCCGCCATCAGCCGGCCGCGTTCGACCAGACTTTCAACCTCGATATACTCTTCGAGCGTGTGGCCGTTGCCGCCACGCACGCCCAGGCCGTCGAGAGTCGGGATGCCCATTGCGCCCGTGAAATTGCCGTCGGAGCCGCCGCCGGCGCTCGCATGCGGCAGTTCTGCGCCAAGCGACTTGGCGATCCCGCGCGCCCTTTCATACAGCGCTATGGTGCCGGCATCAGGCTCCCAAACCGGACGTGTCACGCCGCGCGTCACCTTGAAGGTGACATCATTGGTTGTACCGGAGAGCGCCAGCATCCTCTCGACGCCGCGATCGAGGTCAGCCTGGCGCTTGGCCATCGAAAGCGCTTCGCCGGTGGCGGTCGTGGCAACGCAATTGACCCATTGACCCCCGTGCACGACGCCGACTGAAAACGTGCAGTCTTCGCCCGTCATCGCATCGATGGTGAGGATTTGCCGCGCCATCTCGCGAATCGCCGAGCGGCCTGCCGACAAGGTCGCGCCGGCGTGGCTGGGTCGGCCGGTCGCCTCGAGATTGAAGCGCGCGATGGCGTAACGTCCGGTGGTGACGCCGTTGTCGGCGCGGCCGGGCTCCGGCACCAGCACGTATTTGTTGCGCGCGGCTTCCGCCTCGATGATATCGCGCGTGGAGGGTGTGCCGACTTCCTCGTCGGGCGTGAACAGCACGGTGATCGGCAGTGGCGTCGTGAACGAGGCGCGGGCCAGTTGTCGGATGGCTTCCAGCGAAAGATAATTGCCGCCCTTCATGTCGTAGATGCCGGGGCCATAGCACTTGTTGCCCTCGCGGCGCCATTTCAGCTTCTCGATGGTGCCTGTGGGGTGGACCGTATCCATGTGTCCGGCGATCAGGATGCCCGGTTCGCCCTGCTTCGGATGCGGAAAGCGGGCGCGGATCACGCCGCCAAAGCCCTGGCGACCGGCGATGCGCTCGATCGTCGCACCCATGATCGCCATCTCCCGCGCTGCGATATCGAGCATGCGGTTCACGGCGCTCGCGTCCCAGGTCGGGCTTTCGCATTCCACCCAGCCGCGCAGACCCTGGAGCATCGCTTCGGAATCGAAGGGAAGATTGGCTGGATTCATCTCAATGTCTCTCCAATGTCTCTTGGGCTTTGGAACATGGAACGCGCATTGCATCGGCGCGGGGCAGGACAGGCGGAGAGTGTTGTAGAGCCAAACCGATCCTTGTGGAGCCCGTGTGCGCGCCGCTTGGGCTTGCGGCGAAACCGGATTGACGCGCTCGGCACCGTCTGCAAGTCTCGAAAAGATAAAGGCATTGCATGAGGTTCGTTCGCCTAAAGAACGAACCGGATGCTCAATCAATAACCTGCCTTTGAACAGTTTCACGTCAGGAGAACTTTTTATGTTTAAGTTGATGCGCCGGGGGCCTCGCGCGTTCGCCTCCAAACTTGCGCTGTCGCTCGTCGCGCTTTCGACCGCACTGGCCTCGCCGGTGCTTGCGGCCGGCAAGACCATCACGGCGGTAATGCATTCGGATCTGCGCATCATCGATCCGATCTTCACCACGGCCTACATCACGCGCGACCATGGCTACATGATCTACGACACGCTCGTGGCGCCCGATTCGAACTTCAAGATCCAGCCGCAGATGGCGGACTGGAAGATCTCCGACGACAAGCTCACCTACACCTTCACGCTGCGCGACGGCCTGAAGTGGCATGACGGTGCGCCGGTGACGGCGGAGGACTGCGTCGCCTCGCTCAAGCGCTGGGCCGCAGTCGATGGCATGGGCCAGAAACTGCTCGACTTCACCGCCAGCATCGAGGCGACCGATGCCAAGACCATCACGCTGAAGCTGAAGGAGCCCTACGGCCTCGTGCTCGACTCGATCGGCAAGCCGTCCTCCCGCGTTGCCTTCATGATGCCGAAGCGCCTGGCCGAGACGCCGCCGGACAAGCAAATCCCCGAGCAGATCGGTTCGGGTCCTTTCAAGTTCGTGCAGTCGGAATTCCAGCCGGGCGTGAAGGCGGTCTATGTCAAGAACACCGATTACGTGCCGCGCAAGGAGCCGTCGAGCTGGACCTCCGGCGGCAAGGTGGTGAAGGTCGACCGCGTCGAGTGGATCACCATGCCGGACTCGCAGACCGCGGTGAACGCGTTGCAGTCGGGCGACATCGACTTCGTGGAAAATCTGCCTTACGACATGCTCCCGTTACTGGAAGCGAACAAGGACATCACGATCGAGGTCTCGAACAAGTTCGGTTTCCAGACGCTCGGCCGGATGAACTTCCTTTATCCGCCGTTCGATAATGTCAAAGTGCGCCGTGCTGCCTTTCTGGCGATAAACCAGAAGGACGTTCTCGACGCGCTCGTCGGCAACGCCAAATATCAGAAGGTCTGTGGCGCCTTCTTCGTGTGCGATACGCCGTTCGCGACGGAGGCCGGTGCCGAGACCCTGGTGAAGGGCAACGGCATGGCCGAAGCCAAGAAGGCGCTCGCCGAGTCCGGCTATGACGGCACCCCGATCGTGATCATGGCCCCCGGCGATGTCACGACGCTGAAGGCGCAGCCGATCGTTGCGGCTCAGTTGCTGCGCGAGGCCGGCTTCAAGGTCGACCTGCAAGCGACCGATTGGCAGACGGTGGTGAGCCGCCGCGCCAGTCAGAAGCCTCCGAAAGAGGGCGGCTGGAACATGTTCTTCACCAACTGGGTCGCGGCCGACGTCTCCAACCCGATCGCCAATCTCTCGATCGGCGGCCAGGGCAAGAAGGGCTGGTTCGGTTGGGCCGAGAACGCCAAGATCGAAAAGCTCAAGGACGACTTCGTTCGCGCCGCCTCGCTCGACGATCAGAAGAAGATCGCCGCTGACATCCAGAAGGAAGCCTATGAGCAGGTGATCTACATCCCGCTGGGGCAGTATCTCCTGCCGAGCGGCTGGCGCAAATCGCTGACCGGCGTGCTCGACGGTCCCGCGACCCCGCTGTTCTGGAACGTCGACAAGTCGGAGTAGGGCAAAGGCCCTTCCTTTCGTCCGGATCATCATGCGGCGCCGCTGTCATCAGCGGCGCCGCTCTTTTGCCAGTCTCGGTCCTTTGTTGACCTTACGCCGGCTGAGAAAGCGGATGCTTTCAACGTTCCCAGTCTGCGGTCATTGCTATTTGTTTCGATCCAGAACTAGATGTGTCGTGCTCGCGCATCATCTTCCTTCCTCCATTTGATTCCAGTGCCGATCGATTTTGCATTCCAGGCGATGGCCGAACGGTCCGATCGCGCGCCGGCACGATGGCGCCGGCCATTCCGGCGTTGGCTCGATGGCGTCGAGACGGGCTGGGCCGTGCCGCTTCTCGTCGCCTGCTTCGTCGGGATCTGGACGCTCTATCTGGCAGTCGCCTATGCCGGCAGCGGTCTGCACCCCGATACGCTGGAGGCCTGGACGCTGGGGCGGCATTTCGCGTGGGGCTATCCCAAGCATCCGCCATTGACCGGCTGGGTTGCCGCGACCTGGAGCGCCATTTTTCCGCTCACCGACTGGTCGCTGCAATTGATGGCGATGGCCAACGCCGGGCTCGCGCTGGTCTTCGTCGATCGGATCGCGCGGCAATTCGTGAGGGGGCACAAGCGCGTCCTGGTGCTGTTGATCCTGATGCTGACGCCGGCCTATCAATTCCATGCCCAGCGCTTCAACGCCAATGCGGTGCTGCTGGCGGTCTGGCCGCTGGCGACCTGGTGCTTCCTGCGCGCATTCGAGACCCGAGCGGCGTCATGGGCGGTTGCCGTGGGATGCACGACGGCACTGGCCATGGTCGGCAAATATTATTCGATCTTCCTTGTCGCGAGCTTCACGTTTGCCGCGCTGGCGCATCCGGCGCGACGCGCCTATTTCACTTCCGCCTCGCCCTGGATTTCGGTCGTCGTCGGGCTTGCGGCGCTGTCACCGCATCTTCATTGGCTCGCGACCACGGGGGCATCGACCTTCACCTACGCGCTGAACCATGCCAACGGCACTGCGGCGAGTTCTGCTGCTGATGTCAGGAACTTCCTTTTGGGCCTGTTGGCGGCCACGAGTGTGTCAGCCGTCAGCTGGGTATTGATCGCCGGCACGCGGCTGAAGCAGTTTCCGGACGATTTCGCGGCGATGAATCCGGGCCTGCGGCTCCTCTTTTACGTTGCCGTCGGCACGATTGCGCTGCCGGTCCTGATCTCGCTAGTGATGGGCACCGATCTGCCGTCGCTATGGGCTTTGCAAGCGTTGTTTCTGTTCGCCATTCTCGTGGTCTGCGGCGCAAATTATTCAATCGAGCGCTTTTACACCGTCAACCTCACCGTGGTCGTGGCCGGTGTCGCGCTCACGGCCGTCCTCGTCGCCGCGCCGACCCACGCGGTCTATCGCAACGATCACGGTTACGAGGAGGGGCGCAATTTCTACGCGCAGGCGGCGAGCCGATTGACACGCGACTGGCGCGAACTGACGGACGAGCCGCTCGCCGCCGTCAGCGGCGACGATTCACTGGCCTTCGCGACAGCCTTCTACAGCCCGGACCACCCGCACCACGTGCGGCCGTTCGAGGATCAATATCCCGGGGGCTTGCCGCACAAGACGACGCTGGAGCGCGGCTGGGCCGCGCTCTGTTTTCGCGATCAGGATGACTGCAGCCGGTGGATGGACTCGGTGGCCGGGCGCGCCGGGCATTTCATCAGGCGGGAACTTATCATACAGGCGCAGCTATGGGGCCGGCCCGGTCTCACGCGGGAAGTGGTTGTGCTGATGGTGCCGCCCCGTGGAAGCGGCGCGGCACCTGAAGGCATTGCGGACGATTTCAGCGCCAGCAGGCGCGCAACGGAATAGGCGTCTTGCTCAGCAGTGGCTGTCGCGGACCCGCTCGAGCCCTTCACTCGCGAATGGCACGGTGACGGCGGTCTTTTCGACGCTCGACGGCGTGCGTTCCGTCTCCGCCCGTTCCGCGGCGTCGTGGTCTTTACGGTGTTTCGGTTCCATTGAAGCGCCCTTTCAAATTGTTGCAGTACAACATCGAGAGCGCCACGGAGTTCCTCAGCCGATGGCGCGATGATGCGGCCTGAACAACCGTCCTCTCTCCACCACCAGCACGATCGCGAGCGCGGCGAGGGACGACACGAAGAAGCCGACCGAGAACGGCAGCAACGTGCCGTCGAAGCTTTGTCCGATGGCCATGCCGACGGCGATGCCGATCAGCGTGGTGATCGAGCCGTAGAGCGAGGACGCCGTGCCGGCGATGTGGCCCTGCGGCTCCATGGCGAGTGCAGTGAAGTTGGCGACCATCATGCCGAACGAGAACATCATCAGCGCCGAGAGCACCATGAACAGGGGAAGCGGCAACGCGGCGAGGCTTTCCGTCAGCAGCATCACTCCCGCCACCGCGGTGTAGAGCGTCAGCGCGCCGTGCGAGATCACGCGCATGCCGAGGGTCCCGACGAATCGCGCATTGAGAAAGCCGGCAATGGCGGTGCCGGCCGCGATCCCGGCGAAGGCGAGCGGAAAATAATGGCCGAGGTGATAGATGCCGACAAAAACTTGCTGAGCCAAAAATACGTAGGCGAACAGCGCGCCCATGACGCTACCGGCGGCGAGCGCATAGCCGAGGGTTTGGCGATGGGTCACGGTCTGCCAGTAGGCCGTGAGCACGTCGGCCGGCGCAAGCGACCTGCGTTCGCTCTCAGGCAGGGTCTCCGGAAGCCGCAGCACGGACCATGCAAGCGCGAGCAGCCCGTAGAGCATCAGCACGACGAAGATGCCGCGCCATTGCGTCACCAGCAGCACCGCCTGTCCGAACGAAGGGGCGATCACGGGGACGGCGATGAAGATCATCATCGCAAGCGACATCACGCTCGCCATGCGGCGGCCGACGTAACAGTCGCGCACGATCGAGGTCGCGATCACGCGAGTCGCCGAGGTACCGAAACCCTGCAGTGCGCGTGCCAGCAGCAGCGTCTCGAACGACGGCGCCGCAATCGCCAGCACGCTTGCCACCGCATAGACCGCCATCCCGCCGAGCAGCACCGGGCGGCGGCCAAAGCGATCCGACAGCGGGCCCATGACGAACTGCCCCGCGCCAAAGCCGATCAGGAAGGTCGACAGCACCAGCTGAAGATGGTTGGCGACGGGGATATTGAAGGCCGACCCGATATTGGGCAGTGCCGGGAGCATCATGTCCATCGCAAGCGGATTCAGCGCCATGATCGACGCGATCACGATGACGAATTCGGGGAAACCCATGGGACGGTGTCCCGAGGACACCCAGTCGTCGGCATTGACGTCGGACAAGAAGCTCACCTCTGATTTGAGGCCCTTATCTATCTTCAATGCTGCGTTGCACAAGCAACGTTTCGGGATGGCTGGCAGGCGGTGCAGGAGCAGACAGGAATTGATGAGGTATCAGCGCTCGCGGCCGCCGCGCGCGGCGGGATCCTCCGCGCAGCTTTCGTGGTGCGGGCAGCCGGGGTCGAACCGGCACAGCGCTTGCGCGCCGAGGGATTTTAAGTCCCTTGCGTCTACCAATTCCGCCATGCCCGCTTGATCCAACGAGATCAGCCACTTAAGTCCCTTGCCGGCGGTCTGGAATTGGCATTTGCAGGCCGGAGGGGTGGTTCTTCCTTAGGCGAGCCGGCGGCACAAGGCAAAGCCTCAATCCGGACATCTGTTGTTGCTTTAGGCATTCTCAATCGACGGGGACTATTCATCCGGCATGTCAGCTTTGATCCAATATCGCCTGCGCCCGTGCTGCGTGGTCGCCGCGCTGCTCGCGGCCGACTTCGCGCTGTCCGGCTGCGCCGGCATGAGCGAGACGGTCGCTCCGGCCTTTGCCGATCCCGCCAAGTACGAATTGTACGATTGCAAGCAGCTCGAAGGCGAGCGCAAGTCGATCGCCAACCGCACCGGCGATTTGCAGAGGCTGATGGACAAGGCACAGACCGGCGCGGGCGGCGCCGTGGTGTCGGAGCTTGCCTATCGCAACGACTACATCGCAGTACGCGGGCAGGCGCAGATGGCCGATGACGCTTGGCGCCGCAACAAGTGCCGGGAAACGCCCCCCGAGGCGACGCCGGCCGCCGCGGCGCCCGCAGCCAATCCTGGCCCGATCAAGCCTGGCCCGAAATCGACAAGAGCCGTGCGCTGAAACGTCCTGACATCAGCGCCTCGCGTCAGGGCCGCCAGCCGTAGATCCAGTCCTGCCGTGCCAGCATGCGTTCCGGGCCGAGGGCGCGGACCGCAAGATCGCGCGCGAACGCGAGCGGCCCACTGAAATGATAGATGCGGCCCTGCTGCCGCGCGGTCCGCTGCACCCGCCGCACGCGCGCCTGGCGCGTCCGGCCGTATTGTCTCAGCGCTGCCGTGATGCCCGCGGTGGTCTCGGCGATCTCAGGGCTCAAATGCTGCGCGAGCACTGCGGCGTCCTCGATCGCCATGCCGGCGCCCTGGGCCGCAAACGGCAGCATCGCATGCACGGCGTCGCCGAGCAGCGCGACCGGGCCTTTACTCCAGGGGCAGTCGTCGGGGACGCCGAACAGCGCCCATTTCCGCCAGCTGTCGACTGTGCCGAGCATCATGCGCGCCGGCGGCGGCCAGCGCGGCGCGGCGAAGGCGTCCAGCACTTCGCGGGGATCGCCGGGCGTGCTCCAGCCCGGCCTGTTCCAAGTGCCCGGCAGCACCGCGACCACGTTGATCTGGCGTCCGCCCGCGATCGGGTAGGCGACGAGATGGGCATTCGGGCCCATCCAGAGCTGGACCCGGCGCGCTGTGTAGTCCTTCGGCAGTTGCGTGGCATCGAGCGTACCGCGCCAGGCAATCAGCCCGGAGAAGCGCGGCTGCACCTCGGGGAATAGATGCTGGCGCACCGTCGACCAGATACCGTCGGCGCCGATCAGCGCACTGGCGAGATCGCTGCGCCGGATCGTGCCGCTGCGATGAACCACCGTGAGCCCCTTGGCGTGAGGCGCGACGTCTTCGAAGGTCGCGCCGAGTTTCAGGTCGATATGGGGATGGTCGGAAACTGCGCCGGCGAGGGCGGATTGCAGGTCGGCGCGGTGCACCACCCAATAGGGGGCGCCGGCGCGCTCGGCGGCGGCTTCTCCCAGCGGCATGCGCAAAAGCTCACCGCCGGCCCGCGCGCTCATGATCGAGACTGCCTCCGGGATCACGGCGCGCAACTTGAGGCGCTCGGTGAGCCCGAGTTCGACCAGCACGCGGCTGGCGTTCGGGGAGAGTTGCAGACCGGCGCCGACTTCCTCGAGCCGCTCGGCCTTTTCCAGCACGATGATGCGGAAGCCGCGGGCCGCGAGCGCAAGCGCAGCCGTCAGTCCACCGATGCCGGCACCGGCGATGACAATCGTTCGGGAGAGCGCCACCCCTGGCCGATGGAAGCGGTCAGGCCACCTTGTCCTTCAGGACGCATTCCGGCGGACGGGCTTCGCCCGCCTTCAGGTCGGCGGCGAAACGGTACAGAGTCGAGCAGTACGGGCAGATGATCTCGTTGTCGTTGCCGAGGTCGAGGAAGACGTGCGGATGATCGAACGGAGGGTTGGCGCCCACGCACATGAACTCTTGCGAGCCGATCTCGATGACGGGGACACCGGCATCGTTGTGGAAGTGCGGGACGACATGGTCGGACATCGTACTCATCCTGGAGTGGCAATGGCGGCAGACACAATCACGACTGCCGCGGCATTATTAAGGCGCCGCGGACCATACTGGTGGGTGGAGATGATTGCTAGTCCAGCGGAACCGAAAGCTCCGCAATGCCCCATGCTCATTTGCTCATGCAAATTCGACACAATCTTGCGGCCTGAGAGAAGCCCTTCTTTCGTCGGGGACGTTGTGTCGCAATTTTGGCATACTATGTCTGTGGACGAGCGTAATTGCGACGAAAGACAACCGTTAGGCGTCAACGATCTCAGGACCGTCCAGGCTCTCCGCATGAAGTGGTTGCGAATCAGCACAGCGTTGACCGGTATCGCGGCATGCGGCTTCATGCTCGCGCAGGTAGCACCGCACGCCCGCGAGGCCGGGGCGATTCTGGCCGCCCAGGACGATCCCGCCGCGCTCTCAGAGATCAAGCTCGACGCGCTGCTGCGGCACAACGACCGCCTGATTCAAGACAACATCGAGGTCGCGCTCGCATCGGGCGATGCCGATCTTGCCGACAGTTTTGTCGCACTGGCGCGCGACCGCAACATCGCGCTGCCTGACGACCTCCCGAGCCGTGTCGGTGACGCGGTCAAAGCCGAAAACTCCACCTCGCATTTCGCAAAACGGTTTGCCGCCGGTCTCGTTACCGGCAACGCGGATGATGTTGCGAGCTTGTCGGGAACCGTGGCCGGCGATCTCTTCGTCATCGGCGACATCAGGGACGTCGTCCGCGAGGGCAAGCACCTCGCCATGGGCGAGGAGACCGATCGCCTGGTGCTGGGCCTTGCGGCCGCGGGTCTCGCGGTCACGGCCGTGACCTACGTCTCCGTCGGCGGTGCCGCGCCGGTTCGCGCCGGGCTGACGCTGGTGAAGGACGCGCGCAAGGTCGGCCGGCTCGGCGAGGGACTAGCGGCATGGGCCGGCCGGTCCGCGCGCGAGGTCGTCGATACGCCGATGCTCCAGAACGCGGTTGCCTCCGGCTCGGTGCTGCGGCCGGGCCAGACCTTGAGCGCGATCAAGGCCGCGTTCCGCGCCGAGAAGGCCGGCGCGCTGGTTCGGCTCGGCAAGGATGTCACGCGCGTGGTCGAGAAGACCGGCACGCGCGGCGCGATGGATAGCTTGCGCATCGCTGAAGGTCCCAAGGACGTCGCACGCGCGGCGCGGCTCGCGGAAGCGCAGGGCGGCAAGACGCGCGCGATTCTGAAGCTGCTCGGCCGCGGCGCGCTGCTGCTGATCGGCGGGGCGTTCAATCTTGCACTCTGGCTGTTCGGTGCGGCGTTGACGCTGCTCGGCCTGTTGTCCTCGATCAAGGCGACGACGGAGCGCCTGACCCAGGCCTGGTGCGATCGCAGACGGGCGCGGCGACTTCGCCAGGCGCGGATCGCCGCCGAAGCCGTTCTGGCAAGCCCTGCCGTCACGGCCTAAGATACCTCTTCCCCTCAAGATTGCGGAACTGATGATGCCGAGCTTTCACAACGGCGCCGTTGAAATTGCCTATCTCGACGAAGGCGAGGGCGATCCGATCATCCTGGTGCACGGCTTTGCCTCCAGCAAGAACGTGAACTGGGTCTATCCGACCTGGGTCTCGGAGCTGCGCAAGAACGGCCGCCGTGTCATTGCGCTCGACAATCGCGGCCATGGCGAAAGCGCAAAGCTCTACGAGCCCGCGCAGTACTCCATCCCGACCATGGCCGCCGACGTGCTCGCGCTGATGGATCACCTCGCCATCCCGCAGGCCGATCTCATGGGCTATTCGATGGGCGGACGGATGACGGCCTGGCTCTCCCTCAACGAGCCGCAGCGCCTGCGTTCGGCAATCCTTGGCGGCATCGGCATCGGCGGCCTGATCGAGGGCACCGGGCCCGGCGAGAACGTCGCGAAGGCGCTGGAAGCGCCCTCGCTCGACGACGTCTCCGATCCCGTCGGACGCACGTTTCGTGCTTTTGCAGACCAAACCCGTTCCGACCGCAAGGCGCTGGCCGCCTGCCTGCGCGGCACGCGCGATCTCATGACGAAGGACGAAGCCGCGCGCATCGACGTGCCCGTGCTGATCGCGGTCGGCAGCACCGACGACGTCGCGGGTTCGGCCAGCGCACTCGGTGCCATCATCCCGGGTTCGGAAGTGCTCGATATTCCCGGTCGCGATCACATGCGCGCAGTCGGCGACAAGGTCTACAAGACTGGCGTGCTCGATTTCCTCTCACGCCGCGCCTGAGGCGATGAGGCGGTTTCAGCTATCCTGAAATGTCTCGTTACAGTGGGCCATCCACTCCCTTCGGCAACCGTCCATTCCTGTACCTAGGGATCGGGGTTCGCTAAGGGCGCATATGAGACTCAGCTCGAAGCCACAGCTTTATCGAGGTCAATCGGATACTTGCAATTCCGATCCGTCCAACTGCGCACGGGCTCCGTCGGCGCGTCGCGCAGCCCGGTAACGGCCGGGCGACTGACCAATGTGCCGGTGAAACAACTTCGAAAACGCCGCTGCAGTCTCGTAACCGATCCGGTTGGCAATCCGTGCGATCGGTTCGTCGCTGGTTTCCAGCAGGAACGCCGCCTCCGCCATCCGGCGTTCGATCACATAACGTTGCATGGGCTGGCCCACGAGCCTAGTGAAGCGCGCCGAAAATGCCGAGCGGCCGAGCCCGACGCGACGGCCTAGGTCGCTCAGCGTCCAAAGCTGCTCCGGACTTTCGTGAATCAGCTTCAGCGCCGGTCCGATATGGGGGTCAGAAATGGCCCCGATCCAGCCGCCTTGCCCGGGACTGAGAGACGCGATCCAGCTTCGCAGCACCTCGACGAAGAGCACTTCCGTCAGTCGTGAAAGCGCGACGCCTTGGCCAGGACGCTCGAGCGCGGACTCGCTCATCATGCGGCGCAGGATGGCTTCAAGCCAACCACGGTCGGACGTCGGCTTCAGCAAGAGCACGGGTGGAAGCAACTCCAGCACGCTGCCAAACGTCGGCCGCGACACCGTGAAATTGCCGCAGAGCATGGTCGAGAGCGGCTTTGCACGGCTGCCGTGACGAACGAATCCGAGGCGTGGCGACGACCGTTCGATATCCACGATGCGCAAAGGCTCGGCCCGGCGATCCGAATAAAACACATGGGGCTCGCCACGTGTGATGACGACAAAATCGCCCCCGGTGATCTGGATTTCCTCTCCCCGTTCGAGCGCGAGGGTCGCTGAACCTTGGCTGAGATAGTGAAACAGGGCGTAGGGGCGCGCCGGCAACTCAAGATGCCAGGGATGGCCGAGCTCGAAGTGAAAGAGCAGCGTCCCGCCGAGACGAACCCGATCGAGCACCTGGGTGAGTATATCCATCCCCCGAGACTAGAACCGCGGACGATCGGACACAAGACACGGACGATTGGTCCCTATCGTCCGAGAGGTCCACGGAATACGTCATGCCACGGCGGGCCGACCGGACGTGCGGCAACCATTTCGCCAACGGCAGATGGAAGAACCGCGACCTTGCTGGAAACGCCTGTCCATTCCCCCGGACTACTTTCGTCCGACATGCCAACAGGAACAAACAATGCGAACTATTCTCCTCTCAGCCGCCACCGTCCTCCTGGCCGGAACGACGTTGGTCGGAGCCGTACATTCCGCCGAACTGCCCAAGGGGGCAGCGCACAACGTCGTGCTCGTGCACGGCGCCTTCGTAGACCAGACGAGCTGGCAGCCGGTTGCCGATATTCTCACCAAGAAAGGCTACAACGTCACGCTCGTCGAAAATCCACTCACTTCGCTCGCCGCCGACGTCGATGCGACCAAACAGGCGCTCGCGAAGCAAGCCGGCAGGACCGTTCTGGTCGGCCACTCATGGGGCGGCGTGGTGATCACGCAAGCCGGCAACGATCCCAAGGTTTCGGCGCTGGTTTATGTGTCCGCCTTTGCGCCGGAGGTCGGTGAATCCCTGGCGTCGCTGGCAAAGGCCGGTCCGCCGACCGAAGGCGGCAAGGCGATCCACCCCGATGCGAAGGGCAATCTGTACATCGATCCAAAGGTGTTTCCGTCAGCCGTCGCGGCTGACCTTCCTCCGGAGATCGCCGCGCACCTGGCCAACTCGCAGCTTCCGCTGAACCACGTTGCATTCGAAGCCCCGGTCGACGTTGCGGCCTGGCATGACAAGCCGACGTTCTACGTCATCAGCACGAAGGACAAAGTCCTCGCGCCCGAGGCCCAGAAGTCCTTCGCGGCCAGGATCCACGCCCAGACGACGGAAGTCACCGGCAGCCATGCCTCGCTCGTCGTCCATGCGAAGCAGGTCGCTGAGGTGATCGAAAAAGCCGCCCTCACGAGGTGACGGTGCCGCTCCCGGCGCTGTGGCGCCGGGAGCCCGCGCGCTCCCGCTCGACCATTTTAAGCCAGGCATCCGTAGAGTGCTGAAACGTCCTGACGACACTTCAGCTCACGGACGTGAACACCTCCAATCGCGGAACGCAACAAGTGTTGTCATGATGTGAGCGACGCATTGGAATGGACATTCCTGCATGTATAAGGCACTTCTTGTCACCCTCACTGCTGTGGCTCTTACCACCGTGTCTGCCGCGTCTGCTCCCGCCGTCAGCAGAGAGCCGCTGAATGCTGCGACGCTCAGCGCAATCAAATCGAAGTTCGGAAGGCTGATGAAATTGGCAAACAAGCATGATTTCAAGGCTCTGCATCGGATGTTCTGGCAATCGCCCTCGGCCCTTTTGGTGGCCAAGAGCGCGATCCCGTCCGAGGGAAACTGGGCCGGCTTTTGGGGTAACGCGGCGATTGATCAATAGCTGCATGATATCGGTAGCCCGGTCCGGTCGTACTCGAGCCAGATTTTTCGAAGCTCAGGGTTGTCGGCCTGACGCGCGACGTCGCCGAGTCCTATGTGCCGATGAACATCACCGTCTCTTATGCGGGGCAAGATGGAACAGCCAGGCCGTTTCTCATGATCAGCAACTGGCTTCGCGTCGGGAAGGACTGGAGGGTCGCTTCCGAAATCATTCTTCCGGTGCCGGCGGCACCGGCACAAAGAGCTAGCCGCGGAACGCCTCAGTTGTTGTACGGCACTGACCGTCTCGCACTTGGGTCCGTTTTCACGCAGCCGGCTGACTAACGGCTGGTCGTGCTCATGCCACCGCCCCGCCGCGTGTGCCGATTTGCGGGGGCGATGAAGGGCTCCAAACACCCTTGAGAACCAACGATGCGCTGGTCTTACTGGATAAACGCGATCGCTGCTCGGACGAAACCAGGCACGATGGCGCTTCACCCCAATCTCACCGCGCTTTGCTGTCTTCCCCAAGGCGGCGCGCCAGCGCCATCAGCACGGTGAAGGTCGCAACCCACACCATCCGCGCGCCATAGCGGTCGTGCGGGCCGGAGATCACGCCGCAGATGAAGGCGTTGCCGAGCAGCGCCAGCGTGATGGTCGCCGCCAGCAAGGTCAGGTCGTCGAGCCGGCGGTTCGCGAGGGCATGCGCCAGCAGCGCGACCAGCGCCAGCATCGAGGCCAGCGCGACGGGAACGTGCAGCCAGTTGATGGTGTCGAAATCGAGTCCCCAATTCTGCTGGCGCGCGGCGCGCATCGGCGCGGCCTGCGAGGGGACATAACGTTCGATGATGCCGCGGGTGTGCGGGATCCAGCCATTGGTGCCTTCGCCGGTCGCCACATGCAGCAATTGCTGGCCCAGCGCCTGCAAGGCCGCGCCGGCCTGCCAAGCCGGATAGTCGGCGAGCGAACCCACGACGATGGTGCCCATCTCGTCGTTCATGCCTTCGAAGCGGCCGAGCGTGTTGAACATGCTCTTGCCCCACAGGAATTCGTCGGCGCTCGCCGGCAATTGGTCGCGATAGGGGCAGAGCTTGAGTTTTTCGCGTGGGCAATGGTCATTGAGATAACGCGCAACGATGCCGTCCTGCATCATGCGGCCGAAGGCGACGCCGGTGCCGCCGGGCGTCCATGTCCACTTGCCCGACAAGGCATGGTTCGCCGACACCAGCATCAGGCCGCCAGCGAGGATGGTGAGGCTCGCTTGGGCCAATCCGGCGATCGGAAGCCGGGGCCCCAGCAACGGCCGCGCCATCCAGCCGGCGATGCAGAGCCCGAGCAGCACGCCGAGCGTGGCGCTGTGGGTCGCGGCGGCAAAGGCCGTGAAGACGAACAGCGAGATTTTTTCGAGCGCCGAGGTCCGCGGCCCGCCGACGACCAGCAGGAATAGCGACAGCACCGACAGGCCTGCAAAAATGTCGGTGAGCAGCATGCTCGCAAGCCAGGGCAGCGCAGTCGACAGGATCAGGAGCAGGCTGATCACGACGAAACGGAACGTCTGCATCATCGAGAGCACGCGCAAGGTGAGTTGCAACAGCCACAGCGTGGCCAGCGACTGGACCGCGAGGTTGATCCAGAACCCTGAACTTTCGCCATAGTGCAGATAGATGCCGAACACGGTGGAGCGGCTCGGGACGAGATAGCCCTCGTACCAGCGCGCCAGATAGCCTCCGGTATCCCATTGCAACAGCGGATAGCGGTTCCAGAATGCCGGCGCGATCAACAGGAGCGGCAGGGCGATGGCGGCGAGCCGCAGCCAGAGTGAGCCCGCGGCGCCCGCGCGCGCATGATCGGTGGTGATGGTCAAATCCGCTCCGTCCTCACTCGGACCATGCCCGCAATTACCGTTGAGGCGGAATTCACCAATAGTTTGACGCCGCCCGGCTTGAATTTGGCGAAACCCTGACCATTTTGAGCCGACCTTGCCGCCCGGGGTGTCGGAAGAAACTGTTGTGATTCAACGCGTTGGCATGCCCCCGCCGGGCAACGCACTGTTCACTCTCAGGCAAGCCCGTCAGGACTTTGTCGCCTAGACTGTGTTATAGAACCAGTGAAACGAGCCAATTCGAAAGAGCAGATCTCATGGCAGTGCATCAGGTCAATCCGGGAGGAAAGCTTGCAACGCTTGATCCGATCTGGGATCGGATCCGCGGCGAAGCGGAGGACATCGTCCATCGCGAGCCGGAGCTTGCGACCTTCATCTATTCGACGGTGCTGCATCACAGCCGCCTGGAAGATGCGGTGATCCATCGGGTCGCCGACCGGCTCGATCATTCCGCGCTGTCGGGCGATCTCGTGCGCCAGACCTATGACGAGGCGCTGCGCGACGATCCCGATCTCGGCAACGCCTTCCGCGCCGATCTCGTCGCCGTCTACGATCGCGACCCCGCGACCTCGCGCTTCATCGATCCCTTGCTCTATTTCAAGGGCTTTCACGCCATCCAGACCCACCGCCTCGCGCATTGGCTCTATCTGAAGGGCCGCAAGGATTTTGCGTATTATCTGCAGAGCCGGGCGTCTGCGGTATTCCAGACCGACATCAATCCCGCCGCGCGCATCGGCCGCGGCATCTTCCTCGACCACGCCACCGGCTTCGTCTGCGGTGAGACTGCGCTGATCGAGGACGACGTCTCGATCCTGCATGGCGTTACGCTCGGCGGCACCGGCAAGGAGAACGAGGACCGCCATCCGAAAATCCGCCACGGCGTCCTGATCGGCGCCGGCGCGAAGATCCTCGGCAACATTGAAATTGGTCGTTGCGCGCGCATCGCGGCGGGCTCGGTCGTGGTCAAACCGGTGCCGCACAACGTGACGGTCGCAGGCGTGCCTGCCAAGGTCGTCGGCGAAGCTGGCTGCGCCGAGCCGTCGCGCACCATGGATCAGATGATCAACGCCATGGGACTCTGAGATGGGCCTCTGAGGCGGGCCTTCGAGCTTGTCGGAAGGGGCGGATTTTCCGCCCCTTTCGTCCAAAAATTCTTTGGCAATTCATGCTGGCGGTTGGTCGCGTCTCGTCCTAAAACCCGCGCCAACCCAGATTTCGATTGGAGACTTGCCGTGGACGTCAAGGAAGTTAGGAAGCTCGACGCGTATTTGAAGCGCGTATTCGGCAATCCCAAGATCCGCGTCGTGCCGCGGCCAAAGAAGGATGATTCCGCCGAGGTCTATATCGGCGAGGAATTCATCGGTGTGCTCTTCGTCGACGACGAGGACGATGATCGCTCGTTCCAATTCCAGATGGCGATCCTCGAGGACGACCTCGTCGACCAGGAATAGTTCGGCGATCGTCTCGCTCAACGGGGCCGCGCGGGCGCGGCTCCATGCCTTTGCTTTCTTGCAAGAACATATTTCTGCAAGGGTGATGTTCAGCTCAGGTCGTGCAGGTCTTTTCCGGGGGGAGGTGTCAGACGAAACGTCGAGAATACGACTTCTAGCCCCGCCCGTTCGGGTGTGCAGGCCATCGGTCCCACAAGGTAGGAGTTTGCTTTAGGAAACGCCGCCAGCCGCATGAGGGGCCAGGATTTGCCGTCGGCCGAAACTTGCAGACGAAGGACACCGTTGGCGATGGTCGCGCGGACCCAGAAGTCGCTGGCATTATGCTCATAGGGTGCTGTCGCCCAGTCTGATTGCCCGTTTGTCAGCACGCTCGCGAGCATAGCGCGGCCATCTGACAATTCGATTCCGGCTTTGACCCAATGATGCGCGTCGAGGCGCACCATGATGCCCGCCTGATCATAGAGCGCCCGGAAATCGCCCTGAACACGCAAATCTGCGGTGAATGCTTCGCCTGTCGGAAAGCCCAGGAAATGTCCGCTATCGCGATTGAAGCCGTAATGGGTTTCGCGCCAGAAATCGGTGGCCTTGTCCGTGAGGATCCGCAGGTCATCACCCTTTGCCGCCCATCGCTGCGGTTCATTTAGCCACACACCGTCACTTCTGCGGAGAATCATGACTAACCTCTGTCGCGGATGCCTGCCGGTTCGGTCCGTGAGTCGGACGAGCACGGCATCGTGCATTGAGATGAAAAGGCAATGTAGCCGAGATTGCTTCGCTTCGCTCGCAAGGACGAGCAACAGCTTCGCCGCCGCCCCATCCTGACACCATACGCGCGAAGCTGACTTCGAAAAATACGAAGCATTACAGGAGCTTGGCTACTGTGCATGGGGTTGTTTTCGCAGTTTTTGTTTTGGAGGCGCAGGTCGCGCGGTCGCGTTCAGCCCTTCGGGCCGCGCAGCTGCGCCGTCAGCTTCTCCATCGCTTCCGCCGTATCGCGCCACTGCGACAGCCAGCTGCGCGGAAAGCGGAAGGTGAGGTCGGCGCCGCCGACGCGGCGTTCGGCGAGGCACATGCCGGGCGTCGCACCATCGCGCGTGCAGCGCGCGGTCAGCGCGGGACTTGCGGCAGAATAGAGATCCTCGGTGCCGTAAGGCGTGTCAGCGCGGAATATCCGCATCGTCAGCCCATCCTGAGGCATTGCCGCGGCCTGGTCGAGATAGCGTGGATAAATCGTGGCGGTGCGCTGCTCGGGCGAGAGCGCATCGCGATGTGCGGCGATCGACAGGAAGATGCGGTCGATCGGCTGCATCGCCGCATCCACGCTATCGGCGGTGACGTGCTTCGGCGCGCCCGGCGGCTCCAGCGAAGGGTACAGGAAGTCGAGATCGATCCGCTCCTGTGGCCCGGAGTGGCGCTGGATCTTCATGCGGATCGCGTTGGTCGGCAGGTTGAACAGCGTGCCGCCGACGCTCACCGGCAGCTTGTCCGGGGCGTTCGCGCCGCTCGGCCCCCAGGTCGGCCACAACAAATAGGCGACGAGCGCGACGGCGCACACCGCGGCAATGCCGCCGAGCACGATCGGGACGACGTGGGCCCGGGTGCGCACCCGGGGAGATTGAGGGGAAATTGCCGAAAACACCGTCATGAGCCGCGCGAATGAGCCGGAAGTCGGCCGATGGCCGACGAATCAGCGGCGAATATGCCACGTGGTGGCGATTTCGCGGAGCGTTGGCCGGCTGCAGGGAAGGGAGAGAGGCCTGCGTGGAACGGCTGGCGGCGTTAACCTTCCCTTAAGGATAATGTAGCGTTAACCGGCACTCTTTGTCACAGGAAGGTACCTCGCGTTGCGTAAGGGCGGACTGTTCCGATGACACCTGAAGCTCTCAACACATTCTTCTCGATCGGCATTGGTTTCGCGCTCGCGGGAGCGCTCGTGAGCGGATACCAGACGGTCGCACAGCGGCCGGCCGGCTTCGGTCTGTTGCAGGACGGCGTGGCGCCGAAGACCTTCGCGGCGGTTCCGTTCCTGGTGTTCGCGGCGCCTTTCATCATCATGCGCAATACTCTGCGCGGCAGGCAGGTGGAGAGCCGCCGCGTCGAATTCGTGATGATGGCGACCGTCATCGCCGGCTTCTGGAGCATGATGAGCGGCACCTTCTTCCTGATGACGCTCCGCGCGGCCGGCGTTCTGGTCTGATGCGCGCCGCTGTAGGGCTGCCTGCGCGGCGGCCCTTTGCGTCAAGGCCGCCGTTTCGCTATGGCTGGGGTTGACGCGACAGGAGACCCTCATGGCGATCTACGAGCTCGACGGGCAGGCGCCCGACCTTCCCGCCGACGGCAACTACTTCATCGCGGAGACCGCTACCGTGATCGGCCGCGTGCGCCTGAAGCCGGGCGCGAGCGTCTGGTTCGGCGCGGTGCTGCGCGGCGACAATGAGTGGATCGAGATCGGCGAGGGCGCCAACGTGCAGGACGGCTCGACCTGCCACACCGATCTCGGTTTTCCGCTTCAGATCGGCAGGAACTGTACGGTCGGGCATAACGTCATCCTGCACGGCTGCACCATCGAGGAGGGCGCACTCGTCGGCATGGGCTCAATCGTGATGAACGGCGCCAGGATCGGGCGCAACAGCACCGTCGGCGCCGGCTCCGTCATCACCGAGGGCAAGGAGTTTCCCGAACGGTCCCTGATCATCGGCTCGCCGGCGCGGGTGATCCGCACGCTCAACGATGCTCAGGTGCAGAAGATGGGGAGTGCTGCGAAGTTCTACGTCGCCAATGGACCGCGCTTCACAAAGGGCCTCAAGCGGATCGGGTGAACTCAGCTTCCTTCGGACTCGCGCGCTTCTATTGCGCTTGCGACCTTCTCGTGCCCCGCGGACCATAGGGCATGCTCATCGCTACCGTCCTGGTACGGATTGGCTTCCGCCGGAATGTTTTTACGCGCCGCGCGTTCGCCTTCTGCAAAAGCATCGCGATCGTTCATCGTGACTGCGCCTTTCTGTTTGCGGAGCAGAAGATCAGCTTGCGCGTGATCGTGCCCGCCTTCCCGGTTTCAAGCTGATGCGACGGCATTTGTTCCGGAACCGGTCCTTGCTGCGGCGGTTGATCGGCGAAGGAGAATTTCAATGGCCAGATTGCCTATAGCCCGTTCAATCAAGACCGTGATCGTGATCTTCGCCCTTGTTCCGGTGCCGGCCGCATCGTTCGCGCAAGCCACCGGCGGCTCCACAGGATCGGCCGGAGGTGTCGCCAATTCTCCGGCTCCCGCGCCAGGCACCAACAGTCTGGGGACCGCCCAATCGTCCGGTGCGAATGCACCCGGCGTCACCACTGGGACCGGCGCAGGTGGGTCCACCGACGCCGCCGTCAACGCCGAGAACCGGCTGCTCGACAAGAAGCTCAAGAGCATCTGCCGCGGCTGCTGACGCTCGCGGGGAAGTGAGACAGTGAGGCTGTCAGGAACGCCTCAAGCCGATTAGCTTGGTCCTGCTTTGGAGCGTGGAGGGTATCCACGCAGAGGATCGAGTGATGATACGGAAGATGATGTTGACGGCGCTGGCTGTGGTGGCGGTTGGGTCGTCGATGCCGCAGGCGGCACAAGCGGGCGGTCACGGCGGCTGGGGTCATGGCGGCGGTGGCTGGGGCCGTGGTGGCGGCTGGGGTCATGGCGGCCACTGGCATGGCAGTGGCTTCTGGCCAGGCGTCGCCATCGGTGCCGGTATCGCCGGCGCAGGTTACTACGGCGGGTATTACGGCTACGGCCAACCGTATTACGGCAATCCATATTACTATGGTACCCGATACGATGATGGCGGTTATGGCGGCTGCTACGTTGTGCGGAAGCGCGTCATGACGCCAGCGGGCTGGCGCATCCGCCCCGTGGATGTCTGCGAATAGACGGCGGTACCCGTCAAAAAACAAGGCCGTTGACGCAATATACCGTCAACGACCTTGCCAGCCCCGGACATTGAAATCGGCTCACGCCATCCGGTAACGGCGAGCATCGCTTGGAATCACACGGGCGAATGTGATCCAGTTCACAAGTCCAAAAATTTAAGGGTGGCGGCGCCGGCTGCTCAGCCGCGCGAGCGCTTGCGTGCACTGGCATGGACACGATGCCGTGCAGGTTTCCTGCGGGTAACTGAGGGAGTCTCCGCCTCGCTCGCCCGGGCGCTGGCAAAGGATTGCCGCAGGCCATCGATGGACTCGTTGAGTATCGTGACCTGCTCGGACAGACGCTTGGTGTCGGCCTGCTGGAATGCGAGCAAGCGCTTCACACTCTGGAGCTGGTCTTGCACGACCTGGAGCTGGTCAATCGATTCCTGCTGGGTTGCCTCCAGCCCCTTGGTCTTCTCGACCAGCTGCTCGGATGCCTGTGCGGTGCGAGCCTGCAGCTGCCGCGACGCCACCACCCGGTCGGTCTCAGGGGCCGCACCGGTATAGGCACGCCAGATCGCGATCGAGGTCACCCCCGCGATCAGGAGCAGGAGCGCGGCGGCGGTCAGCGCGATAGGCTGGGTGCCAAGGCGAAAGAGGGGATGGGACCGTGTGTCCTCTGCGAGATCGATCATCGCTGACAAAACCCAAATTGAAACTTGGTGAGTGGCGAAGACCGGCAACCTGAGGTTACCGGGGCGTCCCGAAAGCGTTACGTGTCGGCAAGGAATGGGACCAAAAAGAGGCTAAGAGCAAAAAAACCAACAATCAGGATGCCTTAGGGCATCCGTGCCCCCGTCAGAGGCAGAGATCAGGGCTGAAACAGCGAAAACGGACCGGAATAGGTCTTCGAGCGCGGCGCCGCGTAGGGCCCGAGCCGGGAGGTCTTCAGTCCCAGTCGCACCAGTGATTCTGCCAAGGTCACCGCGGCGGCGACGCCGTCGATCACGGGCAGGCTGTGCGTGGCGGCGAGTTCATTGGCGAGATCGGCCATGCCGGCGCAACCGAGCACGATGGCCTCTGCGCGATCGTCGCGGATCGCGGCCGTGATTTCCGTAGAGATTTTTGCGAGCGCATCGGTGTTGCGCTCCTCGAGCGCGAGCACCGGCACCTCGGCGGCGCGGACGCGCGCGCAGCGTTCGGCGAGGCCGTATTTCCGCAAATTATGCTCGATCGGCACGATGGAGACACCGAGCGTCGTCACCACGGCGAAGCGCGCGGCAATCAGGCTCGCCATGTGGAAGCCGGCCTCGCCAATGCCGATCACTGGTGCCCTTGCCGCAGCGCGCGCGGCGTCGAGGCCGGTGTCGTCGAAGCAGGCGATGACATGCGCATCCGCGCCGTCGCGGTCGGCCTCGCGGATGCAGCCGAGCATGCCCGGCACCGCGAACGCCTCGTCGTAAAATCCCTCGATCGAGACCGGGCCCATCGTGGGCTGGCGCGCATCGATCACGGTGTCGGGCAGGGCGACCGCGCGCGCGGCAGCGGCGATCTTCACCGTCATGGACGCAGTGGTGTTGGGATTGACGACGTGAAGCCGCATCGGATCAGACAAGCCCCTTCTCAGACAAGCCCTTTGCCGGCGTCCGAGCCTTTGGCCGCCTGTCGCTTGTTGAGCATGTGGATGGTGCCAAGCGCAAGCGCGATCACCGTGAACGAGACGGCCGAGATCACGGTGCCGAGCGCATAGATGTCGGGGTTCGTCACGGTGGTGGTGAGGCCCTGGAGATCGAGAGGCAGCGTGTTCACCGCCCCGATCGCCTGGCTGGAACGCGCGAGTTCGTCCCAGGACAGTGTGAAGCCGAACAGTCCAATGCCGATCACGGAGGGCAGGATGATCGGCAGCACGACATGACGGAACGCCTGCCACGGTGTCGCACCGAGATCGCGCGCGGCTTCCTCGAGCCTGGGATCGAAGCGATTGAAGATCGCGAACATGATGAGAAGGCCGAACGGCAGCGTCCAGGTCAGATGTGCACCGAGGCCCGAGGTGAGCAGACCCATCGAGGTCTCGAAATTCTCGTTCCAATGCGCCTTGATCAGATCGTCGATGATGCGGAATTCAAGCGAGATGCCGAGCGAGGTGATGATCGAGGGCACGATGAGGCTCGCGATCGCGGAGTAGAACAGGATGCTTTGCGCCTTGAACTTGCGGCGAAACGCCATGCCCGCTGCGACCGACAGCACGACGGTGACGATCATCACGATGATGCCAAGCAGCAGCGAACGGCGGAAGGCGGCGCCGAGATCGACGATGCCGGTGCCCTGGAACAATTTTGCGATCCAGAAAGTCGATACACCGTTCATCGGGAAGGTGAGGCCGCCCTGCGGTCCCTGGAACGACAGCACATAGATCGCGATCATCGGGCCGTAGAGGAACAGCGTGTAGGCCGCGAAGAAGATCGCGAGCACGTAGAAAGAGCGCGGGCGTCCTTCCTTCATGCTCTAGAGCTCCTTCTTGATGTCGACGATACGCGACATCATGGTGATGATCAGGAACGTGATGACGAGCAGGATCACGGCATTGGCCGCTGCTGCCGGGAATTGCAGCGCATTCACCCGCGTCTCGATGATCTTGCCGGCGGCCGCGATCTGCTGCCCGCCCATCACGCCGATGGTGATGAAGTCGCCCATCACGATGGTGATGACGAAGATCGAGCCGATCACGATGCCGGGTTTTGCCAGGGGAATGATGACGTTGACGAGCGTCTGGAAACCGGTCGCCCCGGCGTCATAGGCGGCCTCGATGAGCGATTTGTCGATGCGAACCATTGAGTTGAAGATCGGCACCACCATGAAGAAGGTGAAGAGGTGCACCAGCGCCAGCACCACGGAGAATTCGGAGAACAGCAGCCATTCAACGGGATGGTTGATCAGCCCCGTCTTCACCAAGCCTGAGTTGACAAGGCCATTGCGCCCGAGCAGCGGAATCCAGGCGATCATGCGGATCACGTTGGAGGTCCAGAACGGGATCGTGCAGAGCAGCGACAGTCCCATCTGCCAAGTTTTCGACTTGACGTGAAAGGCGAGGAAGTAGGCGACCCAGAAGCCGATGAAGAGTGTGATGACCCACACGATGAAACAAAGCTTCAGCGTCTTCAGATAAGTCTTGGCGATCGTGCAGAGATCGGGGAGCTGCGCGATGCAGCCCTCGAACGTGTCGGTGTAGCCGCGGCCCGAGAAGGCCGGCAGCAACTGGTATTCGTTGTAGTCCCAGAACGAGACGATGACGACGAAGACGAGCGGGATCAGGAAGAAGGCGAGGAACACCAGCATCATCGGCCCGGCCTGGAGCCAGGAGATGAAGGAGGGTGACAGCCGCGCCGCTTTGCTGCGGCGCGCCGTCTCCGATCCCCGGACCAGGTCCGGAGATGCCTGTTGCAAAATGTCCTCCGACGTGTCCATCAGATTACGCCGCGATGAACTCGTTCCACTTGCGGACCATGTAGTCGTTCTCGTCCATCACGGCGTTCCAGCACGCGACGCTGCCCATGCGGTCCTCGTAGGAGCCGCCGTCGCGCACGGCGCCAGCCTTCTCGAGCAGCGAGCCGTCGGGCGCCTTGATGTCCTTCTCGGCCGCCTTGCCTTCCATCCAATAGGCCCACTCGTAAGGCTCCATATGCGCCTTCGCGGTGGAGAGCACGGCCGAGTAGTAGCCCTGGCGGTTGAGATAGGCGCCGGCATAGCCGGACAGGAACCAGTTGACGAACTCATAGGCCCATTCGAGCTTCGCACCCGAGACGCCCTTGGAGACGCAGAAGCCGGAGGCCCAGGAGCGATAGCCTTCCTTGAGCGGCTGGAAGGTGCAGGCAATCCCCATCGAGCGGACCTTCGTCACCGCCGGCGACCACATCGACTGGATCACGGTCTCGCCCGAGGCCATCAGGTTGACGCTCTCGTTGAAGTCTTTCCAGAAGGCGCGGAACTGGCCCGCCTTCTTGGCCTCGGTCATCACCTTCATGGTGAGATCGATCTCTTCCTTGGTCATGTTGCCCTTGTCGGCATATTTGTACTTGCCGGTGGCTTCCACGACCATCGCGGCATCCATGATGCCGATCGAGGGGATGTTGAGGATCGAGGCCTTGCCCTTGAACTCGGGGTTGAGCAGCTCGGCCCACGAGCTGATCGGACGCTTGATGATATCGGGGCGAATGCCGAGCGTGTCGGCGTTGTAGACGGTCGGGATCAGCGTGACGAACTCGGTGGCAGACGTCGCGAACTTCTTGGAGTCCTTGCCTTCGAGATAGAGCACCTTCCAGGGTGCGGTGCCCTGGCCGCCGATCTTCTTGCCGCCGGGCGTGACGCCCTTGGTGAAGACCGGCGTGATGTTGTCGAATTCCTTGATCTTCCTCGCGTCGAGGGCAAGGATGTTGCCCGACGGCACGATCTTCTTTAGCGCGAAATATTCGGTGTCCAGCACGTCGAAGGAATTCGGCTGGGTCATCACGCGCTTGGTGACGTCGTCGGTGGTCGCGGTGATATATTCGATCTTGATGCCGGTGTCCTTCAGGCACTGCTTGGAGATCTCGTCACCCTCGTTCACTGCGGTGCCGAGATAGCGCAGCACCTTCGGCTCGGCCGACATTACATAGGGAAAGCCTGTGATGGCGCCGGAGCCCGCGGCAAGTCCGGCGAGACCCGCGGTGCTCTTCAGTAGCGTGCGGCGGCTAAGGCCCTTCTTCCTGGTCGTTTCGGTCATATCACTCACTCCTCTGTTGCGCATTCCGGTGATTGATCGGCGCTATTGCAGACGTTGCGCCTTGGCGGGATCCCAGATGGCCAGCACGCGATCGCCCGGCCGGAACTGGTGGACGTCGAAGGCGGCCTCGGGAAGGTGGGAAAACAGGGCGGTCCCGTCGTCGAGCGTGAGCGAGACGGCGATGTAGGAGCCTTGGTACTCGGTCTGGGTCAGTAGCGCGGGCGCGCCGAGGGCGCCGTCAGTGAACGGCGCGATGCCGAGCTGATCGGCGCGCACGGCGATGAGTTTGCCTGCGTCGCTGAGGACGTTGTGACCGCCGATGAAGCGCGCCACGAATTCGGTGCGGGGGTGATGGAAGATGTCGCGGGCGCTTCCCTGCTGTTCGATCCTGCCCTGGTTCATCACCACGATGTGGTCGGCCAGCGCCATCGCCTCTTCCTGGCCGTGCGTGACCTGAACGAAGCTGATGCCGAGCTCGCGCTGCAGCCGCTTCAATTCGCCCCGCATCTTCACCCGCAGGAACGGATCGAGCGCCGAGAGCGGCTCGTCGAGCAACAGGATCTGCGGCTCCGTGATCAGCGCGCGGGCGAGCGCGACGCGCTGCTGCTGGCCGCCGGACAGCTGTGCGGGGAGGCGGGCCGCATAGGGCGTCATCGCCACCAGCTCGAGCAACTCGCCGGCGCGCTTGTGCCGCGTCGCCCGGTCGATGCCGCGCATTTTCAGGGCAAACGCCACGTTGTCGAGCACGGTGAGGTGCGGAAACAGCGCGTAGGACTGGAACATCATCGCCGTGCCGCGCTTGGCGGGTTCGAGATCCGTGACGTTCTGCGGACCCAGGATGATGTCGCCTTCGCTGACGGCCTCGTGGCCGGCGATCATGCGCAAGGTCGAGGTCTTGCCGCAGCCGGAGGGGCCGAGCAGGCAACAATAAGTGCCGGCCGGGATTTTCAGATTGACGGTGTCGACCGCCAGCGTCGTGTCGTAGCGCTTGGTGACGGCGACCAGTTCGAGGGCGGCGGGAGTGGCCATGGCGTGTCCGGGGCGAGGGCGATGCTGCGCCTCTCTCCGCAAGGTCCATGCCAATCGCGCTTGAATCGTTCTCGGCCGGCCGAATTCCAAAACAGTGCAGCGGAGTCAGATCGTTAGATCGAATCCCACGGGCTTGGGCGGTTCGCTGCCTTCGCAGTTGCGTGCACACAAAACAGGCGCGGATTGTATAAAGTTTCGCCTGTGATTGGATACAGCTGGTCGATTAGGATTCAACGCCCTCGTCGACGATCGAGTCCTCACCCCCATGGCCGTCAAGTCCCGACCGAACTCCGACGCGCCAGATGCGAGCGATCGCGTCAGCCGCATCCGGGAAGGTGTGACTGCGGCGATCCTCGAGCATCGCCTGTTGCCCGGCACGAAACTCGGCGAGGACGAGATCGGCGAGATCTACGGAGCAAGCCGAACGCTGGTTCGCACCGCGCTGCAACAGCTCGCGCACGAGGGCATCGTCAACATCGAGAAGAACCGCGGCGCCTTCGTCGCGCGGCCGACGCCTGCGGACGCCCGCGAAGTGTTCGAGGCGCGCCGCCTGATCGAGCCGACAATCGTCGATCACGCCGTTGACGCGGTGTCGCCGGCCTGGATCGGGCGTCTCCAGCGGCATCTTGCCGAGGAGCGCGAGGCGGAGCTGCGTGGCGATGCGCGTGCTTCGGTCCGCCTCTCCGGCGACTTCCATCGACTCGTCGCCGAGATGAGTGGCCACAGCATCTATCTTGGTTTTCTCAAGGAGCTGATCGCGCGGTCCTCGCTGATCATCCTGCTCTACCGCCGGCACGACACGCCGGCCTGCGGCACCGATCATCACGCCGGAATCGTCTCCGCGATCCGCAAATGCGACAGGGAGGCCGCGCGCGCGCAGATGTTGTCGCATCTGAACGAGATCGAGGCCGAGCTGTTTCTGAAGGATCCCGCCGCTGACGAGTTGCGACTCGCGGACGTGCTCGGGGTCTGAGCTCAACGAGGCGCGTCCGCACCCGGCTGGGCGCGACGGCGGCTATTGCGGCTCTAATCCGAGAGTCTTGATCGACTCGAGCCAGATCGGCCCTTCCTTTTCGTAGAGCGCAATCGAGGATGCGCGATCCATGGCCGGCTGGTCGACGCCGAAGGCATCGAGCAGCTTCTGCACGCGCTCCGTCTTGCCGCCTTCGACCATCAACTTGGCGAGCATGTCGATCCGGTCTGCCGGCATCGCAGCGGGCGCCACCAGCGCGGTAAAACTGATGAGCTGGAAGACATTGCCCGTGACCCCTTGCTCGGCAAATGTCTTGGTTTCGGGCAGCTTCTTCATGCGCACTGGTGTCGGCACGGCAATCGGGCGGCCGATGCCGGTATCGAGCACCGGTAGCGCAGCCTGATAGCTGCCGACGGCCGCCTGGATCACCCCCGCGGCCAGATCCTGCCACATCGGCGCTTCGCCGCGGTAATGCACGATGGAAATGTCGAGACCGAATTGCCGGTTGAGCTCGGCGATCGCAATATGTGCGAACGAGCCGATGCCGTACGAGCCGGCCGTGACCTTGTTGCCACGTGCGTACGCGACGAACTCTTCGATCGTCTTTGCATTGGTGGCGGAATGGACCACCAGCGGCAGATGCCCCGAAGGCGTCATCGCGACGATCGTGAAATCCTTGTCCGGATCATAGGCCAGCGATTTCAACAACAGCCGGTTACCGAGCAAGGTGGACGAGATCGTGTACATCAGCGTGTAGCCGTCGGCCGGGGAATCCTTCACCGACTGTGCCGCCAGCGCACCGCTGGCTCCGGTTTTGTTTTCGACAATGACCGGCTGGCCAAGCTTCTGCGAGATATAGTCGCCATAGGCGCGGGCGAAGGCATCGGTGATGCCGCCTGCCGGCGTGGAGACGACGATCCTGATTGCCCGGGTCGGCCAGGCTTCGGCCAAAGCCGTTTCAGAAGCGGCCATCGTCAGGCATGCCATCGCGGCAGCCCAAATTCTCGCGGATGTCCGCACTTCGGCCTCCCCTTTTCCCTGTGTCATTGGGCAGCCGGCAGCCGCCGCAACGAGGTGTCACACGGGCAGGAAGGGGGGTCAAGAAATCAAAATATCGTTTCACTGTGTGAAATGATCATCGCCGACCTGCAGGAGAACCCGGCGCAGCAAGCTTGGCACCGAGCGCCTCGGCAAGTGCGGAAGCGACCTTCTTCATCGGAGGTACGAAGCGCCGCACACCGTCCTCCAGACCGACCGCCTCGCGAAGCATCATCACGTTCATGCTGCCGAACAGGCGATTCCGCAAAACGACCGGTACGCCGATCGCCCACACTGCGCCCCCGAAGACGCGGCGGCTGTAGGTCTCGTCCATGACTGCGAACCCCGCGCTACGGATCGTGCGCAGCACTTTGGCAAGTCTGCCGGGATTGCGCGCCAGATCGTTCCAGGGCTCCGGACCAAGGGCCAGCCGTGCGGCAATGCGCTCCTGCTCGGCGGGTTCGCAGAAGGCGAGATAGGCGCGTCCCATCGAGGTGCCGAGGACGGGAAAGCGAAAACCCGGCGGGCGGCTGAACAGCAGCGATCCATCGACGCGCGTCGTGTGGGCGATGACCATGGACTCCTGATCGAGCACCGCGATGTCTGACGGCCAATGGATCTGCTTGCGGAATTTGTTCAGGATGGGTTCGGCGATGCCGCCAATCCAGGTCGGCTCATCATAGCCTGCGCTGAGCAGCAGCGCCCGTCCCGTCGGCGCGTAGCTGGCCGGCTCGGTACGACGTACCACATAACCTTCATGTTCCAGCGTCTCGAGCATGCGGACGATCGTTGACTTGTTCAGCCCCGTCGCCTTGTGCAGCGAGCCGACGGTCGACTGCCGTTCCTGATTGATCACCCGAAGGACTTCGAGGCCCCTGGACAACGCGATGACGGGACGGAACGACGTCATGCCAACTCCTTGTGATTGCCTGTGCCGCTAGCCGATGAAGCAACAGCCGGAGGGACAGGGCAGCGCGCTCGACGCCATCGCCACCGATTGCGGGAAGGTTGGCATGAGTCAAGCTCGCTGACGCGTTCATCTCGGTTTCGAGAAGGGCGGGATTCGCAGTCAATTCGATCGCTTGCTGTGCCCAGCGGCAATTTAGTTCCTGTGGTCAAGCTGGATTGTGCGCTCCCAGCCTCGTGTGGACGGTAGGGCGCTGCGACGTCACGTGACTATTCCTCGCGAGCCACACCGGCTATAGGATGGCGCTCTGTCATCGAACTGTCATGTTACCGTAAATGCTGAAGTCAGACGCAACGCCGGTTCGCAAGGCTCCGAGCGCGCGGGATGGAAATCCTGTTGCAAGGGAAAACAAGAGAACGCAAGTCGTTGCTGGCTTCTTCAGGCAGCGTGAGCCGGCCGAACTCGTCGCGGAACCTGTGATCGATCAGACGCCATTGCAAGACGCGGAACCGGCAACGGAACCACTGCGGTCGAGCGCTGCCGCGCATGGTGCCGGTGAGATCGAGCTCAAGCTTTTCGTCGATGCCGATCGCATGGCGCATTTCAAGGCCGCGCCTGTGATCGCGATGAACGCGCGCAACAAGGGCGCGCGCAAACATCTCAAGTCCGTCTATTACGACACGCCGGAGCGGACGTTGCGTCGCCACGGCTTGAGCTTGCGCGTTCGTCAGAGCGGCGCGCGCTTCGTGCAGACCGTGAAGACCGATGCGGTGGACGATCCGCTCCGCCGTGGTGAGTGGGAGATGAGGGTACCGTCGCTTGCGCCCGATCTCGGTTTGGCAATGCCGTTCATTCCCGAGAAGCTTCGCGGCAATCTGGAAGCGCAGCCGCTCGAATCGGTCTTCACCGCCGATGTCCATCGCCATGCGCGGCCGATCGAACTGCCGTCAGGCACGGTCGAGATCGCCTTCGACCAGGGTGAGTTGACGGCCGGCGACCGTTCACTGCCGGTGAGCGAGATCGAGCTGGAGCTCAAGAGCGGCAGCGCGAGCGCGGTCTACGAGATCGCGCTGCGGCTCGCGGAGCACGGCGACGTAAAGCCGTCCATTCGCTCCAAATCGGCACGCGGCTTCGATCTTGCCGCCGACAAGCCACCCTCGGCGCGGCGTCCGCGAAAACTTCGTCTCGATCCGTCGGTGACATTGGACGAGGCGTTCGCGACAATCCTGCGTTCCTGCTTCCTCCATTTGCTTCAGTCGCTGCCGGCGGCCGAGGATGGCCGCAATCGGGAAGGAATCCATCAGCTGCGCGTCTCGCTGCGCCGGCTTCGATCGGCGTTGGATCTGATGGGGTCGGTCGGCGCGCTCAGCAATCTCGATGCGCTGCGGTTGGAAGCCAGATGGCTGGCGCAAGAGCTCTCCGCTGCGCGCGACTGGGATGTGTTCCGGCTCGATACCTTGCCGAAGATCGCAACAGCCTGTCCGTCGGTCGCGGGCTTCGATGCACTGGGCCTGGCTGCGGCCGGGCGCCAGTCCGACGCCTATCGCAAGGCGCATGGCGCCCTCGAAGATCGCCGCTGCGCCATGTTCCTGCTCGGCCTCGGCAACTGGATCGAGGCGCGCGGCTGGCGCAACGACGTCGCCACCGAGGATCTCGGCCAGCTCGCCGAACCCGCGGCCGACTTCGCGGCACGCATCCTATCGGCGCAATACGCCAAGGTGCTCAAGCGCGGCCGCCGCTTCAAGTCGCTTTCCGCCGAACAGTTGCACCGCCTGCGGCTCGCGACCAAGCGGCTGCGCTATCTCAGCGAGTTTCTGCTGCCGCTGTTCGCAGACCGCAAATCCACGCGAAAATTCTCGCGAAGGCTCGCCGGCTTGCAGGAGCAGCTTGGCGCCGTCAACGACATGGCGGTTACGGCATCATTGCTGGACGGGCTTGATGCCGAGCCCGACGGCACCATCGCCGCGGCGGCGATCGCAGGCTGGCAGGCGCGCGCGTCGATCGGGGTGCAACCCGTCCTGCAAAGCACATGGCGCGATTTCACCGTCGCGCGCGTGCCCTGGTCGCGGCAGGCGCCGCAGAACTAAGCGAAGTACACCCTAAAAAAGTTGCGGCCAGCCATTGGGGGATGGCTGGCCGCGCGCGAACCGGTCTGGGACGGGGAGGGGTGGGGATGTGACCGGGTCGCGTATCTCTTTCGTTTGTCTCTACTGATCCCTTGCGCTGGCGGTGGAGATCGCCGGCTTGGTGTCGCCGAGCGAGACCCAGACATTGGGATCGCTCTGCGACTGGCGCTTGACGAAGCGGTAGCCGGTCTCCGTCCAGGCAACGACGTTCTCGTTCTGATTGTCGAGAACGAACTCGCCCTTGTCGGTCTTCACCGTCAGCACCGCGTGTCCTTCGCCCTTCTTGTCGCGCACGACGGTGATGAGCAGGGCCTCGCGCGGCCATCCGGCATCGATCAGCATCTTGCGCTTCAACAGCACGTAGTCCTCGCAGTCGCCGTAACCGTCCGACGGCAGCGACCACTTTTCGATCACGCCCCAGTGCTCCTGGTCGGTCAAAGGCTTGACGGTCTCGTTGACCCAGCGATTGACCTTGACGAGGTCGCGCCATGCAGCCTGCGACATCACGATGTCACGCGGTTGCGTCGGTGCGCCCTGGCACTGAGCGGCATTGTCCGCACAGAACTCGACCCAGCCGATCGGCGCACGCGTGGTGTCGCCGAGGCTTGCGTAGAGCAGACGGCCTTCGCCGGCCTGCGCTGCCGCGCTCATTCCGAAGAGCATGGCGGCGAGCGCCAATCCCTTCCCCTGTCCCCTGAAATGAAACATTGCGGCCCCCGTTTCTTGTTGGGACCACATTGCGCAGGCAGCTTTTGAGTTGCCGCTAAGTCAGTCAAGTCAAGTCGAGACGAATGCAAGTAAAACACGCGGCGAATTCGATCTATACTTGAGTCAAATTTGAATAAAATTCGATATGACTGCAATTGATTCAAATTTTATGGATTAACGCGGAAACGCTAGCGGAACCGTTGTTTGCACGCTCCCGCAGCCTCCGCGTTAACCCGCGCGAGCCTCGACGCCACTCATGAAAAAGGCGGCGTCCGCATCGCGGAGGCCGCCTTCAGTACTGGAAATGCAGTGGTTTTGGTGCCTTCGCGCTTTACCGCGCGGTAACGCTCTCTTCGAGAGTTTCAATTGGCTGCGAATGCATGAACTCGAGCGCGAAGCCATCTTCGAGGTTTCGGACCACGCGGCCCTGCACCCGGCCGAGCAAAACCGTCGATTTCAGCGGGGGGCGGTTCTCCGCGGCGATGGCGGCGCCCGACAGCGAGAGGTCGATGATGCGGCAGGTCATCTTGGTGCCGTCCTCGAGCGTCAGCACCGCGATCGGATTGCGCGGCACGATACGATCGTGGCGGCGGTCTTCCGGCAGATTGAGGATGTCGCGGTTGGCGAGCCAGGTCAGCTGTGCCGCAAGCTTGTCGCGCTTTCGCGGCGTGGCACCGACCGTCATGGCGAAGCCATTGTCGATGATGCGGGTGATCTTGCCCTCGACGCGCCCGATATGGTCGAGATAGGCGACCACGCGGTCGCCGACATTGCCGATGCCGGGGGCCAGCAGTGCCAGCCCGCCCGGCGACATGTTGATCACCTGGCAGGGGAATTCACGGCGGTCCGGCAGCATGTAGCGGCCGAGCAGGTGAACCTTCACCCGCTGGAAACGCCGACGTTCCTCGGCGGCCGGAAGAAATTTTTTGTGCGCCAACGCCATTTTCACAACCCGACCCCCCGCCTGGCGGAGTCCGGGACGACCCTAAGGTGCACAGGGTTAATGCCGCGTTAGGATCGGGCGCGGCGATGACGAACAGACACAATGCGTTCGAAAAGCCACATCAGGGGCGGGCAGGCCAGCACTGTCAGCGCGCCGAGGTCAAGCGCGACCGCGGCCGTGCCGGCCGATTTGGCGAGCCGGCCCGCCACCGCCGGTCCCAGCATCATCGCGGCATAGAAGAGAGTGTAGAACACGCCCATCCCGATCGCCCTGGTTTCCGGCACGAGCACGCGGGCGGTCAGGCTCATGATCGGCCCGGCCGGATGGCCGCCGATCAGGCCGATCAGGACGAGGATCGTGATCACGGCGTCGGACCGGGTCAGCCAGGCCAGCAGCCCGGCCACCACCAGGCTGGCCACGATCGCCAGCACGAACGGCCGCTTGAAGCGATCGGCGAGATAACCGCCTGCCGGCACCGAGATCACCGACAGCCACATCACGAGGCTGATCGCCGATCCCGCCGCGGCAATGCTCCAGCCGCGCTCGGCGAGCAGCGAGGGGCCGAACGAGAAGATCATGGCGAAGCCGACATTATAGAGGCCCCAGATCGCACCCGCGACGATCACCGCCAGAAGCGCGAGCGGATCAAGCCGCCCGGAGCCGGTCGTGCTGGCGGTTGCTCCCGGCGGCGATTGGTAGAACGTGATCAGCACAATGCCGATCGCGGTGAGCGCGCCGGCCACGAGGAACACTGCGCCCGCGCCATAGGCCGTGCCGATCGCCGGCAACACCAGGAGCGAGATCGCAACGCCGGCCGGCCAGGAGTTGACGAAGATCGCCATCGCGGTGGCGATCTCCTTCCCCGCGAACCAGTCAGTGCCCATCTTGGTGAGCTGCACGGTCAGCAGCACGCCGCCGGCGCCGGAGGCGAGCCGGCCCGCCATCTGCCATCCCCAGACGTCGGTGGTGGCCATGACGAGGCTGCCCGCCGTCATCAGCAGCAGTGCCAGGATCGTGGTCGGCTTGTCGCCAAGCGTCCGGCCAATCGCGCCGCCCGGCAGCGCCAGCACGATGCCCGGTGTGAAATAGAGTCCGATCAGGATGCCGATATCGGCGAGCCCGACGCCGAAGCTCTGCTGCAGCAGCGGCGCGACCGCGGCCACGCTCTGGAACTGGAATGCCATGGTGAGGCGAACGACGAACAGGATCGCAAGTATGCCCCAGCGATTGCGCAACGCTTCATCTCCCCAAACCCTATATCAAGCGTGCGGTGGGGAGACGCCGGAGTCAACCGGCCGTCTTCCTCGTCGCGCGCCCATAGAGAAGACATAGCAGCGCCAGCAGCACCGCGGCTGAGAGCCCGAGCGACCAGTGAATGCCGATCGCCGCACCGAACAGTCCGACCGTGATGCCGCTGAACGCCCGCATCCCGAGCCCCGCCATGTTGTAGAGGCCGACGACGCGACCGCGAATGTCGGACGGCGCGTTCAACTGCACCAGCGCCTGCGCCATGGTATTGAACGACAGCTCGAAGAAGCCTGCAAAGAACAACAGCACGATCGCGACCGGATAGATCCGCACCGAGGCGAAGCCGAGCAGCGCCACGCTCCACAGCATGGCGAGCATGATCGCGGTGCGCGGCGTGCCCTTGAGCCGCCCCCAGGATTCCAGCGCGATGCCGGCGAGCAGTGCGCCGGCGGCATCGGCCGCGAGCAGCACGCTGTAGGAGATTCCGGGATCGCCGTGGCCGAGATCGCCGGCAAAGCCTGGCATCTGGGCGTGATAGGCATTGCCGATCATGAAGGAGGTGAGGCCGGCAAGCCAAGTCATCGCCGTCAGCACCGGCTGCGTGCCGATGGCGCGGATGGTCAGCATGATGTCGGCAAGGCCGCGCACGGCGAAGCGCCGCACCGCGACACTCTTGTCCCGCACCGGCGCCCAGAACAGCCACAGCAGCATCGGCAGATAGAACAGCGTGTTGAAGATAATGCCATGCGAGGTGCCGAGCGTCAGCATGATAATGCCGCCGACGGCAGGTCCGACCAAAATGCCGAGATAGCGCGCCATCGCATTCAGCCGCACCGCGCTGGGAAGATCGGCCGGACCGACGAGATCATAGAGCAGCAGCTGGTTCGGCGTCTGCCACAACACGCCGGCGCAGCCATGGATCACCAGCAGCAGCATGGCGTGCCACATCTGGATGGTGTCGGTGATGAAGAAGAAACCCCATCCAGCCGAGGCCACGATGAACAGCAGCATGCCGCATTGAATGATGCGGCGCGGATCCACCCGGTCCGCCAGCCCGCCAACCGCGACCGAGAACAGCAGGAACGGCAACCAGTGCGACAGCACGGCAAAACCCGCCAGCGCCGGCGAATGGAATTTCTGGAACACCACCCAATAGCTGATCACATGCTCGATATTGTCGGCCATCATCGCCAGCACGTAAGCGATGAACTGGAGCCGGTAGGGCACCGACCTCATCGCTGCGAACGAGCCGGACGCGACCACGGGATTTTGAGGGAGGGGGTTCAAGCGGGCACCTGGGGTGGGACTTTGGCGCCGTGCCTACACGTTCGCCGTCGAGCGCTCAAGGCACTTGGGTGTGTGGAGACCAGGGTCCCGTAGCCCGGATGAGCGAAGCGATATCCGGGAATGCTGGCCCCGCATGTCGCTTCGCTCATGCGGGTTACGAGACCGCGGCTTGGCAGCAGCGCGCATCTCACATACGCTTCGCTTCAGCCCGCACCAATCAATCATAACAGACGGGCAGCGAGGACACGCCATGGACCAGATCCGCGTCTGCACTCACGCAGGGCCGGGCAGCGAACCCGTTATCCGCACCGTGCCGTGGCCGAAGGTCGGCAAGAAGGCCGCGCTGATCAAGGTCGGCGCGTGCGGCGTCTGCGGCACCGACCTGCACATTCTGAAGGGGCATTGGCCGAAGCCGCTGCCGTGGCCGTTCACGCTCGGCCATGAGCTCGGCGGAATCATTGTCGAATGCGGCGACGAATTCACCGAGGACTTCATGAGCAAGCCGCTCAAGGTCGGATCAAAAGTGATGATCCCGCCGCTGATGCCCTGCGGCCGCTGCTATTACTGCATCCATTATCCCCAAGTCGCCAACAAGTGCCTGACGCCGGTCTATTACGGCCGCTATCTCGGCTTCGACAAGGCGCCTCACATGTGGGGCGGCTGGGCCGAATATGTCTATGTCGATCTCGACATGCTGCCGGGCACCAAGATCTACAAATTGCCTGACGACATGTCGCTGCGGCTGGGCGCGCTGTCGGAGCCGCTGACGTCCTGCATCCGCGCCTTCAACCGCGCCAGCCGCGCCGGCGGTTTCACCTGGGGCGACACGGTGGTGATCCAGGGCTCGGGTCCAATCGGCATTCTCGCGGTCGCTGCCGCGCAGGAGATGGGAGCAGGGCGCGTGATCTGCGTCGGTGCGCCGGAGGAGCCGCGGCTCAAGCTCGCGCGTGAGTTCGGCGCCGAGGCGACAGTGAACATCGAGGAACTGAAGTCACCGCAGGACCGCATCGCCCGCGTGCGCGACATCGTCGGCGGCTTCGGCGCCGATCTGGTGATGGATTGCTCGGGTCACCCCTCCGCCGGCCCCGAAGGCATCGAGATGCTGCGCGACGGCGGCACCTATGTCGAGATGGGCCAGTTCACCGACGCCGGTTCGATCGACACGTCCTGGCACCGCATCTGCACCAAGGACCTCAATGTGCTGGGATCCTGGGGCTTTACCGCCAATGATCTGCCGCTCGGCGTCGACATGCTCTACCGCACCCGTGACAAATATCCCTGGCTGAAGATGCAGACGATCTATCCGTTCACGGAAGACGGCGTCGCACAGGCGGTCAGGGATGCGATGGCGATGAAGACGGTGAAATCAACCATCGTGCCGTGGCCGGAATTGGTGGAGTGAAGAGCACGCTATCGCGAAAAAAATCGTATCCGCGACTTCCATTTTACGTTGAACCAGCTAGCCTGCGCACCTCGCAAGGCCGGCAGGTGTCATGAACATTTCATCCGAATTTCCCGACGTTTCCCTCGCATCCCTTATCCCCGACATCGACCGACTTGCAGCTGACGCGATGGCGGTCTGGAAGGTGCCGGGCGCAGCGCTCGCCATCGTGCAGGACGGCAAGGTGGTGCTCACAGGCGCCTACGGCCAGCGCGACGTCGAGGCCGATCTGCCGGTCACGCCGCGTACCCAATTCGTGATCTGCTCGATCACGAAATCCTTCACCGCGACCGCGATTGCATTGCTGCATAACGAGGGGCTGCTCGACTGGACCAAGCCGGTCCGCGACTATCTGCCGGAGTTTCGCCTCTCGGATGCGGTCGCGACCGAACGCGTCACCGTTCGCGACCTGCTCAGCCATCAGTCGGGGTTACCGCGACACGACTGGCTTCACCTGCCCGGAGACCTCGCGCCGTCCGAGATGCTGCCGCTGATGCGGCATCTCGAACTGAGCCGGGACATCCGCGCCGCCTGGCAATACTGCAACCTCTGCTACAACGCCGCCGGTCTCCTCATCGAGCGCGTAACCGGCCAGAGCTATGAGGCTTTCGTCCGCGAGCGCCTGACAAATCGGCTCGGCATGACGGTCAGTTTCTCGCTCGATGAACTCGAAGCTGCACAGGAGCCGGCGCGGCCCTACAAGATCGACGTTGACACGCGGTCGCCGGCGCTGCGGCTGCCGATCCGCACCACGGCCGCAGGCGCCATCAACACGTCGGTGGCCGATCTTGCCAACTGGATGCGGCTGCATCTCGGCAGGGGCGAATTCGAGGGCGAACGCCTGCTGCCGGCATCGCTGGTGGACCAGCTGCACGCGCCGCTCGCGCCTGTTGGCAAGTCGGAATTTTCCGAGTTCGGCCACTGGCACTATGGATTGGGGCTTCAGTCCAACACGTATCAGGGCGAGCGCGTAGTATTGCAGCGGCGGCTGGAACGGCTGGGGCTCGCTGATGACGCTGGTGCCGGACGCTGGCATCGGCGTGGTCGTGCTGACGAACCGCAGTCGAAACGAGGTCACATCGATCCTGACGTGGTACATCATCGACCGGCTGCGCGGCCGGGAGCCGGTCGACTGGCTCTCACGCTTCCGCAAGATGCGCGACGACTTCATCGCTCACATTCCTGCCAACAAGGAGGTGCGCGAGAAAGCGCGTCACAGGGACACAAGGCCGGCGCATGCTTTGTCCACTTATGCGGCGGACTATGCCCATCCCGTCTTATATCGATCCGCGAGCGGGACCACGCGCTGCACTGGTCGTGGCGCGGCATGGGCGCGCCGCTATCGCACTGGCATTTCGAGACGTTCGTCACGCCAGAGATCATCGACCAACTCCATCCGGACAACCTGCCCATCACGTTCCAAACCGACCGCGACGGCAATATCGTGCACCTGTCCGTGCCCCTGGAGCCGATGGTGAAGGACATCGTGTTCGCACGCCGCGCCGCCGGCGAGTGTATAGATCCTGCGTTTTGCGAGCGATGCGCCGGGCTTTTCAAGAGCGGTGGCGTGAACCACAACGTGAGTCTCGACGCCGAAGGCCGGCTGATCCTGAAGTCCGATTTCCAGCCCGCCTATCGTCTCGAGCCGCAGCAGGGCCGCCGGTTTCGGATCGTCGAGCTGGACGGTTTTGCCATCGAATTTCGCGGAGAGGACGATCGGATTGACCAGGTCGTCTTTCATCAGCCGAACGGCATCTTCGTCGGCGACCGCTCGGTGAAGTAGGAGACGACCCATGGAGCCGCACTCAAACGACTCCCGCTCCCCCTTCAGCGCCATCCGCGCGATCGACTACACTGTCATTTTCGTGCGCGACATGGTGGCCATGCGCCGCTTCTACGAGGAGGTCCTCGCATTTCCGCTGCTGCGCGAACTGTCGCCGAACTGGATCGAATACGGCTTGGGCAGCAATACGCTGGCCCTGGCGAAGCCGGGCCGAACCGCGACTGACGCGCCGACGCCGGCGGGCAGTGCCGCGCTGCAACTGGCCTTCAAGGTCTCCGCAGCCGAAGTCGATGCGTGTGCCAACGAACTGGTACGGCACGGCGTCGCGCTGCTGTCGCCGCCGACCGACCAGTCTTTCGGGCATCGAACCCTGTTCTTCCGCGACCCCGACGGCAATCTTTTGGAGGTCTATGCGGAGATCTGAAACGCGCGAGCGGCGGGCCCGTGCACGAAAAGTTCCACCGAAAATCCGCGAGTTATTCACGCCGGGGTGAAACTTAGGCCCAGGTTACGGCTTTGAGTTCACGGGAGAGTTCATCGTGAAGCAGATCCTGAAGCCCCTGACCTACATCGCGGCCGCCATCTACTTCCTCGTGGATGCGGTCTTCATCGCTGTGGCGAGGCCAATCTCGCGCTGGATCGGGCGGCATCTCCAATTGAAGCGATTGCGCGCCTGGATCAGATCGCTGTCGCCTTATTGCTCGCTCGCCCTGTTTTCCGTGCCCGTCATCATCCTGGAGCCGGTCAAGCCCGTGGCAGCCTATCTCGCGGCAACGGGCCAGGTCCTGAGCGGGGCGGCGACTTTTATCGTCGGCGAGCTGCTCAAGCTCGTGCTGGTCGAGCGCCTGTTCCATCTCACGCGTGACAAGCTGATGCGGATTCCGGCATTTGCCTGGACGTACGGCAAGTACTCCGAGGTGAAGGCGTGGCTGCAGGCAACCGACGCCTGGCGCGCCATCCGCGCACTGAGCCGCGCGGCCAGGGACACTCTTGTGCGGGCAAGAGCTAGACTGGTCGGCGGCTTCAGCAGCCTGGTGACCTCCAGGGATTAGGGCTGCAGGCATAGAGCTGCGCTGGGCGAGTTGCCCTCTATGCGAGCTTGCGGGCCGCGGCGGTGGCCTTGTCGCCCGTGTTCGGCGTGCCGGTCGGCTCGATGAGCAGGAGATGAACCTCCTCGCGCGCGACCGGGCGATGCTCGACACCTTTGGGCACGACATAGAGTTCGCCCGGACCAAGCGTCACCGTGCGATCCCGTAATTCGATCTCCAAACTGCCTTTCAGGACGAGAAAGAAATCGTCGGTGTCGTCATGCTTGTGCCAGGTGAATTCTCCCTTCACTTTCACCACCATCACGTCGCAATCGTTGAAGGTCGTGATCGTGCGTGGGGACCAGAAATCCCCAAATGTCGCGAGCTTGTCGGCAAGCGAGATTCCGTCGGCCATGTGTTCTCCCGTTCTTCCGTGCGGCACAATTTGGGTCGAGCGATGCCAGCAGCTATTTGACATATCCCGACGATATGGCCTGCGCCCATTTCGGGTGGTCGTTGGCGAGGGCACGGGACGATGCGGCGTCCCAATCGTATTCGAGGGCCAAGAGTTCGGCCTGCCAGCCCCTTTGTCGCTTCGTGAGGATTGCATATCGCGCGTGCGGCGAGCGGTATTCCAGGTTTGCGGCAACGGGAATGTCTGCGAAGACCGGGCAACCAACGCTCCCTGGATTGAGAACCAGACAGTCATGAGGTCCGTGAACGACGGCCTGGCGGTGGCTATGACCACACAGCACCACACGCGCCGTCGGCTCACTCGCGAGGCGCATTGCCAGCACGTCGCGGCGTGCCGGTACGAAGCGGCCGTCGTCGAGCGTTTCTTCCAGCAGGCATGTCGTATCGTTCTCGGGCGTGCCGTGGCAGGCCAGGATCCCATCGTCCAGCCGTATTTGGGAAGGCAGGCTGTGGAGTGCGAGACGTTGCTCCGCAGTCAATGCGTTGCGCGCAAACAGACCCGCCGACGAGAGCTTGTCGTCCGGAAACTCCTCAATCCAGCGATCATGGTTTCCGCGTACGGTCGGCAACGACAGCGCCTCGAGCGCTTCGAAAGTCTCTTTCGGCCACAACGGGCTGGTGACGCAATCGCCAAGGTTGACCGTACGATCGACGCCACGCGCCTTGATGTCGGCCAGCACCGCCTCGAGCGCGGCAAGGTTGCCGTGGATATCGGAAATGACTGCCAATCGCATCGTCGTGCTCCCTAGTCCAATCGGCCTGAGCTTAGCCCTGTTGTGCGTCTCCGGCAGCTTCAACCGCGCATAATTTAAGCGAGGTGGCCGTGAAAATCTGCAGCCTCGCCCCAAAATCCCGCTATATGCAGTAAAATGCCCCGAAAACGCTGGATGTAGTGGGTCGAGCTGGCCAGTAAGCTTCTTCTCGGCATCACCAAAGCCATGCGTCATAGGCATGGTGATTTGCCCGCACTTGGCGTAAAGAGCGTCCAAATCAGATCACCACGCGTGCGGCTGGACCATTTGCCGCCTACGCAGCTTCAGGTCGCGCGGCTCGACGTTCCGCGCCTGGACCAACCAAGGTTTATCCCGTGTCTTTTCCGACCATGAGTGCGCCGCTCGCCCGAGCTTTGGCCGAGCGCAATTACGACCGTCCGACCCCCGTTCAGCTCGCCGTACTCACGGACGAGGCCGCTGACCGCGATCTCTTGGTTTCGGCACAGACCGGCTCCGGCAAGACCCTGGCCTATGGGCTCGCCATGGCCAAGGACCTGTTGGGCGACGCCGAGCGGTTCGAGCGGGCGGGTGCACCGCTTGCCCTGATCGTGGCGCCGACCCGCGAGCTTGCCTTGCAGGTCCATCGCGAGCTGGCCTGGCTGTACGAGCATGCGAGCGGGCGCGTCGTTTCCTGCGTCGGCGGCATGGACCCCAGGCGCGAGCAGCGCGAGCTTGCGGCCGGCGCTCATATCGTCGTCGGCACGCCCGGCCGGTTGTGCGATCATTTGCGCCGCGGCCGTCTCGACATCTCGGAATTGAAGGTAGTCGTGCTCGACGAGGCCGACGAGATGCTCAATCTCGGCTTTCGCGAGGACATGGAGTTCATCCTCAAGACCACGCCGGACACGCGCCGCACCCTGATGTTCTCGGCGACGTTCCCGCGCGGCATCGTCGCGCTGGCCAAGCAGTATCAACAGCGGGCGTTCCGGATCGAGGTCGCCGGCGACGAAGGCGGTCACGCCGATATCGAGTACCGCGCGATCCGGATCGCGCCCGGTGATGCCGAGCACGCCGTCGTCAACGTGTTGCGCTTCTACGAGGCGCCGAGCGCGCTGGTATTCTGCAGCACGCGCGACGGCGTCCGGCACTTGCAGGCGGCACTGCTGGAGCGCGGCTTCTCCGTGGTCGCTTTGTCAGGCGAATTGACGCAGAACGAGCGAACCACGGCGCTGCAGTCGCTGCGCGACGGACGCTCGCGCGTCTGCGTGGCGACCGACGTCGCCGCCCGGGGCATCGATCTGCCGAGCCTCGATCTCGTCATTCATGCCGACCTGCCCAACGACGCCGAGGTCATGCAGCATCGCTCCGGCCGCACCGGCCGCGCGGGCCGCAAGGGGACGAGCGTCATGCTGGTGCCGCCCGTGCGGCGGCGGCGTGCGGAAATGCTGCTGAACGTCTCGGGCATCGACGCGGTCTGGGGGACGGCGCCGCAGCCGGATGAGATCCGCAAGCTCGATCACGAGCGCATGAAGGACGTGCTGTTCACGGAGGAGACCACCGCCGACGATCTGGCGCTGGCGCAGGCGCTATTGGCCGAGCGGTCGGCCGAGGAGATCGCCGCGTCACTCGCACGGCTCTATCGCGCGCGGCTGCCGTCGCCCGAAGACATTATGGATCCCGGCGAGCGGAGCAGCCGGCCGCGCGAGGATCGCGGCCGCAATGATACGCGCGCACCGCGCGACGATATCCGCGCATCGCGTGGCGATGATCGGCCCGAAAGGGCGCGGCCCAAAGCGGGAAAATCGTCGTCGAAACATGGCATGGCGGATGGCAGCGTCTGGTTCCGGGCCAACATCGGACGAAAAAAGAATGCGGAAGCGCGCTGGCTGTTGCCGATGATCTGCCGCCGCGGCGGCATCGACAAGAACGATATCGGCGCGATCAAGATCATGGACACCACGACCGAGTTCGAAATTTCCGAGCGGGTCGCGGAATCCTTCGCCGTGAAGATCAAGCGTCCGGACAAGGAAGACAATATCCGCCTCGAGCCGATGGCGGATGCGCCGCAGCGACAGGCGGCTTCGGAAGAGCGGCCCCACGCGCCGCGGCGCGAGATCGGCGACAGCGATCATCGTGAACGCCAGGGCGAACGCGCGCGCGAGCCGAACGGGTTCAAACCGCAAGGCAAACCTCACGGCAAGCCACACGGTAAACCGCACGAAAAGCCGTACGGCGAACGCACACCGAAATTCGACGATGCGCCTTCCTTCGCAAAGAAGAAAAAGCACAAGAACAAGCCGGGCCACGCTGAGCCCTCGGTCACGTCGTGGTCTGAGAAGCGCGCCGCCGGGAAGAAGCCGAAGACTAAAAAGAAGCATCGCGCCTGACGGCGGCCTACCGGCGTCGACGGGGAGGGGCGTTACGTCGCAGCGAGGTCGCGCAGCATGTAGGTCGCGCTGTCGCCGTAGGACGCGAGTTTCGCCCGCAGCTCCGCATCCGCGGTGACCGGCCGAAAGCCGAGACGCTGCCACAGCGGCCGCGTGGCGTAGACCGACACCAATGCGAGCGTCGCGATTCCTGATGTGCGCGCGAGCTGTTCGATCGCGATGACATAGTCGCGCGCGACGCCGCCGCGAAAGTCGGGCAGCACCGCGACGTCGTGCAAATAGAGGCAGTCCGCATCGCCGGGCAATTGCTCGAGGAAGCCGTCGAGCGGCGGAATCCGGTGCTGCATCCAGGGATGCGCCAGACCGTAGCCGACGATCCCGTCGTCCGCGACGATCACGCGGCAGCCATAGGGATAGAGCCGCATCTTTTCCGCAAGCACCTCGGGGCGTTCAGGCAGATCGGGATGGATTTGCGCTGCGATCTTGCTGATCGCCGGCAGATCGGAGGCGCGGGCGGGACGCCAATGCGGCTTGCTCATGTCGATCCGTCGTTCCGTCTCAATCGTCCCAGTTTATTCCGATGCGACGATGCGCGCAGCGAAAATATCTTTGCCGCCGTCTCAGGAATACGACGGCTCGCGCGGCGTCCTACCCATGCAAGCCCATTGCATGACAGGAGAGACCATGACGACATCCTCGATCCGCCTCGCGCTCACGCTCGCAATATCGCTGGCGCTGGTTCCCGCTGCTTTTGCGGCACCGCCGACCAAGACCGGCAAAACCGACAAGGGCAACGTGCTCACCGACGCCAAGGGCATGTCGCTCTATATTTTCGACAAGGATGCTGACGGCAAGTCGGCCTGCAATGGTCCGTGTGCGACCAACTGGCCGGTGCTGAAAGCCGAGGCGAGCGATGCCGCCGCCGACGGCTACACCGTCATCACGCGCGACGACGGCTCGAAGCAGTGGGCCTACAAGGGCAAGCCGCTCTACACCTTTGCCAAGGACACCAAGCCCGGCGACGTCACGGGCGACGGCTTTCTGAACGGCGCCTGGCATCTGGCGATGCCGTGAGCAGGGTGCACTCCTAGCGCAGCCCCTCATACACCATCAGCCCGCGTGCGATCTGCAGCTTGCGGATCGCGCGCGGCAGCAGTTTTTCCGGCTGGTGCAGATAGCGCCAGGAGGTGAGGGCGAACGGACCCAGCGCGCCGCATTCGTCGTCGAACGGCGCGAGCACGCCTGTCACGCTCACCGGTGTATGCGGGCGGGCGTTGAACGGCAGCAGCAGCAGCTCGAGATAGGCCTTGCTGCCGTCCTCGCGCGCGGCGGTGACGCCGGCGATTGCCCCGAGGCTCTCGTCGGCGACGATGGTCGTGATCTCCTCGATCTCGCGGCGGCTAGCCTCGTTGAACAGCGCCGCAAAGCTTGAGTCCTTGAGGTCGCATCCTGCGAGCGCGCAGACGCGCGTGCCGGCGACGCGGAACGGAAAGCCGAGATGGGGCTCGCAGGACAGCACGAAGATGTCACCGAGCAGGCCGCGCACGGCGGCCGGATCGATATCGGCCCGGTCAGGGGCCCGCGCGGTGCCCCGCTTGGTGTCCCAATATGCGAAGAACTCGCGGCTCGACGGATGTTTCATGGCTGAACGCTTACCCCGGGGCGCAACCTCGCGGGACAAACCTGTCCCGCTTCAGTGCAGCCGCGATCCCTGTGTTGTTGTGCAGGAGGGGCTTTGCAGCGTCCATGCCGCAGCGGCATTTTCGGTGCTCCTGGCGCTGCCTTTGCGTCGTTAACGTTAAATTAACTATGCGCTTTCCGTGCACCGCCCCGCTGCTATGGTGATCGCGGTCGCAAGCCTCGCCGCTTTTCTCCAGGTTCTCGGCGAGGCCTGTACACAGGCGTCAAACAGTTTGGTCACCGGCCGCGGGGAGGGGTGGGGATACTCCCGCCTCTCTGGGTACCGGAAGTCCGACACGGATAGGCAGGGCTTTCCCAGGGCCCTGCCTTTTCCTTTTGTGCACTTGCGCAGCGCGGGCAAAGGCGACTATCTCCAAGGCCTGTCGTGAAGCCTGTCGCTCCGATCGCGCCTGAAAGCGAAGCCGCCCTTGGAATTCCCGCCAAATTCTCCGCCGCAAGATCCTTCGTCGCAAGATGCTTCGCTGGGGGTGCCGGCCGTCGTTGAGGAGGCTCCGCGCGAGCCGATCCTGACGCTGCCGTTCGCGCTGACCGCCTATATCCTCCTGCTCGCGGTGATCCATCTGCGGGTGCTGCTGCCGCCGGAGCTCGAGAACTGGACCATCGACGTCTTCGGCTTCATCCCCAAGCGCTACGATTCCTCGCTGCTCAATCTGGAGATCCCCGGCGGAGCCGGCGCCAAGGTCTGGACCTTCGTCACCTATTCGCTGCTGCACGCCAATCTCACCCATCTCGGCTTCAACGTGCTGTGGCTGTTGCCGTTCGGCAGCGCGCTGGCGCGGCGCTTTGGCGCCATCAGGTTCTTTCTGTTCCTCGCGGTGACGGCGGCGGCCGGCGCGCTCGCCCATCTCGTCACCCATGAGCACGCGGTGGCGCCGATGATCGGCGCCTCGGCCTCGGTGTCCGGCGCGATGGCGGCGGCGATCCGCTTCGCCTTCGTTCGCGGCAGCTTCCTGTCGTTCAGCCGATCGGATGCCGATACCGCCGCAAGAGTTCCGGCGCTGCCGCTGTCGCGCGCGTTGCGCGACGGGCGGGTGCTCGGTTTTCTTGCGGTGTGGTTCGGCGTCAACATCGTCTTCGGAGTCGGCGCGATTGGCGTCGACAGCGAGACCACGAGCGTCGCCTGGCAGGCGCATATCGGCGGCTTCCTTGCCGGCCTGTTGCTGTTCGCGCTGTTCGATCCGGTGCCGCGCGTGCGAAGTGATGCTGCGGATGCGTCATCACGGGACATTTCAGACCGCATTTGAAGCGGCGCTTGCGGCGCCGCCCGAATTCATCCATCATTCCCGAGAACAATGTTCCGAAGCGACAGGCCGCTAGCGGCGATGCTTCGCAAAGCGCCTGAGCGTGAACCGGCGCTGAAACTGTTAGTTGAAGACTCGAAGAACAAGTCCGGACCGCGAACAGCGGACGGTTGCGATTCAGGGAGGCGACAATGACGGTACGTTCGATTCTCAACACCAAGGGCCACCAGATCATGAGCGTCGAGCCCGACGCCAAGCTGGCTGCCGCGGTCAAACTGCTCGCCGACAAGAAGATCGGCGCGGTGCTGGTGATGAACCAGAGCCGGCTGGAAGGCATCCTGTCGGAGCGCGACATCGTCCGGGTGATCGGCGAGCGCGGCGCCGGCGCGCTGGAGGAGCCGGTCTCGCAGGTCATGACCCGCAAGGTGGTCACCTGCAAGGAGACCGACACGGTCGCCGAGCTCATGGAGATGATGACCACCGGCAAGTTCCGCCATCTGCCCGTGGTCGACAACGGCAAGGTGGTCGGCCTGATCTCGATCGGCGACATCGTCAAGCGTCGGGTGCAGGAATACGAGGCCGAGCAGGAAGCTCTGCGCGACTACATCAAGACTGCCTGATCAGTAGACCGCCTGATCAGGCCTGCTGGTCGGCTTTGGGCGCGGCGCCCTCGGGCGCGGGCGCCAGTTCGTGGATTGCCTCCTGGATGGACTCCAGCGCACGCTCGGCTGCGCGGGTGCCCAGCGCAATGAGGTCCTCGGAGCGGTGGAAATCGAACCAGCCGAATTGGCCGATCCGCGGTGTGATCAGCATGTCGGGCGGATCGCCGGCGAGGCGGGCCCGGGTGATACGGTCCTGCATGATGTTGAAAGCGTCGACCATCACCGAGGAGAGGCCGGGCCGGGCGCTGCCGCCGCCGAAGAACTCGCGCTTCACCGTCTTCTCAGGCGAGAAGAATCTCGGGAAGCGCCGCTTTGACGCCGGCTCTTCGGTCGCGGGGATCACCGGTTCAGGCATCGCGCCGTGCGAATAGACCGTCGTCGAATAGGTGAAGATGTCGCTGGAAAGATTTGCGGCGATGACGATTTCCGCGCCGAGCGCGCGGGCGGCCGAGACCGGCACCGGGTTCACCAATGCGCCGTCGACCAGCCAGCGATCGCCGATCAGGACCGGAGAGAAGATGCCGGGCAGCGCGTAGGAGGCGCGCATCGCGTCGACTACGCGGCCGCGCGTCAGCCAGATCTCGTGGCCGGTGCGGACCTCGGTCGCGACGGCGGCGAACTTGACTGGGAGATCCTCGATCTGGCTCTGGCCGCAGGCAGCCTCGAGCCGGGTCGCCAGCTTCTCGCCGCCGATCAGGCCAGAGCCGTTGAGGCGGATGTCGAGATAGCCGAGGATGTTGCGCATGCCTTGCAGGCTGCGGCCCCATTCTTCCAGCGTATCGAGCCGGCCGGCTGCATAGAGGCCGCCGACCACTGCGCCGATCGAGGTGCCGACTACGACGTCAGGCACGATTCCGTTGGCGAGCAGGGTCCTGATAATGCCGATATGAGCGAAGCCGCGCGCCGCGCCGCCGCCGAGGGCAAGGCCGATGACCGGCCGGCGGATGCTGCCCAGGCCGACTTTCTCGCCGACCTTATCGCTGTTCGAACCCCGACCCTTCAATATGTCCAGCACCGAAACTCTCCTACGCCGGGACCCGCCGTCAGACTAGGCACCGCACTCGCGCTCCGCCAGAACCGGGCCGAAGCATGGTTTATGCCGGTTTGGGAAGCGCGCGGGGCAGGAGTATGGCGAGGGACGGGTGCCCCTGGGGTAATCACGCAGGCGTCAGCCGGGTTCCAAAGAACCGTATTGGCCGTATTTCTCAGGGGTCCAGAGGCTTGAATTTGCCGCGTTTTCGGTGAAAAGCAGGTGGCATGACTCTCGGGGGTGACGGCATCATCGGATGGCGGCGCAGCGCATCGCTGCTGCCGGTGCTGGTCCTTGCTGCCTTCCTCTATACTCTTGGCCAAAATGCTGCGCAGGCGCAGCTTTTCTCCGATCGTCCGCCGCCGGTGCCGCCCGCGTCGGTGCCCGATCCCGGCGGTGCCGTCAGCCTGGCGCCGCCCTCCGGCCCGGGTGCCGGACCGCCGAGCCTGCCGCCGACCCTGTTGCAGCCGACCACGCCCAGCATGCCGCCGCCCGCAGTCACGACTGTGCCATCCGCCCCGCCGCTCAACGCGGCGGTGCCCGGACAGGGCGTGCTGTCGCTGACCGCGAAATACGGCAAGGACACCCCGCCGATCACCAGCGGCTTGGTCTGGCGCGTGTTTGCCGATCGTCCCGACGAGAACGGCACCTTCAAGCTGATTCGCGAAGATCGTAATGCCACGCCAAACATCGTGTTGCCGCCCGGCAATTACGTCGTGCATGTCGCCTTTGGCCTCGTCAGCGCTGTGCGCACTGTCAGCCTGAAAGCCGAGACCGATCGGGAATCCTTCGTGCTGCCCGCCGGCGGCTTGCGCATCGAGGGCCGCGTCGGCACCAGCCGCATTCCGCAGAACCAGATCTCGTTCGCGATCTACAAGGGCAGCCAGTTCGAATCCGGCGAGCGCGCCTCCCTGGTGCCGAACGTCGCCGCCGGCGACGTCGTGCTGCTGCCGGAGGGCACCTACTACATCATCTCGAATTACGGCGACGCCAATTCGGTGGTGCGCTCGGACATCCGCGTTCAGGCCAGCAAGCTCACCGACGTCACCATCACCCACCGCGCTGCCGTCATTACGCTCAAGCTCGTCAGCGACAGGGGCGGCGAGGCGCTCGCCAACACCGCCTGGTCGGTGCTGACCCCGGGCGGCGACGTCATCAAGGAATCGATCGGCGCCTTTCCGCGCGTCGTGCTCTCCGAAGGCGAATACCGCGCCATCGCCAAGAACGAGGGCAAGGTCTACGAGCGCGGCTTCAATGTCGTCAACGGCGTCGACGGCGAAGTCGAGGTCGTCGCGCGGTAGTGCTTGAGCGGTGATGCCGCATGCGGCCCGACGCTGGTCTTCGTGCCTGGTGAACACTTCTCATTCAGCGCATGGATTCCCATATCTTATTACCGCCAGTCCCGTGTGCGAAAGCAGATGTTTTCCGCTGCTCCGCTGTTGCGATTGTTGGCGTTTCGATTTGAACAGCTCTGGCAGCGCTACCAAGCAGGACCGATCAACACCGGCACCGGCGGCTTATTCCAGCGGCGCCGCGACTTCCTCACAGCCGGTGCAAGATACCTATTTCCGATAATCAATTTTATTCGCTTTCCATCCTGCCGCGTTATATGTCGGACATCACTCCAACGGGGGAGGCCGGAGCAGGCTCGTGCGTCTGCGAGACCGGCAAGGAGCAGGGGACCAAGCTCGTCGGCATGTTCGAAGTGATCCTCACCAGGCGTAAGCGGTTCGGCTGGCGGTGGCAGGTGTGCGACCAATCCGGCAAGAAATTTGCCGATGGCTTCGAGCGCACTCGGCCGTCCGCCAAATATCATGGCGAGCGCGCATTGTTCTTTCTGTTGTCGCAGGCCCCGCTGCGCAACCGCTTGGCGACGTCCAGCGAGGACTAGTCGCGACTGCGCGTGCGGGTCTCCGCCGCCCCGCCTTGCGCCTCATCCATCGGGGGGACGGGACTTCTCTGCGAGCGCCGTCAGATATCCACGACGAGCTTGCCCTGCGTCGCGTGATCGCGGATCAGCGCATAGGCGTCATCGACACTCTCCAGCGTGAAGTGCCGCGCATCCAGCAGCGGCAAGAGCTTGCCCGCCTCAACCAGGCGAGTGGCCTCCGCCATGATCTCTCCGTGATGCGCGCGGCCTTCGCCTGACAGCAGTGGCAGCAGCGTGAACACGCCGGAATAGGTGGCGGCGCGGAACGAGAGCGGCGCAAGCCCATGCGTACCCCATCCGAGCGCGCTCACGACATGACCGAAGCGGCGTACGGCTTCGAAGGAGGCGTCGAGGACCTTACCGCCGACGGTGTCGTAGACGACGTCGAAGCCGCGGCCGCCCGTATGCTCTGCAACATAAGTCGCGATGGCGGTGTCACGGTCGATGAAGGTTGCGCCAAAACCTTCGATGGTGGCGCGCTGCGATGCCGAGCCGGTCGCGAACACATCTGCTCCGAACGCGCGCGCGATCTGGATCGCGATGTGGCCGACGCCGCCTGCGCCGCCATGGATCAACACCTTCTGGCCGGCCTTCAGCGCCGCGCGGTCAATCAGTCCTTCCCAGGACGTGATGAAGATGAGGGGCAGGGCGGCTGCCTCCCGCATGCTGAGATTGGCAGGCTTCAATGCCAGCAGGTCGGCGTCGACAGCGGCGAATTCCGCGAGCGATCCCTGTACACCGCCGACGCCTCCCGTCATGCCATAGACCTCGTCGCCCGGCTTGAACCGCGAGATGTCATGTCCGGTCTGCTCGATCACGCCGGCGAGATCCAGTCCGAGAATCGCAGGCAGCGGATGGCGTGCATGCGCCGCGGCACCGGCATGGATCTTGGTGTCGAGCGGATTGACCCCGCTCGCGCGGATTCGCACCAGCACCTCGCGTGGGCCGATCTCGGGCGTGGAGATCGTTGAGAGGCGCTGGCGCGCGTTGTGGGACTCCAGGACGGCCGCGCGCATGGTCGATAGTCTCGTCATGATCGTCTTGCTCCGTTGGTGGCCCCAATATGCTCATGAATTTTTGCATGGGAAGGAATGAGAATGTACGATGTCCGTGCGTTTTTGTATGAGGGAGGCTTCCGGTGGACTGGGGTGATCTGCGCATCTTCCTGGCGATTGCGCGCGAAGGCACTCTCGGCGCGGCCGCGCGCAAGATCGGCCAGACCCAGCCGACGATGGGACGGCGACTTCGCGCGCTCGAACAGTCGCTCGGGCAAACGCTGTTCCAGCGTACGGCGGATGGTTTCGTGCTGACCGACGAGGGAACGGCTGTGCTGCGCCATGCCGAGCGGATCGAAGAGGAGGCGCTCGCCTTGGAGCGGCGTGCGTCCGGTGCGGAGACGCAGCTCGATGGCTTGCTGCGTCTGTCGTCGTCGGACTGGTTCGGCACGGTAATACTCTCGCCGGTGATTGCCGCTTTTGGCAAGCGCCATCCCAAGGTGACCGTCGAGCTTCTGACCGATGCGCGCCTCTATAGCCTGCCGCGCCGCGAGGCTGATCTCGTCTTCCGCATCAAACCGTTTAGCGAGCCTGAAGTGATCTCCCGAAAGCTGCTCCACATTCCCTACGCACTCTACGGCAAGAAAGGCAGCAAGCCGCCACGCGCGGGCGACGGAAGCGGTGTCCGCGTTGTGACGATGAATACCGAATTCGCCGACATGCCCGATGCCCTGTGGCTGAACTGCACGCTGCCGAATATGGAAATCGCCTCGCGCAGCAACAACAGGCAGGCGCAGGCGGAGCTTTGCGCGAGCGGCGGCGGGCTCGCGGTGCTGCCGCGCCCGCTCGGCGACCGCGACCGCCGGCTGGTCGCGCTCGACATCGGCGCGACGCCACCCGGCCGCGACACTTTTGTGGGTTATCATCGCGATCTCAAGCGCCTCACCCGCCTGCGCGCGCTGCTCGATCTCGTGATCGAGCGATTGGCAGGGTGATGGCTCCTGACACGCTGCCGTAGCCCGGGTGAGCGAAGCGATACCCGGGACAGCCCGTGGTAGGAATCCCGGATATCGCTTCGCTCATCCTGGCTACAAGACCTTGCGTTGCCCGACGGGCAAAACACCCCAACGGTCGGTCAACACGCGGCACCAAAAATATTCCACTTTACCGAAATTCGGAAACGGCGTATGTGTCGCCGCAACCCGGCCCAAGGAAGAGGGGCGTATCGCGATCGTCACGAACGCGGGTCGGGCGGCGGTGGACGTTAGTCGCATCGGCGCGATCGGCTTCGCAGGTCGGGCAACCGTGAGTGAAGGCCTCGCGCACACGACCGGTGTGATCGGCGTACGGCAAAATCGTGTGGTCCTGACGCCCGGGGTCTGTGCGTCAAGCGTTGCGGTGATGTGGGTTGCCCGACCGGGCATACGCATCAGTCATCCGTAAGGCGACGGGGGCAATAGTGCATCGCTCCCCGGGGAGAGCACGACATAAGCCGTAAAGCCACTGCGCAGGGAAGGCCGGTTGTTTTGGCTTCACCTGTATGCCGCTGTGCAATCTTTGTTACGACAATCTCGCACAGTGGACCGCGGGTGCCAGCCGGCACCCGGTCTTCCCTGCGCCCTCTTTCATTTGAGGGCTAGGCGACGAGCAAAGCTCGGGCGAAATTCGCCGCGAGAGGGCGAAGGTGTGTCTGCCACTCGGAATGCGAATCGAAGCGCGAGGCTGCCAGCCACTCACTCCGTCATTGCGAGCGCAGCGAAGCAATCCAGGCTGCCGCCGCGGAAAGACTCTGGATTGCTTCGCTGCGCTCGCAATGACGAGGATGATGGGAGTATACGCCGCCGAGATCGCAAAGCTGCTCGCCGATTTCGGCGAGCGAGATTCACGGACGGCGTAACTCGGACGGATAGCAGTCGTAGACCAGCGCCTTGAAGGCCGGCGTGATGCGGCTGCGCTCGTTCTGGGTCTGCTGCATCAGCAGGTAGACCATGTCGAGCTTGGGATCGACGCCGAAATAGGTGCCGCTGCCACTGTCCCATTTCAACTCGCCGAGCGAGCCCGGCGGCGGCGGTTTGGCGTTGCCGGGATCGGTCCGCACCGCGAGGCCATAGCCATAGCCGAAGCCGTCGCCCGGAAAATAGAAGTAATCGCGTCCGACGCCCGAGCCCGGCCCGACGTGATCGGTCGTCATGGCCTTGAAGGCAGCGGGGCTCAGATAGCGCTTGCCGTCGAACTCGCCGCCATTGAGCAGCATCTGCGCGAATCGCTGGTAGTCGGTGATGGTCGAGAGCAGCCCGCCGCCGCCGGACTGCCATTCGGGGTGATCGAGGCGCTCGCGCTCGGCGGCGAGCAGGATGTTGTCGTTCGGCAGCGGCCGCGCCATCCGCGCAAGCTCGTCCTCGGTCGCCAGCGCGAACTTGGTGCTGCTCATGCCGAGCGGATCGAAGATGCGCTGCTTGAGGAATTCGTACAGCGTCTGGCCCGAGATGATCTCGATGACGCTGCCGAGGACGTCAGTGGAATGACCGTAGCGCCACAGCGTTCCCGGTTGCCGTGCCAGCGGCAGCCTTGCGATGCGTTGGGCGAATTCCCTGTTGTTGAATTGACCTTCGAAGATATTGGCGGCCTTGTAGGCCTGCTCGACCCATTTGCCGCCGATGTAGTCGTAGCTGATGCCGGAGGTGTGCCGCAGCAGATCCTCGATGTTGACGGGACGGACCGGGGCCACGAGATCCAGATGCAACGTGCCGTCGGGATTGGTGACCTCGAGGCCCACCTTGGTGTCGGCGAAGAGAGGAACGTATTTCGAGACGGGGTCGGTGAGCGCGAGCTTGCCCTCGTCGATCAGCACCATCGCGCCAAGGCAGGTGATCGGCTTGGTCATCGAGTGGATGGCGAAGATCGTATCGGGCGTCATCGCGAGACCGGTCCTGGTGTCGCGCACGCCAATAGTCTTCAGATAGACCGGCTTGCCGTGCTGCTGGACCAGCACCACGGCGCCGGGCAGCCGGCCATTCGTCACCTCGTTGTCGAAATACGCTGTGATGCGGTCGAGCCCGTCGGACGACGGCGCGGGGACGTCGGCGGCGCGGCTTCGCGCCATCGTGCCGGCCAGCAGCGCGGCTCCGACCAGAAATTCACGACGCTTCATCCGGGCTTCCTCCCTCGCCGGGATCAAAGCCGCAAGACGTCGAAGGCGTCAACACGCCTTCGATTAAAATCGCGTCACGATTTCAGAAAGGACCGGTCGCGGACGGTCTTCGCTCGGCCTGGTCGGCTTGCCGATATGGACGAAGCCCGCGAGCTTCTCGTCCGGCTTGAGGCCGAGGCCATCCAGCACGTCGCGATCGAACGCGAACCAGCCGGTCAGCCAGCAGGCGCCGTAGCCGAGCGCCGCCGCGGCCGTGACGATGTTCATAACGCTGGCCCCGGCCGACAATTCCTGCTCGAAGGCCGGCACCTTCGGATGCGGTTTGGTGAAGCTGACGATGCCGATCACCAGCGGCGCATCCGTGAGGCGTTTGCGCTCGGTCTCGACGTCGGCCGCCGGCGCGCCGGGATTCTTCCGGGCAAACACCTTCGCGATCACCTCGCCGGCGCGCTGGCGCGCATCGCCCTCGAAGATGATGAAGCGCCAGGGCGCGAGCTTGCCATGGTCGGGCACGCGCGCACCGATGGTGAGGATCGTCTCGAGCTCGGCCGGGGAGGGGCCAGGTCCGGACATCTCGCGCGGCTTGATCGAGCGGCGGGTCTTCAGGAGTTCGATGGCGTCGGGCACTGCGGTTTCCTCTTCGGCTGGTCGTCGGGCGTGCCATGCCGAGATAAGCATGCACGCCCGCAACCGAAAGCGAGTTTAGACCGATTTCAGATGTCAGGCCGCGCCGCGCGCCCGCCGGATATCCGGCGGGGTCGCTTCGCCGACGAGAGCGGCAAGCGCCTCCCTCGTCGGCATCACGTTCTGCCCGTCGCTGCCAAGCCGGCGGATCGAGACCGACTGCGTCTCGGCCTCTTTCTTGCCGACCACGAGCAGTGCCGGAATCTTGGCCAGCGAATGCTCGCGGACCTTGTAGTTGATCTTTTCGTTGCGCAGGTCGATCTCGGCCCGAAGTCCCGCACGCCGGACCTGCTCCAGCACCTGCTTGGCATACTCGTCGGCTTCCGACGTGATGGTGGTGACCACCACCTGGACCGGCGACAGCCAGAGTGGGAAGTTGCCGGCATAGTGCTCGATCAGGATGCCGATGAAGCGCTCCATCGAACCGCAGATCGCGCGGTGCACCATCACCGGCGGCTTCTTGCTGCTGTCGTGGTCGATGTAGAACGCGCCGAACCGTTCCGGCAGGTTGAAGTCGACCTGCGTGGTGCCGCACTGCCAGTCGCGGCCGATGGCGTCGCGCAACACATATTCGAACTTCGGCCCGTAGAAGGCGCCTTCGCCCGGATTGATCTCGGTCTTGATGTGATTGTTCTGCGACTGGATCTCGCGCAGCACCGTCGCCATCACGCGTTCGGCGTGATCCCACATCGCGTCGGTGCCGACGCGTTTCTCCGGCCGTGTCGACAGCTTCACGGTGAGATCGCCGGTGAAGCCGAAATCGGCATAGGTCGACAGGATCAGCTCGTTGATCTTCAGGCATTCGTCGGCGAGCTGATCCTCCATGCAGAAGATGTGCGCGTCATCCTGGGTGAAGCCGCGCACGCGCATCAAGCCGTGCATCGCGCCGGACGGCTCGTAGCGGTGCACCACGCCGAACTCGGCGAGCCGCAGCGGCAGGTCGCGGTAGCTCTTCAGGCCATGCTTGAAGATCTGCACGTGGCCTGGGCAGTTCATCGGCTTCAGCGCGAACCAGCGCTTGTCTTCGGCCTCCTCGCCGGCCGACTGCGCCGCGAACATGTTCTCGCGGTACCAGCCCCAATGGCCCGAGGTCTCCCACAGCGACTTGTCGAGGATCTGGGGGGCGTTGACCTCGCTATAGTCACCGGCCAGGCGGCGTCGCATATAGGCGATCAGCTGCTGGAAGATGGTCCAGCCCTTGGCGTGCCAGAACACGACGCCCGGACCTTCCTCCTGGAAGTGGAAGAGGTCGAGTTCGCGCCCGAGCTTGCGATGGTCGCGCTTTTCCGCTTCCTCGATCTGCTTCAGATAAGCGTCGAGGTCCTCCTGCTTGGCGAATGCCGTGCCGTAGATGCGGGTCAGCATCGGGTTGTTGCTGTCGCCGCGCCAATAGGCGCCGGCCACCTTCATCAGCTTGAAGGCGTTGCCGACCTTACCGGTCGATGTCATGTGCGGGCCGCGGCAGAGATCGAACCAGTCGCCCTGGTAATAGATCTTGATCGGCTCGTTGCCGGGAATGGCATCGACCAGCTCGACCTTGAACGCCTCGCCCTTGTCGCGGAACACCTGTTTTGTCTTTTCGCGATCCCAAACCTCCTTAGTAAAAGGCTTGTCGCGCGCGATGAGCTCGCGCATCTTCTTCTCGATCGCGGCAAAGTCTTCCGGCGTGAACGGCTCGTTGCGGAAGAAATCGTAATAGAAGCCGTTCTCGATCACGGGGCCGATGGTTACCTGCGTGCCCGGCCACAGCGTCTGCACGGCTTCGGCCAGCACGTGGGCGCAGTCATGGCGGATCAGCTCGAGCGCGCGCGGATCGTCCCGGTTGATCAGCTCGATCCTGGCATCGGCTTCGATGGGATCGTCGAGGTCGGAGACCACGCCGTCGAGCGCCATCGCGACCGTACGCTTGGCCAGCGACGGCGAAATGCCCTTGGCGAGTTCGAGGCCGGTGATGCTCTTGGCGTATTCGCGCCGGGCGCCGTCGGGGAAGGTGAGCGTGATTTTTTCCGGTGGGGTCACGGGTCTCAAATTGCTGAGGCTGTATTGGAAACCGGATTCGGATTTGGGCTGCTCGGACTTGGATTGGTCCTTGGATGGGTCCTTGGGCTGGTCGGTCATGGCATGTCTCCTGAGGCTCACTCCTGCGAACGAGCGCAGGTAAGCGGGAACGAGCGATATATCAGGCGAGTCGGCCTGCGCAATCCGGCATTTCCAAGAAACCGGCGCGCAAAAGCGGAGGCGCTGCACGAACTATTCCGGGCAACGCCCTTTAACTGGTCGCAAGGCGGCTCTACATGCGTTTGCATGGAAAATGCACGCGCCGGCCGTTTCGCGCCAACCGCCCTGATGCTCGGCAATCTCGTCACCGGCTGCTCAGTACTGGCGCCGGCGGGCATGCTGCCGGAATTGGCGACGGGGCTCGACGTCAGCATCCATGCGGCCGCGCTCCTGATCACCTTCGGGGCTGTCATCCTCTGCATCGGCTCGCCGCTGACGGCCTGGCTCACCAGCCGGATCGAGCGCCGGGCGTTACTCACCACGACGCTGGCGGTGCTCGCTTTTGGCAATCTCGCTTCGGCCTTTGCGCCCGACTATGCGAGCCTCCTCGTCACCCGCCTGGTGATGCTCGCGGTCGGCGCGCTCTACACGCCGCAGGCCGCCGGTACGGCGGCGTTGATCGTGCCGGTGGAGCGTCGCGGCAGCACGATTGCCTACATCTTCCTCGGCTGGTCGCTCGCTGCCGCCGTCGGCCTGCCGCTGATCACCTTCATCGCCAGCCGCTATGGCTGGCGCGCGGCCTATGGCGGAATCGGCGCGCTCGGTTGCGTCAGCTTCCTGCTGTTGCTGATGCGGCTGCCGGGGGGCTTGAAGGGGACGCCGGTGGATCTCAACACCTGGAGCGCGGTCGGTCGCAACGGGACGATCCTGCTTCTGCTTGCGATCACGATGTTGCAGATGTCCGGGCAATTCGTGGTGTTCACCTTCATGGGGCCGCTGCTCAACAAGCTGACCGGCGCAGGGCCCGATGCGATCGGCCTGGTGTTCGCTCTCTATGGCGTCTGCGGCTTCCTCGGCGTTGTCATCGCGACCCGCATCGTCGACACCTCGGGACCCTATCGCACCTCGCTGCTGTTCACCTGCCTGCTGCTTGCAGGAATCACGGGCTGGGCACTCGGCGCCGGCACGCTCGCGTTGATGGCGGGTGCGGTCGCGATCTGGGGCCTCGGTTTTGCCTCGACCAATTCGATGCAGCAGGTGCGGCTGGTCTCGGCTGCACCGTCGCTGGCATCGGCGACCGTCGCACTCAACACCTCCGTCCTTTATATCGGCCAGGCGGTCGGCTCTGCCGTCGGCGGACTGCTGTTCGCCCGCGAGCTCCTGCATACGCTCAGCTTCGTCGCAGTCGGTTTCGTGGTGGTGGCGCTGATCCTGGTCGTCCTGACCCGGCCCCGGCCGGCAACAGCCGCCCCGGCCTGAACGGAAGCGTGCCTGTGTGCGCAAGGTGCTTGGCAAACCGCGCGCCGGGAGGCTAGAAGGCCGGTCATGGGGACCAAAGAGGGTTGACTGAGATGAGGATGATTCTGGCGGTTGCCGCGGTGCTCTATTCAGCTTCCGCTTTCGCGCAAGCCGACAAGCCACCAATGATCGGAGACAAGCCGTTGGTGCAGGTCAAGTCCAAAGGGACCAAGGCGGGCACCAAGGAGGCTGCGGCCAAGCCGGCTGCCGCGCCGAAGGGCAAGCCACAATCCATCGCGGCGCGGCTGCAGGCTTGCCTGGACCTCGATGACGGCACCAAGGACCGGCTCAATTGCTACGACGCCGTGATCCCGCCGACGCCAAAGCCGAAGCCGGCCAAGGCCAAGGGCTACGCCGATTGCCGTTTCTTCAAGGAAGAGGACGAGCGGCTGGCCTGCTTCAACGGCTTTGCCGAAAGCATTCCGAAGCTGCCAAAGACCTGAGGCAGATCAGGGCCTGCGACAGTTACAGGCCCACCTAGCCAATACCGACGGCGCAATATCGCGGGCTTACCGGCTCGACGGGGATGGATTGGTGGAGGCCACGCGCGTGAGCGCGAGTGATGGCGTTGCCGACATCTTCACCAGGACGTCCTTGAGCGGGTCCCGCGTCCACGCTCGGGTCACATAGTCACGATGCGTGATGCCGTCCCCGGTTTCGACGAACACCACGCTGCCCGGACGCAAGGGGCCGTCCATGTCTTCGGAGACGGTTATGCCTTTCTGCCGCAGCGTGCTCATCAGTTCGCGGTCGCGCCGCGCGGTGTAGCGGGTGTAGGAGCTAACGAAGAAGCCGGAGCGGTGGCTCTCGATCCATGAGGCGAACTTGTCCATCTCGCCATAGACGGCGTCGAGCAACACGACGCCGCGGACACGGTCACTGATACCACCAACCTCGAGGCTCCAGGCCGTCGGCAGGAAGCCGCCGCTGTAGCCGACGATCACGATCGGCATGTTGGCGAAGGCGCGGCCGCTGTTGGGATCGCCGGTGAGGCGGGCGAGATGGTTCGCCGACTCGTCGATGAAGCGCTTGAGGCCGCCAGCCTGCCAGAATTTTCCTGCGCTGGAATCGGCGGCATCGACCGCCATCTGCGGTGCGAGCAGGATGGCATTGGCGCCGGAATCGGTGATCTGTTGCGGCACCAGCTGCCGGTCGCGCACGTCGCGCTCCAGCGTCGCGCCATTGCCGTGGAAGAACACCACGATCACGCCTGGCTTCCGCACGTCGAAATGTTCGGGCACGTGCATCAGGACGCGGTTATCGTTGTAAGTCTCGTCCTGCCAGAATACGCGCCCGGAATAGCTGCGGTGGCCGCGGCGGTCGCCCTTGGAGATGTTGAGGAAGGGCGCGTCGGAGGCGGGGTTGTTGCCGAAATAGGGGAAAGCTGACGATTTCATGCTGACGAGCGTCGTCAGGTCCTCACGTGGCGGACGCTGGTAGGGGGCCTGCGGCGCGAGCGAAGCGACCTTGTAGGGCGCCTGCTCCGGCTGCGGCTGCACGGTGCGCTTGGGTGAGAAGTCCGACATCTGCCGTTGCAGAAAACCCTCGCTCGCGGATGGGAAGCGCTCCCTGAACTGGGGGGCCGGGAATCGATCCTCGAACGTGTCGTTGCTTGCGACTTGCTGGTTTGTCTTCGCGACGACCTGGACGTTGGCTGGGACGTTGCCTTGGACGTTGGCCTGTGAGTTTGCCGCGAGCGCTGCCGGATTAGGCGCCTTGCCGCATTGAACCAGCGTCAGCGACAACGGCACCAAAGCTGAGATCAGAGCGATCCGAAGCGCACGACCGCGTGCGCCGGACGTGGTCCGGTCAGCGCGGATGTCAGCTCTCGGCTTCGGAACGGCCCCGACCATTCACCCATGACCCCAAGTCATGACCACAAGTCCATCGGCAATCATTAAGGCAATTGAGCCGATGGGCGTTTAGGCGACGTTAAGTGTCCGGAGAAACTTCCCCACATCCGGAACGCTCAAAGGGACCACGCAATCGTGTCGTGATTGTGGGGGGAGGGAGACGGGATGTCCCGGTGTTTACGACGCTTTATTGCCCGCATCGTGCATTGATGGTGCTGCAGTACCGATTTGGCCCCGCCTCATTTAACCCTTGTTAACCCTGCTTGAATTGACTGGACCGAGCTGCACGATGCTTCCCACGAGGCGTGACGCCTGAGGTTGAGGACGGCGATGACGGCATCAGATGCGGGTACTGCACCCTGGACCGGCCGGCTGACCGGAAGCGGGTCGGGGGTCTCCGTTCTGGTCGCAACCGCCATCGTCGTGGCCGACATGATCGGGGTCGGCGTCTTCACCAGCCTCGGCTTCCAGGTCAAGGACATTCCCTCGGGCTTCTCGATCCTCTTGCTTTGGACGGTCGGCGGCATCGTCGCGCTGTGCGGGGTGTTCTCCTACAGCGAGCTCGGTGCCATGTTTCCGCGCTCGAGCGGCGAATACAATTTCCTCGGCCGTGCCTATCATCCCGCCTTCGGCTTTCTCGCCGGCTGGGTGTCGGCGACGGTTGGCTTTGCAGCGCCCGTCGCGCTCGCCGCGATGGCCTTCGGCGAATACGCCAAATCGGTCGTGCCCGGTGTGCCGCCGATCCCGCTTGCCATCGGCGTGGTGTGGCTGGTCTCGCTCGTGCAACTGACCGGAGTCAGGCACTCCTCGACCTTCCAGTTGATCTCGACCATCCTGAAGGTCGTGCTGATCGTTGCCTTCCTGGTTGCCGGCTTCATCGTCGGCGAGCCGCAGCCGATCGCCTTCACGCCGCAGGCGGGCGATCTCGCGCATATCGTCAGCGCGCCTTTCGCGATCGGGCTCGTATTCGTGATGTATTCGTTCTCGGGCTGGAATGCCGCGACCTACATCATCGGCGAGATGAACATGCCGCAGCGGGACCTGCCGCGCGCGCTGCTCGCGGGCACGCTGATCGTGCTCGTGCTGTACGTCGCGCTGAATGCGGTGTTTCTGCATTCCACGCCGGTCAGCGCGCTCGCGGGACAGCTCGACGTTGCCAGCGTTGCCGGCAGCGCGATCTTCGGCAATCTCGGCGGCCGGATCGTCGGCGCGATGATCTGTTTCGGCCTGATCTCCTCGATCAGCGCGATGATGTGGATCGGCCCGCGCGTGATGATGACGATGGGGGAGGATATTCCGGCGCTGCGCGTGTTCTCGCGGAGATCGGTGCGCGGCGCGCCGGCCTATGCCATCCTGTTTCAGCTCGCCGTCGCCAATTTGCTGCTGTTCACGCGCAGCTTCGAGGCCGTGCTCGACTTCATCCAGTTCGCGCTGCTGTTCTGCTCGTTCTTCACGGTCGCCGGCGTCATCAAGCTGCGCATCACGGATCCCGATTTGCCGCGGCCCTATCGTGCCTGGGGATACCCGTTCACGCCGCTCGTGTTCCTGCTCGTGACCGCGTTGATGATGTACTATTTATTGACTGAGCGGCCGGTGCAATCGCTATCGGGGATGCTCGTCATGGTCTCGGGCCTGTTGATTTATGCTGTTTTCCGCAGGCGGCCGGTCGCCGCTGGCACGTCACACAATCGCGAATAGACATGTTTCGACCCATGAGAATTGCGGCCGTGGCTCTCGCCTTGCTGGCTGCGGCCGTCTCGTCCGCACGTGCTGCCGAGGCAACCTTCGACGACACCGCGCGCTTCCTCGCGGGCATGCAGCCTTCGGCGGATTCGCCGCTGGTGCCGCTCACAAAGGACTCGGGTTGGCAACGCCACGCGAGATTCTTCGACAGTGCCTTCGCCCAGCTCGAGGAGCGCCAGCTCGCGAAGATCCGCAACTGGGCCGACGTCAATTTGGCGGCGCCCAGGCCGACCATGTTTTATTGGTTCAGCGGCCCCGACTTCCTCTACGCCAACGCCTTCTATCCCAAGGCCAGCACTTACGTGCTTGGCGCGCTGGAGCCGGTCGGTGCGGTGGCTGACCTGGCGCGATTGCCGCGCAGTTCGGTCGGCGCCGCGCTCTATAATGTCGAGCGCTCGCTCGGCTCGATCCTGAGTTTTTCCTTCTTCATCACCAAGCAAATGAAGGTCGACCTGCACACCAACCAGGTCAACGGCACCTTGCCGATCCTCTACGTCTTCCTCGTCCGCTCCGGCAAGATCATCCGCAATGTCGAGATGGTCGCACTCGACGACAAGGGCGGCGTGCATGTCGGCAACGACAATCCAGGACCGAACGCGACGCGCGGCGCCCGCATCACCTTTGCGGGCCCCGACGGCGAGGCGCGCACGCTGTATTATTTCTCGACCGATCTCTCCAATTCAGGTGCACGCGCGGCAGGATTCCTGAAGTTCTGCGAGACGCTCGGACCCGGCAACAGCCTGATCAAGAGTGCGTCCTATCTGCTGCACTCCGGCAATTTCACCGTGGCGCGCGACTGGTTGCTCGCCAACAGCGCGACCATCGTCCAGGACGATTCCGGCATTCCGCTTTCGAGCTACAATTCGCGGCAATGGCGGTTCTTCCCGTTCGGCCGCTATCTCGGACCGATCAGCGAATTTCCCGGCCGCTACCAGGAACGCTACGCCGCGCTGTTCACGCGCGCCCAGCCGATCGATTTCGGCGTCGGCTACCGCTGGCGGATGCACGAGTCGAACTTGCTGCTGGCGGTGAAGGTGCCGGGAAGCGAGACGGCGCCGGGGGCGGAGACCACCTCGTCCGCCGAGCCGTCGCCGAAACCGCTGCGTCCGAAGCGGCCACGTCCGCCTGAGCCGGTCCCGCCGCCACCCGGACGCTTTTTCTGGTCCCGCTAATTACCAGTGCACGCTCTGGCTCGGCACGATGAACGCCGTTGTGCTAGGCGGCGTGGCAAGACTCGTCTCCAGATACCAGCCGGAACCGACCACGAGCAGCAGCAGGGCGATGATGGCGAGCATGTCGAGGGTTCTGGGATCGTGGCCTCGCGAACCACCCCGGGAATCCGGTCCAAGTCTGACGTGAAAATGAGGGCTGATTTTCCAGCGCATTGTTGTTTCCTCCCGCGGGAGCATCACAGCAACGCGAGGAGAGAGTTTCGGTTCCACTCAAGGTAGCGACACCTGAGGCGCCGCATCATGCTCAGGATGCGTTGACGCCGCGCCAGCGGCCGTAGCGCCAGGGCAAGTACCAGCGCGCGCCCTGTGGTGCGGTGAGGGGCACGTTGTCGATGCCCGAGGTGCCGAAAGGGTTGCAGCGGAGCAGGCGCGCGAGCGTCATCCAGCCGCCGGCCCACAGCCCGAACCGTTCGATTGCCTCGTCGCCATAGGTGGAGCAGGTCGGCAGGTGCCGGCAATTGTAGCCAACCAGCGGCGAGAGCGTGTGGCGGTAGAGCCAGATCAGCGCGCGGGCGAATCTGCGTGGAAGCCGGAGCGCGCCCGCGACGGGATTGGAACAGTGCTCGCAGGCTGATTGCTTCATGGGCGCTTTGCTGAGATCGTGGGCGAGGTTTTGCGCGGTTCCGGTGCAGGGAACTGTAAGCTGTTGTTTGTACGTCATATTTTGCGTGCTTTTTGGGAGCAGTGCAGCAAATGCCTATGGACGAGCTGTATTCCCCCGGATACCATTTTTGTGACGTCCATGTGAGACTCATTGGAATGTCGGAACGGGGCTTGGCTGAGTCGGCTCGCCGTAAGGCTTGGGCTAAGGCTTGGGACTTGGGGAAGGGACCAGTTTGAAACTTCTGAAGGCGCTCAATCTTCGCGGCTGGTTGCTGGTAGGAATCGCCGCTTGTGGAGTCGTGCTGGCTGGTGCCGTCGCGATGCTCGGGTCGTCTGCCCGGGCCGGTGCTGCCCTCGAAGAGCGCAAGCTGCCGATGAAGTTCAATTGGGTCGCCTGCGAGCCGAATTGCCGCGGTTGGGTCAGTGCAGTCGGCATCATCACCGCCGATACGCCCCGGGACTTCGAAGAGTTTTCCCGCGGGCGCCAGCTCGGCGGCGCCACCGTGGTGCTGGATTCCAGCGGCGGTTCCGTCAACGACGCGATCACGCTCGGCCGGCGCTTCCGCAATCTCGGACTTCTGACCACGGTCGGCATTAGCGTTCAGAACCGCGGCGGGCAGTCGGCCCGTCCGGCAGTCGCGCCGGAGGCCTATTGCGAATCCATGTGCGTGTTCCTGCTGTTGGCGGGCAAGAAGCGCTACGTGCCGGAAGCGGCCCATGTCCGGGTTCACCAGATCTGGATGGGCGATCGCGCCGACGATGCCAAGGCGGCGAGCTACAGCGCGCAGGACCTGATGATCGTGGAGCGCGACATCGGCCGGCTTGCCAAATACACGTTCGACATGGGCGGTGCCGGCGATCTGCTGTCGCTCGCGCTCAGCGTCCCGCCCTGGGAAGATCTGCATCAGCTCGATGCAGGCGAGCTCAAGCTGACCAATCTCGTGACGACGGATCTCGTGGCCGACGTGCTGCCGCATGTCGACATCTCCGCGCCGGCAATGGCGGAGCTTGCACCGAAGACCCAGGCGAGGTTCGGTGCGGAACCGGAGCAGCCTGCGAAGTCGACCAAGACGGCGGAAGCCCTGGTGCCCACGGGCGGCGTGGCCACGCCGGTTGCGGCGTCGCAGAAGTAGCCTCGAATCTCTGATCTATTTCCGGGTCGAGCGACGAGCCCGGATCAGCCTCCGGAATCAGCCTTGCGCCGCAGCCGGCTGCTTCGCCTTCGCCTCGATCTGGCCGATGGCATCGACCACGGCATCGAAGGTCAGGAGCGTCGAGGCGTGGCGCGCCTTGTAGTCGCGGACCGGCTCGAGGAACTTGATCTCTTCCCATTTGCCTTCAGGAGGCGCGCCGTTCTCCTTCAGCATCTTGCGAACAGTTTCGCGTAACTCACGGAGTTCGCTCGCAGTCGATCCGACGATCTGACTTGCCATGATGGAGGAAGAAGCTTGTCCCAGCGCGCAGGCCTTCACGTCATGGGCGAAGTCAGTGACCTTCTCGCCCTCCATCTTGAGGTCGACCTTGACGGTCGACCCGCACAGCTTGGAATGGGCGGTGGCAGTGGCATCGGGATTCGGCAACCGCCCGAGCCGCGGAATATTCCCGGCCAGTTCGATGATGCGCTTGTTATAAATGTCGTTCAGCATGTGATGGAGTCCAGCAGGACCGGCCTTGGCGTGCGCCGTCCACGGCCTTATATAGGGTCGGAACTGGCGGAAAAACAGTCCAGCGCTGCAGCAGTGGTGTGATCCAAAACCCTGCTGCCGACGTTACGGCTTGCAGACTTTTCGCCGAAACTGTTCTCTCAGGCGTCCGGCGGTTCGCCGCCCCGTCTGCCGGTGACACTCCGGCCGCAAGGCCGTCGAACGGAGTCGACATGGACGCTACCATCAAATCCATCCGCCCCAACAAGCCCTCCGATCGGCAGCCCGAGAGCCGTCCGGCGGAGCTTGATCCTTCCGAATTCCTCGCCGCCGCCGTCCGCGCCGACCAGCCGCGCCCGGCGCGCGCCGAGGCCGAGCAGGCGGTGAAGACACTGCTCGCCTATATCGGCGAGAATACCAACCGCGAGGGACTGCTCGACACGCCGCGCCGCGTGGTCGAGGCTTTCGACGAACTCTATCAGGGCTACCACCAGTGTCCGGCCGAGGTGCTCGATCGCACCTTCGGCGAGACCGCCGGCTATGACGACTTCGTCCTTGTACGTGACATCGAGTTTACCTCGCAATGCGAGCATCACATGATGCCGTTCTACGGCAAGGCGCACATCGCCTATACGCCGGTGGAACGTGTGGTCGGCCTGTCGAAGCTTGCGCGCCTCACCGACATCTTCGCCCGCCGGCTCCAGACCCAGGAGCACATGACCGCGCAGATCGCGGCAGCGATCGACGAGATCCTCAAGCCGCGCGGCGTTGCCGTGCTGATCGAGGCCGAGCATACCTGCATGTCGGTGCGCGGCGTCGCCAAGCATGGTGCCTCCACCTTCACCAGCCGCTTCACCGGCATGTTCCGCGACAATCCGGCGGAACAGGCTCGTTTTCTGTCCCTGGTGCGAGGCCTGCAGCGCTGACCTCGCGAATAGACCGGCGAGGGCGTTGTGTCCGCTCACTCCCATGAAACCGAGGAAGGTCTCGCCTTCCTTCCGAGATTCGATGCGGCCGGGCTCGTCACGGTCGTGGCGACCGAATTTGCCACCGGCGACGTGCTGATGGTCGCGCACATGAATGACGAGGCGCTGCGCAAGACCATCGCGACCGGCGAAGCCTGGTACTTCAGCCGCTCGCGCAATGCCTTGTGGCGAAAAGGTGAGACCTCAGGTCAGACCCAGCGCGTGCTCGAGATCCGCACCGATTGCGATCAGGATGCGGTCTGGCTGCGCGTCGAGCAGATCGGCGCTGCGTGTCACACCGGCCGCCGGTCCTGCTTCTACCGCAAGGTCGAGGCCGAAGACGGCGGCGCCAGGCTCGTCTTTGTCGATGCGGACAAGCTGTTCGATCCGGACGCGGTGTACAAGAAGTAGTCCTGCCGTCATGCGGAGCGCGGCGCTGGCGGCCCGAATTTACCCCGCATTAACCATATCTGTCCCACGGTGAGACGACAGGGCGTCGAATTGCCGGCGCGCCTCAACGCCATGCGGGCGGACACTTCATCATGTCGGTCGACAATTCCAGTGTCTCACAGGCGGCGGTCCTTGATCCGTCGCGCGCACGCGTCGCCAGTGCGATCAAGCAGGCCTCGAACGTAGGTGGCGTCAGCTTCCAGTACATGCTGACCACCGCCAAGATGGAATCGGATTTCGATCCCACGGCGGGGGCGACTACGTCATCCGCGCATGGGCTCTACCAGTTCATCGACCAGACCTGGCTTGGCACGGTGAAGGAAGCGGGCACCCAGCTCGGCTATGGCAACTATTCGGACGCCATCACCAGGACGTCGTCGGGCACCTACACCGTCGATGATCCCGCGATGAAGCGGTCGATCATGAAGCTGCGCGACGATCCGGAGGCCGCCTCCAGCATGGCGGCTGCGCTGACGCAGTCGAACAGCTTCAAGCTCACTGGCCTGCTCGGCCGCAGGCCGTCCGACAGCGAACTCTACATGGCGCATTTCATGGGCGTCGGCGGCGCCGCGAAACTGATCGCCAATGCCGAGGACAATCCGCAAGCGGTTGGCGCGCGGTTGTTTCCTAACGCGGCGTCCGCCAATCGCTCGATCTTCTACGCCAAGGACGGCCGCGCGCGCAGCATCTCCGAGGTCTATTCCGTGCTGGATGCACGCTACGCCGGCGCGGCAAATTCGAAAACCACCCGCAGCGCGATGTCGATGTATGGCGGCACGCCGTCGACCACGCAGGTCGCGAGCGCCAACGGCGTACAGCCTGCCGCGCCGCTGATCGACAATGCCGCGTATCTCCAGACCTTTCCGAACACACGCGCGGTGATGCCGGTCAGCGCGACAGCGCCAACGACGGCCGCGGACAATGCACCGATCACGCCGGTGTTTCGCTCGATCTATCAGCCCGGCGACACCACCCAGCCGGTCTCGACGACCGTGCAGAAATTGTGGGGCAACAATGCCTCGCTCACCTCGGTCGCACCCGCGACCTCGGTCCCATCGGCAACGCCCGACGTCCGGCCGCCCCAGCCACTTGATCTGTTCAGCGATCGCAGCGGCACGTTCTCAAGCTAATACGCACTCCCGTGTCTCGGACACGTCGCAGCGTGAACGCTGCTGCGCAAGGTCCGGTGCGTGAACGGGCCGCCTTTGTTCCCTTAACAAAACGTCAATAAAACCAGCCAGTTATGGTGAACGCTTTGTTAAGCGTCGTGGTTTATTTTGTGTTGCAGGTGACAAGCCGTCACCGCTTCGTCTTCGTTGCGTAAGCCGGAAGCACCATGATCGTTCGGCAGTTCATCAATTGGATCAGGACGGCGCCCGCCGGCGAGCGGGCCGAGGCGACGCGGGCACTGGCCCGGGCCTGGTTGATCTCAGACCTTTCCCATGACGACCGTATTGCCGCTGAAGGCGCGCTTCTGATGCTGCTCGACGATCCCTCGCCGCTGGTGCGGCAGGCGATGGCCGAGGCGTTCGCGCGCAGTACCGAAGCGCCGGCGTCGATCGTGCGGGCGCTGTCGGCGGACCAGCCGACCGTCGCGCTGCCCGTGCTCGAACATTCTCCGCTGCTGATCGACGCCGATCTCGTCGACATCGTCGCGACCGGCAATGACGAGGTGCAGTGCGCGGTCGCGCGCCGCATCGCGCTGCCGGTATCGGTCTGCGCCGCCATTGCCGAAGTCGGCTGCGCGGCGGCAGCGCTCGAGCTGATCGAAAATCCTCATGCCGAGCTTGCGCCGTTCTCCTGGGATCGCATCGTCGAGCGTCACGGCCATCTCGCCGCGATCCGCGAGGCGATGCTGGTGCTGGAGGATCTGCCGTCTGCCACGCGCGCCGCGCTGGTGGCCAAACTCTCGGAGACGCTGGCCCAATTCGTCGTAGCCCGGAACTGGCTGACTGCCGACCGCGCCGAGCGCATCGCGACCGAGGCGCGCGACCGCTCCACCATGAACATTGCGGCGCGCTCCCGCGGCGAAGACATGGAAGGGCTTGTTCGGCACCTGCGCATCACCGGCCAGCTCACCGCGGGTCTCATTCTGCGCGCGCTGCTGTCGAGCAATCTCGACCTGTTCGATGCGGCGCTGGCTGAGCTTGCCGAGCTGCCGCTGGCGCGCGTGTCCGCGCTGCTGCACGATCGCGGCGGCAACAGCCTGCACGCGCTGCTCCGCCGCGCCGGGCTTCCCGAGGCGACGTTTGCAGCCTTCCAGGTCGCGCTCGATGCCTGCCACGAGCAGGGCTTCGTCGACAGCGACGACAATGCAGCGAGGCTGCGCCGCCGCATGGTCGAGCGCGTGCTCACCCATTGCGAGACCGACCGCGGCGCGACCGAGCCGCTGATGGTCCTGCTCCGCCGCTTCGCCACCGAATCCGCGCGCGAAGAGGCAAGGCTGTTCTGCGACGAGCTGGTCGCGGACGAGACGGTTGATCCGGTCTATGACGATCTGATTGCGGCGTAACGAGACGCTGTAGGGTGGGCAAAAGGCGCATTGCGCCGTGCCCACCGTCTCTCCGCACAATCCATGTCGATTGGTGGGCACGCTTCGCTTTGCCCACCCTACAACACCTCGCGAACGGCGAAGCTACCCCGCCGGCGCGATACTCGGTGCCAGGATCACCTCGAGATGCTCGCGGCGATCGCGGTTGGCGTCGGCGAGATAGTCGTCGGCGACCTTGCGCAGGCGCCGGCTGAGTTCGGCGGAGACGCTGATGCTGTCGAGCTTGGTGTTCCCGTGCACGATGGCAAGGATGGCGTTGATGTGGTGCGTGAACAGCTCGGCCGGTACCTTTTCGAGATCGGGCGCGTGCTCGATGACGCGGCACAGGCTCTCGGCTACGCCCGCTGCCGCCGGATAGCCGAAAGTCGCGGCATCGCCCTTGATGTCGTGCGCGGCGCGAAACAACTCGTCGCGCCTGTCCTTGCTGAAGCCGTCGTGCCGGATGGCGACGTAGGCGGCCGACAGTCGGTTGATCTCGGTCGCCATCCAGTCCTTGAACTCGCCAGCAAGGCCCGCGAGCGCCTGTTCGGCGCGGCCGATCGGATCGTCCATGTCTTTGTCTTCGACGCGGCGCAGGACCGACCGCAGCGGGTTGGGCTGCGTGATGATTTGATGCGTGGCGAAGGCCGTGATCTCGATGTCTCTTGCGCTGTTCTTCGCCATGATATCGGCCTCGATCGTGAGAGACGTTGCGCTAGATGGAGGAGCGGGCCTTGTCGAGCAGCGAGGGCTGCTGCAGCACCTCGTGCTTTTCGCCGACGCGGCGCTCGGGGCCCATATAGGCTGAGTTGATGTTGCGGCGGCGGTCCGGGCCGAAATAGGTCTTGGTCTTGATGAAGGGGCGGGGACTGGCGACCACGTTGAGGATGCGCTGGTAGAGCCCCTTGGCCGAGATCGGCTTGGCCAGGAATTCGGTGACGCCGGCATCGCGCGCCACCGTGACGCGGCGCTTCTCGGAATGACCGGTCAGCATGATGATCGGCGCGTAGGGATTGCCCTTGGATTCCGGCTGCCGGATCATCTGCGCCAGCTCGAGCCCATCGAAGATCGGCATCGCCCAGTCGGTGATGACGATGTCAGGCACGTAATGGCTGTACATTTCCAGCGCCGTGGCGCCGTCCTCGGCCTCGTAGACTTCACGCGCGCCAAAGGAATGCAGCAGCGTGCGCAGGATGCGGCGCATGTGCGGATTGTCGTCGCAGACGAGGAAACGCAGCTTGTTGAAATCGATGCGGAACATGGAGCCCGGGCCGAAGTGGTCAACTTTCGTTAACCATATCTCGCCGGGGGTTAATGAAGGGTTGCGATCGGCAGTCCGACGAGGCGGCTCAGGAGCCGAACTGTTCGCGCAGAATGCGCTCTTCCAGGCTGTGACCGGGGTCGAACAGCATGCGCATCGAGATGGTCTTGTCGGACAGCACCTCGACGCGGCGAACATCGCGCACCTCGTCGTGGTCGGCGACCGCCGCCACGGGGCGCTTGTCGCCCTCCAGCACCTCAATCACGACATAAGCCGTGTTCGGCAGCAGCGCGCCGCGCCAGCGTCGTGGGCGGAAGGCGCTGATCGGCGTCAGCGCCAGCAGCGCGGCGTTGATCGGCAGGATCGGTCCCTGGGCGGACAGATTGTAGGCGGTCGAGCCGGCTGGCGTTGCCACCATGATGCCGTCGGCGATCAGCTCGGACATGCGCTCGCGCTCGTCGATCAGGATCCGCAGGCGCGCGGCCTGGTAGGTCTGCCGGAACAGGGCGACCTCGTTGATGGCGTGATGCAGGTGGACGCGGTCGTTGGCGTCGGTCGCGCGCATCAGGAGGGGGTGGATTTCTGATTCCTGCGCCGCCTCGAGGCGGGCTCGAAGATCGACCGTCGAGTACTCGTTCATCAGGAAGCCGACGGTGCCGCGGTGCATGCCGTAGATCGGCTTGCCCGTATGCATGTGCTGATGCAGCGTCTGGAGCATGAGCCCGTCGCCGCCGAGTGCGACCACGATGTCGGCGTCCTTCGGATCGCAATTGCCGAAGTCCCTGGTGAGCTGGCCGAAGGCGGCTTGCGCCTCGCTGCTCGGGCTGGCGACGAAGGCGATCTGGTCGTATCGCGCTGGCTTGGTCATGGTTTCCGGGCAGGGCCGCTGGCTCGAGAAAGTTCCGCCGGGCTCGTCTAACGATCTCGACCCCGATTGTCGAGGATGACCACCCTTCACAGCAGACCGGCAACTGCCCATTCCGATTTGAGGATGAAACCGGGTCGATTTGTGGCCCACCGGGCTCTTCAGGCGCCGCCGGAGCCATGATCCCCCAAACCGTCGCAATTCCGCGCTAGCCTTGCGGTCCGCACCGGTGGTCGTCGCCGGCAGGGAGAACGACCATGAATATGAATATGCCGGTGCTCCGCCGTGCGACCCTGGTGCTGGCGGTATCGGCGTTCGCGCTCGCAGGATTGGCGCGCGCCGACGATCCGCCGCAGCCGCGCGCCGAGGCGGCGGCAGCCGGACAGAAGGGCGGGCGCGGCGGCGCACAAAGCGCGTCGCAGAATGCATCGGCATCCGCCGAGCCGCACCGTCTTCCGTCGGATTCGACCACGAAGCAGACACTCGATCTTCCCGGCCGCAGCCTCAATTTCGCAGCGACCGCTGGTTCGATCCGCGTGTTCGACGGCAAGGGCGAGCCGGTGGCGGACATCGCCTATACATCCTATGAGCTCGACGGCGCCGACCGTGCGACGCGTCCCGTGACGTTCCTGTTCAACGGCGGGCCCGGTGCGTCGTCGGCATGGCTCCAGTTCGGCGCGGCCGGGCCGTGGCGGCTGCCGCTCGATGGCGAAGCGCTGTCGCCGTCCGCCTCGCCCGAGGTGAAGCCGAACGCGGAGACCTGGCTCGATTTCACCGATCTCGTCTTCATCGACCCCGTCAGCACCGGCTACAGCCGCTTCGTCGCGAGCAGCGATGACGCGCGCAAATCGTTCTACTCCGTCGACGGCGATGTCAATTCGATCGCGTTGGTGATCCGCCGCTGGCTCGAGAAGCACGACCGGCTGACCTCGCCGAAATACGTCGCCGGCGAAAGCTATGGCGGCATTCGCGGGCCGAAGGTGGTGCGCCAGTTGCAGCTCCAGCACGGCGTCGGCGTCAGGGGATTGATCCTGGTGTCGCCGCTCCTGGACTTCCGCGAATTCACCGGCACCAGCCTCCTGCAATATGTCGCGACGCTGCCGAGCTATGTGGCGGTGGCGCGCGAGGCGAAAGGCCCGGTCAAGCGCGCCGATCTCGCCGACGTCGAGGCCTACGCGCGCGGCGAATTCCTGGCCGACCTCGTCAAGGGCGAGGCGGACAAGGAGGCGACCAATCGTCTTGCCGACAAGGTCGCCGAGCTCACCGGCATCGACCAGGCGGTGAGCCGTCGGCTTGCCGGCCGCTTCGACGTCGGCGAATTCCGCCGCGAATTCGACCGCAAGAACGGCAAGGTGACGGGGCGCTATGATGGCTCGGTACGCGGCCTTGATCCCTATCCGGATTCGAGCAGCTCGCGGTTCGGTGATCCCTCGGGCGATGCGCTGCAGGCGCCGCTGACGAGTGCGGCGGTTGACCTGCTGACACACAAGCTCAACTGGCGGCCCGACGGCTCCTACGAGGTGTTGAACGGCGCCGTCGAGGGTCATTGGGATTTCGGCCGCGGCATCAATCCGCCGCAATCAGTCTCCGAGCTGCGCCAGATCCTTGCCACGGATGCGAAGCTGAACGTGCTGGTCGCGCACGGCCTGTTCGATCTCGCCACCCCCTATTTCGGATCGAAGCGGGTGCTCGACCAGTTGCCGGCCTTCGCAACGCAGCGGGTCAAGTTCGTGGTCTATCCCGGCGGCCACATGTTCTATTCGCGCGACGGCTCGCGGCAGGCTCTTCGGAGCGAAGTCGAGACTCTCATTCGGGAGTAGGCCGTCGCGTGCGCGGCTTGTATCTTCGTCCGATCTCACGCGCCACGACGGCCGCAGGCTTGATGTTGGCGCCCGCGATCCAGACGTCACTGACCTTGCCGCGCTTGTCGCGGACGCGGCGCACCGGCTCGCCGTGGCTGGAGTAACCGGCGGCCCAGGCGAGCTTGCCGGTGTCGCGGCCGGTGACCTCGATCTCGGCGGCGTCCATGAACGGGTTGTTGAACTGGGGATTGGCGACCAGCACGCGGTTGCCGACCGGCACGAGGTCGTTCGCGCCCCAGATCGTCCACCAACGGCCGGTCCAGTCGCGCACGCGGCGGTCGGGTGCACCACGGGACTGGAAGACGCGCAGGATCTGCATCGCGCCGTCCATCCAGAACGGGGCCGCGCCGTCGATGGAGTTGCTGAGGATGCTGATCGCGAGCTCGCAAGCGGGGATGGAGCAGGTCCTGGAGATGTAACCTTGAAAGCCGCCGCCATGGCCCAACCAATCCCAGCCGTCGGTTTTGCCGGCGTTGACGCCGAGGCCGTAATAGGCCTCGAAGCTTTGCGGCACGCGCCAATGGTTTCGCGTCATCTCGCGGCGGCTTGCGACCGATAGCACGCTCTTTTTCGCATTGGGCGCGAGCTGCGCGTAGAAGCGGGCGGTATCGGCGGCGGTCGCGATGAAGCCGGCGGCGGAGGCCATCGCGTGCGCGGGATTGTCGCCGGGGATCACGCATCGCTCTCCGTACGGCAGCTTGCGAGTGTGGCCGCGCGCGAACGACGCGCCCTTGGGAAGCGGCGCGTCCGGCTCGGTCTCGCGCAGGCCCGCAGGTTCGATGATCTCGCGCTTGATCCAGACCGGGTAGGGCTCCTTCGTCACGGCCTCGATGACGAGACCGATCAGCCCAAAGCCGTGATTGGAATATTTGAAGCGTGTGCCCGGCTCGATTGCGGTCGGCCGCTTCAATTCCGCGAGCAGCTCGCTCGCGTTGAGATAGGGACGGCTGTCGATGAACTGGCCGGAATCGGCGCCGTCGCGCGTCAGTCCCGCGCTGTGCGAGAGCACTTGCGCAATCGTCGTTTCGGCGACGCGCGGATGCAGGCCGGCGACATGTTGGCCGATGGAATCGTCGAGCCGGAGCTTGCGCTGCTCGCGCAGCTTCATGATGCCGGCCGAGGTAAAGCTCTTCGAGTGCGAGGCGATGCGGAAGCGGTGGCGCGGGGTGAGCTTCTCGCCGGTGTCGAGATTGGCGAGGCCGAACGCATGCTCGGCAACCACCTCGCCGCGATGGACGAAGGCGACCATGACGCCCGGCTGGTGGATTGTGGTGTGCTGGAATTCGATCCAGGAGCCGATGTAGTCGATCGCGGATCGCAGCCACTTGTCCATTGCGCACCGATTTACCAGGAGAGTGTTTGATGCGAGAGGCTAACCGAGAACGCAGAACGGGCACAACCCTGAGGTTGTGCCCGTTCGTCCCATTCGGAGATGCGATGTTCTGTTCTTAATAGACCAGCGTCGCTCCGGTCGGCTTGTCGAGCGCGGCGGCGAGCGAGCGATATTCGGAGCTGTCGGTGCCGGCGAGCGAGGCGAGCTTGTTCAGGTGATACTGCGCCTGCTCGCGGTTGCCCTGCTCGAGCTGCCAGAGGCCATAATACTGCCAGGTGCGGACGTGGTTCGGATCGTCCTTCAGCGCGAGCTCGTAATAGACCTTCGACGACTGGTAGTCGCCGAGCTTGCGATAGGAGTAGCCGATCAGATTGGCGACGTCGGCGACGTCGTCGCGCTTGAGCGACTTCAGCTGGCCGATCGCGCCGGTGTAGTCGTGATTGTCATAGATCGTGGTGTAGGCGGTGCGATAGGCAGCAAGGAATTTCGGATCGCTGACTGAGGAGCTCTTCTTCTTGCCCTTCTTGGTCGAGGTGTCGGATTTCGGTGGCGAGGAGGGCTCGTCGCTGCCCGCGGCATAGGCGCTGGTCAGCACCGGCGCCGCTGCCAACGACACGGCCACAAGTCCCGGCACAAGAAGCATTGAGAGTTTGCGCATATAAGTTCTCCGGTATGGAACGTGGCGATCCTACACGATTGCCAAAAGACCGGAACACCCATCAGGCAAAAACATTCCCGGCATCCTGGCCTAGCGCGGATGACAAACTTGTCATCCAGATGAACGGGAGCCTGCTGTGGGCTTCAGATTGGGTTCAGTGCGAGCCTCCTAGGCTCCAACCTACGATCAAAGGGTTGGCGAGAGGGCGCCCGCCTCAAGATCCTTCCAAGAGGAGACCAACCATGTTGAAGACCATTTCCGCAGCCTTGCTCGCAGCCTCCGTGATCGCAGCCCCGGCCTTCGCAGCCGAGACCACCACGACCACGCCGGTGATCAAGGCAGACCAGAGCCAGACCAAGGTGTCGACCACCGCCGCGAAACCCGATGCCGGCCTCAAGGCCAACGCCAAGGCTTCGGACGTCAAGGCTTCGGACGTCAAGGCTTCGGACGTCAAGGCCGATGCCAAGGTGGACACCAAGTCGAAGGCGATGAACGCCAACGCCGCCGTCACACCGGACGAGCACAAGACCGTGCGCAAGCATCGCCACCACCACCACAAGCATCTGTCAGCGAAGAAGTCGCTGAAGACGCAGCCGGACGTGACCAAGCCGGCGACGATGGAGAAGCGCAGCTAACGACTGAGCCTGCGCGGCGGCGTCCTAGCATTGCCCCGGCCGCCGCGTGAGGAATTCAGGCCCGGCCCGTTCGTCACGCCTTGCGCGAAAGCTCGAGGTGCTGGCGGCGGGCCGGTATGACCATGCTGAAGCCCGCGAGCAACGTCCCAGATTTGGCGGCCGCAAACAAAACCTCGAAAACAACCCCATGCACAGTAGCGGGTCGTAGATAAATCAATGGTTTAAGGGGTGGCGTATTTGCGGATTTTACGAATCCGTTTGACTCGTCGGGCAAAGCACCTGTAGACATGCATCATTGCAACCTTGGGGCTGGAACGTCTCCGAGACTGATCGAGCGGAGAGCGTAAGCGGTGCGGCGACTAGCGGAACGCGCAGTGAGCTTGGCGTTGATGCTGGCACTGCCGCTGGCGCTCACGGGATGTTTCGGCAGCGATGGTGACCGTCCAACCCTGATGGAGGGGACCCAGGCCGGAGGTCCACAACCGTTCCCGGATAATTTCCGTGGCGACACGCTGGCCTTGATGCGCAGCTATCTGAACAATCCCGTCGGCGTGCGTGACGCCAGCATGGCCGAGCCGGCGCAGCGCGAGGTCGGAGGCCGCCAGTTCTACGTCAGTTGCCTGCACTTCACCCCACGCGAGACCGACGGCACCTACAAGGCCATGAGGGAGCGCGCCGTGATCTTCGTCAACGGCCGGGCGGACCGCGTCGTCGATCGCGCCAGCGAGCTGTGCGCGGGCGCGGTTTACGTACCCTTTCCGGAACTTGAAAAGATGACGCGGTAGCGCAAAGCCCACCTTCATCGCTTGGTGATAGACAAAGCCCGCCGGAGCTGCCGGATCACATTTCGGGGAGCTTTGAACGGGGTGGTTTCGCGTTGCGACTAATCGTTACGGAATGTTTTGTTTCCGACGGAAAAAACCGTCGGCACGCGCCTGTCGGACGGAACAAAATCGCGCTGTTGCCGCTCCGTCACAGTAACGAACGATCAACGTTCCGGCATCGCCTCGAAGCAACCCAATTCACGCCACGTTGTTTCCTGAGTGTCGAATTGAAAGAACGGGGATAATCATGAAGAGGATTTTGCTGGGCGCGGTTGCCCTGCTTGCGCTGGCTGCGCCGGCTGCCGCAGCCGACATGCAGGCGCGCACCTACACCAAGGCTCCGGCCTACACGCCGCCGCAGGTGATCTACAACTGGACCGGCTTCTACATCGGTGGCCATGTCGGCGGCGCCTTTGCCGGCGACAGCAGCTTCCAGTCGAGCGACGCGCGCTTCCTCGGCGGTGTTCAGGGCGGCTTCGACTACCAGTTCGCGCCCAATTGGGTCATGGGTGTCGAGGCCCAGTATTCCTGGCTGCCGACCAACAACGGCGGCGCTACGTTCCCGCTGGGCACGCAGGTGACCTCCAATACCGACCAGCTCGGCTCGGTGACCGGTCGCATCGGCTACACCTGGGGACCGGCGCTGCTTTACGCCAAGGGCGGTTATGCCTGGCGCAATGGCGGTCTTGGCGTCAATGTCGCCGGCGTCCCGCAGCCCTTCACCGCCACCGGCAACAGCAAGGACGGCTATACCGTTGGCGCTGGCCTCGAATACATGTTCGCGCCGAACTGGTCGGCCAAGGCCGAGTACCAATATTACAACTTCGGCAACACGACGATCACCTCCGGTCCGGCTGACGTCGTCGGCGTCCGCGGCCGGGAGGACGAGCATACCGTCAAGGTCGGCGTGAATTACCGCTTCGGCTGGGGCGGTCCGGCAGCCTCGCGCTACTGACGCGCCACCAGCGACCCACGACCTGACAAAGGCCGGCTCTCGCCGGCCTTTCGTTTGCCCAGCCCTCGTTCGCAAGTCCTTTGTTTGCATCGCGTCAACCATCTGGCGCGTCATTTGCAGGCAAACGTTCTGGCGGGCGCTTTCTCACGCGCGTCATGGAGCTCGGGTAAAGCAAAAATAATTTTTGCAGCTTACGGAACTCGCGCGCCGCAACGCGTTATATGACAATTACCGGGCTGGTGGGACGACGGACATGCGTATCTTGGTGTCGGCTGTGGTGCTCTCGTGCTTCGTCAGTTTGCCGTGCGCTGCCCAAACAATCCTCAAATCCGAGCCTCTGATGCTGGCACCCTACGAGGTGGCCTTCGTCAAGGACGCCTCGTGCTCCTCCGGTAAGGTGCTGAAGGTCACCGGCGCGATCCGTGGGCTGCATCGCCGGAAGGCCTGCGTGGCTCTGGCGGGCGAGCAGGCGTCACTGGCCACCGCGACCCCCTAGTCGTCCGTTAAGAAGGCGAATTGAGCGGGGCTGGACCGGCCAGCACGCGGCATAGTCGGACCAGGAACAGGCACAAGAGTTCTCTGAGCCAGGCTAGGATGCGGCGGAAGTTGTGGCCGACGGCTGAGAGGATGACGTTGGCGGCGTCTCCGGCACGGCCTTTGAGGTAGCAGCGACCGAGGTGACCTTCGGTCTTCATGTGGCCGATGATGGGCTCGATGGCGGAGCGGCGGCGCAGCTCGCGCTTGATGACGCCGAAGACGCCGCGCTTTTGGCCGGAGATGAAGATGCGACGTGGATTTTGAGCATCGTGGCCGCGGTATCCCTTGTCGACATAGGCCCGCTCGATCGGACATCCGGTGAGCGTCTCGGTCCGGTCGATGACGTTCCGCAGGGTATGACCGTCGTAGGGATTTTCGGGCAGCGAGCTGGCATGCAGTACGAACAGGCCGCCGGGAGCTCGGCGATTGTTGGTGACGATGGAGGCCTTCACGCCGAACTCGTAAGGGGCTGAGGCCTTGCCTTTGCCGATGCACTCCACCTCCGGGGCATGAAAGGAATAGAGCTTCCAGCCGCGCTGGCGCTGCTGCTGGGAGCGGATCTGGCTGGCTCGGCCAAGCGGAAGGGCGAATGCCTCCTCGAGGGCTGGCTGGCCCTCGATCTTGCGACGGACGTCGCGGATGATCCGGCCCAGCCGGCTGCGCAGGATACGCAACTGCCGCTGATGCCGCCCGAACTGTTTGGCATGGGCGTAGCGGCCCGCCATCATCGCAGCGGCCTTGGCCACACGAGAATAGGATTGCCGCAGCCTGACGGCGTGCCTTCTCGCCAGGCGGTTGAGGCCCTGGATGGCCGCATGAAGCAGCTTGGCGTCGGTCGGGAAGGTGATGGCCTTCGGCTGCACCGTGGTGTCGACGGTGACGCGCTTGAGGTCCTGGCTGCGTAAGGCGCCGGCTTCGTGCGCCACCCGCAGGCTCTCGGCCAGCAGCAGCTCCAGCTTGTCGCCGAGCCGCTTGCGCCAATGGCTCAGGTCCGAGCGTTCGTGCGGGAAAGCGTGCCGGAAAAACTCTTCGCCGGTGAAGAACTGGAAATAAGGGTCGTGGACCCAGCGCTCGCACACCCCCTCATCGGACAGCCCGTAGATATGCTTGAGCAACAACAGCCCGATCATGAAGCGGGTCTCGATCCCCGGCCGGCCGTTCTCGCTGTAGAGCGGCGCGATCTCGCCGTCGATCCTGTCCCAATCGATCTTGCCGGCAAGCAGAACCAACTCGTGCTTCAGATTGATGATCTGGTCCAGCCGCGCCCGGAACAGATCGTTCGATCCCGTCGTCTTGTGCTTCTTCGGCCGCATCGTTCCCTCCGATGCACCACAGAATCATGGGCCGCAGGGAAAGGGAATCCAAAAGCGAAATTGCAGGGTTTGGCGGCTTCAACCTCGCATTCCCTGCAATCTCAAACCGCCTCGAATCCGAAAAAGAGACTCCTGCTCAATCGCTTAGAACCTTGTTCACGGACGACCCCCTAAGCTTTTCCTGAGCTCTGGCTTCCCAGCTTCGATTCCTCTTTAGGAATTCAGCTCAAGCTCCATCCTCGCTTGGCGATCAGCCTCGGCCTTGTTCCGGGCCGGGTCCTCGCCCTGTGCGGCCCGGCACGGCTTGATCTCGTAATCGTTGTCGAGCACCCGGCGTGGCCCGGGACGGTTGTCATCCGCGGTTACGTCCACGACGAGGCCACTTCGCTGCGCGAGCCTCCAGACGTCGGACTCGTCAGGATAGGCCTTGCTGATCTGGGCATCGTTGCAGAACAGGGCGTAGGGCATTGTTCCCGCTCCTGGAAAGCGCATTAACGAATTTGACGGGGTAGGGGTTCCGCTCGCCGGTCGATCACGCGGCCGTGATCAGGGCCGTCGGGTCCTGAGTCCTTAACGAGTCCTGAATCCCGAAAAAAAGAATCCACGGGACTCATTTGGCGGAATCAGCGGATGTTTTCGGTCATGACGACGGACCTGAAAACCTCTTGCGGGCACATGCTGCTGCCCCTCACGCTGGCCCTGTTCGGCGCCTGCGCGGCCAATCTCTGGCTAGTGTGGTCCTGGCTTTAGTCCAGCGACGGGAGATCCGGCTTTACTTGTCAGCCGGTGGACGGGAGGAGGGCTCGCGGATGGCGGCCCGCAATTTGGTCAGGGTGGCCGCGCAATATTCCTCGCGCTCCCGCTCGAACCGCTCCTGATGCTTGCGGAAATTGGCGATGCGGGCCTGTATTTCGGTGCGGACGTCGTGGCTCGCCACCCGGGGCGACGGGAGAGGTAACGGCTGCGGCGGAGCGGCCTGAAGTGGCTCGGTCCCGATGACGGTGTTGACGGGGGCGATCTGCACCGACGCGGCCACTGTCGCCATCGGGATCTCCGGTGGATGCAAGTCATCCTTTTTGCCGGTTACCGATTGGACGAAAGCCATTGTCTGCGCGATCAGCGCGTCGCGTTCCGCGATCCACTTCATGGTGCACCCCTGTTGGCGCCATTCCAGCAAAGCTGGCCGGCCGAATCAAGAAGGTGTTGGGTGGGGGATTGCATATTTTTCCCGGCCGCCCGACAGTGGGGAATGGATGCTAAAGCAGACCATTCAGGCGAAGCCGAGGGCTTGAGGCTCGTCCGCGCGTTCCTATCGCTGCCGCCCGACAAACGGGCGGAGGTGATCGCGTTCGCTGAGGAGTTGGCCCGCGCCAAACGCCGTCCGGAGGAGGGCGCCGACGTCTCGCCGGCGTGAGCGCTAGCGCTCCCGCGGATTGAGGTTGGGCTCGAACGGCGCCCCGACCACCCGAACCGGCGTCGGCGTGGCCCCGTCTATTGCTACCGTTTCAGCCCGCTGCTTTGCCGGAGCCGGCCAGGGAGCCTGTTCGAACAGCGCAACAGCCCCGGCCAACGCGCTACAGCACAGCGTCACCGTGGCCAGCAGAAACATGTTTCGATTTTCTTCCCTGATCCGCATGGGTCGACAACGGCAGACGCCCTTGACCGGTTCCGTCTGACCATGCCCGGATCGCTCCCCAAACTGCCGGCGGGACGCGATCAGGACATGGCCAGGACAAATCTTCAAAGACAAATCTTCAAAACCACGGATCGAGGTCGCCTCACGGCAGCGCAGATCGAGGTTGAGAAGCAAGCCGCCCATCAGCGCAAGCGCGACATGGTCAACCTTGCCGACGGCTTTGAGCGCGCAGCCGGCGAGATCAAGACGGTGGGCGCGGCGTCCACCGAGCTTGAAGCGTCGTCCTCGACGCTGGCCAAGTGCTTTCCACGGCCAAGATGCTGGCGAGCGACAGCAACCGGCTGGGTGGCACAAACTCCGGCGGCACGGCGCCCCGGCAAGCAGCTGATTTATTGCGGCAGCAAGAGGGACATCGCGATCGCGAACAGGAAGCCCGTTGCGACGATCGCCGCGACAGCACCCGCGGTGATCTTGGCGATCTCTCGGCTGGTATAGGGACGCATGGGATGCGCATGCTACCTCATGTTGAACTCTGATCCAATCTGTGGTCAGTAGCCGCGCCCGAAATGCGTGCGGCCAACGTCCATTCCCGAAGGTCGATCCATGAACGAGGATATCAGCGACGGCTGGACCGCGTCCGCGGCTGCTTGGATCGTCGAGCAGGGTGAAGACGGCGACTATGGTCGCCGCTTCGTGCTGGACGCGCCGATGCGAGCGCGGATCGAAGGGCGCGGCTTCCGCAATGCGCTCGACGTTGGCTGCGGCGAGGGGCGCTTCTGTCGCATCATGCAGCGCGCCGGCATCCGCACCACCGGCATCGACCCGACCGAAGCGCTGCTCGCGCGTGCCATGAAATTGGACCCGCAGGGCGACTACCGGCTTGGCCGAGCTGAAACAATGGAGATCGAAGCGCCATTTGATCTGGTCTTCAGCTATCTCAGCCTGGTCGACATGCCCCATCTCGGTGCGGCGATCGGGAAGATCGTGGCAGCGCTGCGGCCGGGCGGTACGCTGCTGATTGCCAATCTGACCAGCTTCAACACCGCGGGTCCGCCCGACGGCTGGACGCGTGACGGCGACGGCGCCTTGCGCTTCAACATCGATCACTACATGGAGGAGCGGCCGACTTGGGTGACTTGGCGCGGCATCCGAATTCTGAACTGGCATCGTCCGCTCAGCACCTACATGACGCTGCTACTCGATCAGGGGCTCCTGTTGCGCCTTTTCGTCGAGCCGCAGCCCAGCGGCGGCGACCCCGACAGGAATGCCTTTCATCGCCGGGTGCCTTACTTCCACATCATGGAGTGGCAGAAACCGGTTTTGAGGATGGGATGAGATTCGGATGGAACGCATGACCACAGTGTTCACAACGTAATCTTAAGGTCCGGACGATGATCTCCAAGCGCCCACCCGTGCTCGCCCATGAGCGGTTCACCGCCGACCGCGAGAATTTTGTCGGCCTCGATCTGGCCGCGCGGTTCGAGCGCATCGAGATGACCAACCTGTGGGGCGCGGCCAGTTCGGTGTCGGGCCTCGGCTCGGAGAATCCCGCGACCGCAGCAATCCGCGAGGAGCTTCCTGCACTCCTGCAGCAGCTCGGCGCGCGCTCGCTGCTCGATGCGCCCTGCGGCGACGCGGGTTGGATCGGTCGCATCAAGCTGGATCTCGACTACACCGGCATCGACATCGTGCCGTCGCTGATCGCGGCCAATCGCAAGCGCGTGGCTGGCGGTGAGTTGTCAGGCCGGTTTCTCGTTGCCGACATCACGCGCGATGCATTGCCGCGCGCCGATGTCGTTCTGTGCCGGGATTGCCTGGTGCATTTGAGTTTCGACCATATCGTCCGCGCCGTCGCGAACTTTCGCGCCAGCGGCGCGCGTTTCCTGCTGGTCACGACGTTTCCCGAATGGGACGACAATCGCGATTGCGAGGACGGCGACTGGCGGGCGCTGAACATGGAGAAGGCGCCGTTCGACTGGCCGGCACCGCGCGAGCTGATCAACGAGCGTTGCGAAGAGGGCAGTGGCGGCTGGCGCGACAAGAGCCTCGGGCTGTGGCGGCTCGATGAACTGCCCGATCCTGTCCTCACTGCCCGGGGGATATGACGGACGCGGGCGGAACGTCCGTTGCGTGAGTGATTGCCCTCGCGCTATACTTTGGGTTGCATGATGCCGTCTCGCATTGCGGTGACGATGTTGGAGCACGCCATGAGACCGAGTGTTGTCGCCGTCGCCATGCTGGTCTGGTGCTGCGCGCCCGCGTTGGCGCAGCAGGACGGCGCTGCGCTCTACGCAAGCCACTGCGCGCAATGTCACGATGGCGGTGATGGCGAGAGCCGTGTGCCAGGCCGCGGCGCCATGCAGGCGATGTCGTTCGATCATGTGCTGGGAACGCTGACTTCTGGAAGCATGGCGGCGATGGCGAAGGACCGCAGCGACTCGGAACGGCGTGCGATTGCCGCCTTTGTCACCGGCAAGGCCGCGGTGGGCGACAATGCAGTCGATGCGGAGGGACGCTGCACGCAGCAGGTCAATTTCTTTCCGCAAGCGCTCGATGGTCCGCGCTGGAATGGCTGGGGCGTCGACGTTGCCAACAGGCGCTTCCAGTCGGCCGAAATGGCCGGCCTCACCGCGGAAGAGGTGCCGCGCCTGCGGTTGAAATGGGCTTATGCCTTTCCCGGCGCCTCGGTGTCGTTTGCGCCGCCGACCATCGTGGGCGGTCTGCTGTTTATCGGCGGCACTGACCGCAAGGTGCACGCGCTCGACGCGCGAAGCGGCTGCACGAGGTGGACGCTGCCGACCGATGCCGCGGTGCGCGCGGCGATCAGCTTCGGGCCGCTTCCCGGCACCGATCAGTTCGCGATCTTCTTCGGTGACCTGCGCGCCAATGCCTATGCGGTGAACGCACTGACTGGCGCGCTGATCTGGAAGACGAAGGTCGAGGAGCATCCGGCAGCGCGCATCACTGGCGCGCCGACGCTGCATTCCGGCGTGCTCTATATCCCGGTCTCCTCGCTGGAGGAGGCCGCCGGTTCGCAGGCCAGTTACGAATGCTGTACCTTCCGCGGCAGCGTGGTCGCGCTCGAGGCAGTGACCGGCAAGCCGGTGTGGCAGGCCTACACGATCCCCGAGGTGCCGCATCCGACCGGCAAGAATGCGAGAGGCACGCAGCTGTTCGGCCCGTCCGGCGCGGCGGTGTGGTCGGCACCGACGATTGATCCGAAACGCAACGCCGTCTACGTCGCGACCAGCAATTCCTATTCGAATCCACCCGCCGCAACCGCCGATGCGGTCCTCGCTTTCGAGCTTGCGACCGGTAAGCTGCTCTGGAAGCAGCAGGCGACCCCGAGCGACGCCTTCATCGTCGCGTGCTTCGGCGCGGACAAGACCAATTGTCCTGAAGATCACGGGCCCGACCACGATTTTGGCCAGTCGCCGATCCTCGTGACCTTGCGTGACGGCAGGCGCGTTCTTGCCATCGCGCAGAAGTCCGGCGTCGTGCACGCGCTCGATCCTAATGATGGCGGCAAGATCCTGTGGCAGACGCGGATCGGGAAGGGCGGTGCGCTCGGCGGCAGCGAGTGGGGCTCGGCCGCCGACCAGGATCGCATCTATGTCGCGAACTCCGACGTGCGGTTCCTGCGCGATGGTACGCGGCGGCTCGATTCCACACAAGGCGGCGGTCTGTTCGGCCTCGACCTCGCCAGCGGAAAAATTGCGATGGAAGTATCGCCTGTCGCTTGTGGCGATCGCCTGCAATGCAGCCCTGCGCTGTCGGCTGCCGTAAGCCTGATTCCCGGCGTCGTGTTTTCCGGCGGCGTCAGCGGCTTTCTGCGCGCCTACGCGACAGCCGACGGAAAGCTGTTGTGGGAATACGACACGGCGCGAGACTATACGACGGTGAACGGCGTCCCTGCTCATGGCGGCGCGATCGACGGCCCGGGGCCGATCATCGCCGGCGGAATGCTCTATACCAATTCCGGCTACGGCCAGTGGGGCGGCGTCGCCGGCAACGCACTGCTGGCGTTCGAGGTTGCGAAGGAGTGAGGGTCAGTCCTGGATTGCCCTGCGCTCCAGCCGAGCGACAGAACCTGTCAGCCAACTGAGGAGGAAGGAGCTTCGATGATCGATGCCCAATGCAGGTGCGGCGCTCTCGCGCTGTCGCTTCCAGGACCGTCCAGCCTCGTCGTCGCCTGCCACTGCATTGACTGCCAGCGTCGAACCGGCGCGCCGTTCGGGGTCGGTGCGTTCTATCCGGCGGAGGGCGTCACGATCTCAGGGACGTCGAAGGAGTACGTCCGGACAGCTGCAAGCGGCGGCGAGGTCCGCAGCTATTTTTGCCCCGAGTGCGGTTCGACCGTCTATTGGAAGGCGGACAATCTGCCTGCGATGATCGGCGTTGCCGTGGGCGCGATCGCGGTTCCGAACTACCCGGCGCCCATCCGCTCGGTCTTCGAACAGTCGAAACATGCCTGGGTGGAAATCCCCGACGCTGAGCACTTCCAGCAAAGCAGCGCACCGAAGCATTCGGAGTGAGCGTTGCGCGTCAAATTTCGCTCCAAGGCTCGCGGCGAGATGAATTGACGCCGTTCCCGTGCGGTTCCGCGAGGGTGGAATCTGCGGCAGTCCCTCTGCTTCGCGTGAGGCAATAGCTAGCGGTCCGGGTTGGAACGAACGTGACAGAAACTCGTTTGCCGACCGGAGCTAACGATGAATAACGCGGAAATTTTCGAACCTTTCTTGAAGCGGTTGCGGGTCAGCACCGAAATTGACGAAGAGGACGAGCTCGTTATCCGTGATCTGCCAATCACGGTGAAACGGATGGCTGGCGGTCAGCCGGTCGTTTCTCTCGGAGACCGACCTTCGGCATGCTGCCTTGTCGTTGATGGCTTTATCCTGAGATCAAAGATCGTCGGCAATGGCCACCGCCAGATCATGGCCTTTCACCAACCTGGCGACATTCCCGATCTGCAGGGGCTCTTTCTCCATGTGATGGACCATGACGTCAGCACGCTTGGCGATAGCGTTCTCGGCTTCATTCCGCATGCAGCGGTGCGCTCAATTATAAGAAAGCGGCCCAATGTGGCTGAAGCGCTTTGGCGCGATACATTGACCGACGCCGCGATCTTCCGGGAGTGGATTTGCAACGTTGGTCAACGCGAAGCCACAAGCCGCGTGGCGCATCTTGTGCTTGAGCTTTACACCAGATTGAAGGCGATCGGCCGAGCGGACGGCCTGTCCTTCGATTTTCCGGCCTCTCAGGCACTCCTCGCCGACGCCGTCGGCACGAGTGTGGTCCACATGAATCGGGTCGTTCAGCAGCTACGTGCTCAGCGCGTGTTGGACCTGGAGCGGGGAAGAATATCGATTCTTGATGAAGCCAGGTTGCGCGAAATAGCAGACTTCGACGTGCTTTACCTTCATCTCAATCCGTCGCTCTGAGCCATGAAGTTCTACTTCGATATCAAGGACGACTTTTTCGCTGCGGTCGACGAGGATGGGGTGGATTTGCCCGGCCCGGAAGCCGCCGAAAGAGAGGCGATCGCAATGGCGACCTCGATTGCCAGAGACGTCGCGTCGGCAAAGGGGGCGCAGGTCCTCATTACAGTCAGGAACGAGAAGCACCCGCTGCTCCAGTTGAGTGTAACGGTCGCTCGGAAAGCTCTGACGTGATGTGTGGGAAATCGATTCTAGCTGTCGTTAGACGGAGGAGTGCCCCGATCTATCAGGCCGCGGTGTCGGCTAAATCGGTGGTGCCGGCTGAGGGGATTGAACCCCCGACCTTCGGTTTACAAAACCACTTGCCTGTAAACAGGATATCACCTGGAGCGGTATCAAAAGCAAACTTTGTTGACAATATAATAGGTTATCGGGCGATGTAAATCGACCGCTTGCAGGGCGGGCCTTCCGTCTCCATATGGGTGTATCCCCATGTATCCCCAAATGGCCGCGAATGGCAAACAAGCGGCGTCGGACTGCCCAACCGGATTGGCCCTCATGACGAGCGTCGGTCCGTCACCAGCTTCTTCGAGAATTTTGGCGAAGGTGCATATGCATCCGCGCTCTTGGATCATCGCGTGAGCGGCTCAGACAAGATGTCGCGTGAGGTCGCTGCCATCACCCAGAGCGTTTACAGCGCCGCCGACCGCGTGGTGTTCAAGGCTGAAGGTATGCTGATGTGGATGGAGGCGGTGTTGCCGGCCTACGAAGCTGCGAAGAAAGATCCGCGCTTGGCCAAGGCAGTTGAAATGCGAAAAGCTGCTTTGGCGAATGGGTTGCCGGATGAGAAGACGAGAGGAAGATCCAAGACACGGTCCGCGGGAACGGTTGCCCGGCTTAGGCTTCGAAGGTAGCTCATGATGCCGGGCGGCGAGGGGGCATGGTGCGCACCGTGGAAGCAACACAAAAGCTGCGCATTTCCGATAACTTCTCTTCACGGCGGAGCGCGTCGGTCGGCATCCTGTTTCCATAGTCTGGGGATGTAGCTGTAATATAGCCCCCGGTCCTTGCGGCCCGGACGGCTAATAACCAAAGACAATGTCCGGGAATATGTGCAGAAGCCGCCCATGTATGGGAGGCATTTGAGCAGCATCAACATTCAGGCTTCTATGCTTGCGCCAACCGTCTGACCTATGCGGCCTCGTTGCGGATGCCCGACTGCGCGTCAGAACAGGCCCGGGATCAACATCGACATTTTCCCTGTAGTGACGGTACATCGCCGAACAGTGCCTCGAGGTCGCGCTCCTCGCGCAGCGGCGTACGAGATCCTCTGCGGCAGGAGGGGAAAGCTGGAGATGGCGCTAGTTGCCTCCTTCAAGGATGTGGCACTTACCAGATTAATTCTGCTGGGACCGCTCACGCCACATCGGCCATCTGTAGGGTCGGTCGCGCGGTGGCTCGGAACAACGTAGCGGAAGGCGTTTCCCCGAACATCGCGCGGTAGTTCACGGAAAAGCGCCCCAGCTCCCAGAATCCGTGCTCCATGGCAATTCCCGTCACTGTTGTCGTGGAAGAACCGGCTTGCAAGAGTGCACGGCGAACAAGGTGCATTCTCCTTAGCGCGAGGTAGCGGATAGGACCCATACCGAGATGTATTTCGCAGGCGGCGCGAAGGCTGCGTTCCGCAGCTCCGATCGCTCCGCATATGTCTCCTAAATAGAGCGGCACGTTCGGGTTAGCTTCGAGATATTCGTGGAATTTTGCGATTATCCGGGCCTGACGCAGGCCGCAATTGATGGATCGACTAGAGGCGCTCTCGGTCAGACACCTGACCAATAGATGAATGAACTGGTTCTCCAAAGAGCGCGCCGCCTCGTTCACTAGAAGAATCTCAGGCGCGTTCGCTGCCATTTGGCCCACTATCTCATGCAGGTCCAACAGCCGTGACATCATAGCAGCATCTGGCCGAACAAGTTGCCTTTGCGAAGAGTTCGAAAACAAGTCGCAACCGGCTATGACTTGGGAAGCCGCATCAAGTCTGGACATCTCAAGAGATATCGACCCCAGACGAAACTCGGCCTCGGTCTGCTGGTGTATCTCGTCGCTGTCATTCACGATTATGTTCCCAGACGAAACGGTCATCCCGCAGTGCCGCATACTAGCCGGCGACGATGACGTCAGGAAGGTAAGTACGCTGCGTCCGGGTTTGATGAACCCGGTGTTGATCGTGGGCAAATTGTGGAAGAAGCGTTGCAGCAATAGCTCACCTAGGTGGACCTTGGTCAGTTCCGCTTTAAACGAACTGCCTGACGTGGGTAGCACCTCAAAATTCGCAGTGGTGATCGCCGCCTGGTAACAAAGTGGATCTTCAAAACTGAGCGTCGCACTCCGATCCATCTTCTCCTCCGCAGTTTTCGGCACACGCGTTGTGTGCCAGCATTTTCTTATTGGACGGTCGGCTTTAGCGGCTCGGCGGCGGGATCCAACCCAACCGATCTGGCTGGCAGCCACCAATAGACTTGCAAGGCCCTTTCGCTTAAGGTCCGAAGGGGTCGGGGATGATTATGGGCAGCGAGCCAGAGCAGCCGATCAACCTGACAGCGGACGAGTGCGACGAACTCGCCGACGCACTGACCGAAGAAGCTGCCGCTCTGCCGACCGGACCAAAACAACTTGAGATGATGAACTTGGGGCATTGCTATCGCAATCTCGCGCGAATGAAACGGTTGGTCGCCCGAAACGTGAATTGATGCATTCAAAAGTGGGGTTCTGATCTTCGCGCCCGCTTCGGAACGGCACTGCAGACGCTCCGCAGCAAAGGTACTAACGTGAGGAAGTTATTCCCCGAGGCGGCCCCGCTGAATTGGACCAAGGTCCCACATTGGCGACGCCGCAGGACATGAGGCGCATGAATTGGGCTCGGATCCGGTGCGGCTTAGTCCCGCCACGCCCCGAGGCGAGTTCACCACTCGACAGTTCCCGAATGAATGCTCTATCCTCGCCCGAGTTTTCAATGGACGAGCTCCGTGAAAGCCTGGGATCGGGGTGGTTGGCCGGCTGCTAGGTACGCGCGTTTTTGGCGTGGCGTTTTTTTGCTGATTCTTTTCGCGCCTTGGATTCTCATCGCGCGATCTCAGGCTGAAGTTGCATCGCGGCGAGTCTTAATTCTCCACGCATACAATTATACGTTTCCGGCTACCGCAATGGTTTCGGACGCGGTTAGAAAGCGCTTCCTGGAACGATCTCCTGAGCGGCTTGAAATCGACGCCGAATATTTGGATCTGGCCCGACGTCCGGATGAGGCGCACGCATCACGAATGGCCAATTTCCTTCGCGAGAAATACGCCGGCGTACATTTTGACCTTCTCTTCGTAATCGGCGTCTCGGCGATACCTTTCATCCTGAAGTATCGCGACGTGGTCGGCCCGGCGGTCCCCGTCGTATTTTCGGATGTCACACGGTCGACTTACGAAGCGCTGCAGCTGCCGCCGGACATCACCGGCGTGATCAATAACTCCTATCCTGGCAAAACACTTGAGCTTGCAGAACGGCTTCAGCCCAACGCACGTCGCTTAGTTGTGATTAGCGGGAACGACGCCGTCGATCTCCGCTGGCGCGAAATTGCACGCACCGCGATTCAAAGCCAGAATGCCGGGCTTGAGGTGGTCTACTGGTCTGACCTCACTCATGCGGAGTTGCTGCGCGATGTTTCGCAGCTGCCAAGCGACAGCATTGTCATGATGCTTACCTTTTTCGCGGATCGCGAAGACAAACGCTTCATCCCAAGAGACGTGGCTGCCGCTGTGGCGAAAGCTTCCGCCGCTCCAGTCTATGGGATCTTCGATACCTATATCGGCGCTGGGATCGTTGGAGGGTACACAGACACATTCGAGTCTCTGGGCATAACTGCCGCTGACATGGCCCTTGAGATACTTTCGGGTACCGAGGTGACAAAGGTACCTCCCAAATCCAATCCCAAGCCCGCTTTCCGTACTGACGCGCGGGCGATGAAGCAGTGGGGCCTCAAAGAAACCGACCTTCCGCTCGGCAGCGTCGTGCTCTTCAAGGAGCCTACTCTCTGGAGTGAGCACCGCCACCTCGTACTGAGCACGGTCTTAATTGTCGGATTGCAGGCATCCTTCGTCGTCGCATTGCTGTTCCAACGACGCCGGCGCCATCAAGCTGAGATCTCGCTCAAGGAAAGCGAAGAGCGAATGAGCTTCACAGCGGCTTCGGTAAATGTGGGCCTGTGGCAGTTTGATGAAACTGCCAACGAAATGTGGACGACTGAGCATTGCCGAGCAATGTTCGGACTCGCGGGTGACCTGCCGCTTACTCGCGATGCGTTTTTGGAGGTCGTACACCCTAACGACCGCGATGTCGCACTCGCCGCGATCCGCCAAATTCGGCATCCCGGGGAACCTGCCGTAACGCGAGTTCGTGTCATATCAGAAGGGCGGGTCCGGTGGATAAGCATCCGGACGCGTGTGCGCCCCGACGATCATGGAGTTCCGAACCGATTTAGCGGAATCTTCGTTGATGTCACCGAACAGAAGGCCTTTGAGGCCGAAGCGGAGTTGCAACGACAGGAAGTCACGCACTTGATGAGGGTTTCCGTTCTGGGTGAGCTCTCCGGCGCGATCGCGCACGAAGTCAACCAGCCACTCACTGCGGTCTTATCGAACGCGCAGGCGGCGCTCTATCTCCTGGCTGACGATCCCCCCAACGTCGCGGAGGTTCGAGACGCGCTGCAGGATATTGTGCAAGATGTTAACCGGGCGGGCGAAGTCATTCATCGGCTGCGAAGCCTGCTGAAGAAAGGCAAGACGGAGCTGAAATCCGTCAGTATAAACGCACTGATCGATCAGACGGTCGCGTTGCTTCGGAGCGAAATGATCGATCGCCGCATTGTGGTCAACACGGATCTTGCAGCAGCTTTGCCGGAGCTCTCAGGCGATCCCATCCAATTGCAACAGGTTCTGCTAAACCTCCTTATGAACGCGATGGACGCGATGGCTTCGACCGAGGGGACACGGATGATCACGATCTCCAGCCGAGCAAGGCAGGGATGCATTGAGGTTTGTGTCAGAGATCGAGGACTAGGGATTGAGGTTGCCCAGGAAGACCGACTGTTCGAACCTTTCTTCACGACAAAGAACCATGGCCTTGGACTGGGACTGACGATCTGCTCCACCATCATTGAAGGGCATGGAGGCAGGATTGCCGTGGCCAATGACCGTACTGGTGGTGGCGTCGTCGCAACCATATTGCTGCCAACGCAAGAAGTTCTTGTGGAGGCTTAAATGGAAGATCTGACGTTCACAATTTTCCTTGTTGATGATGACGCAAGGGTGCTGAATGCGTTGTCGCGGCTGTTACGGGCTCGAAAGTTCGACGTCAAAACATTCACGTCTGCGCCGGCGTTTCTAACCGAACACGATGGATCGGTACCCGGTTGTGCCATACTAGATGTGTCGATGCCGGGATTAAATGGGCTAGAGTTGCAGCAGACCTTGACTGCAGCAGGATCGCAAAGGCCAATCATCTTCCTGACTGGCAAGGGCGACATATCGACCAGCGTCCGCGCGATGCGTGCGGGTGCGATCGACTTCCTGACCAAGCCGGTTAAAGAAACAGAATTGTTGACTGCCATCGCACGAGCCGAGAAACAGGATGCGGCGACCCGTGTTGCTATCGCTGAGATCGACGAGATCAAGGTACGGCTCGCGATGCTGACACCGCGGGAGCGCGAAGTTCTGACCCAGGTCGTCGCCGGTCGCCTCAACAAGCAGATCGCCGGGGACCTAGGTACTGCGGAGAAGACAATCAAGGTGCACCGCGGGCGAGTGATGGTGAAACTCGGGGTACGCTCGGTCGCGGACCTCGTAAGGTTGACGGAAAAAGCGCGGATCTAGTGCGGAGGGGTATGAGAAGCGATGTTGGTCCAAGGGCCAACTCGACAGGCCACAACCCTGACGCCGATAGTGGCGCCATGGGAGACAACTCCGGCTGGGTCGCGATTGTGGATGACGACCCTTTCGTGCTGAGGGCTCTCGAGCGCTTGTTAAGGGCACGCGCCCTCGAGGTCAGGACATACACCTCGGCCCGGGACTTTCTGGCCGGGCTGCCACTCGGACTGCCAGTGTGCCTGATCGTCGACCTGCAGATGCCCGAAACGGGCGGCCTTGAGCTCCAGCACCAACTCACTCGCTCAGGGATTCGGATTCCGACCATCGTCATCACGGCTCACAACGAAACCAGCGCCCGCGAACGCTGCGAAGCCGCCGGCTGCGCGGCTTTCCTAACCAAGCCCCTGCAACCTGCAGCCCTGCTGGTCGCTATAGAAACTGCGACGAACACGAAGGTGTAAGCTTCGTCCCTAGACCGCCGGCGACCTTGGTAGACAAAGGTAAGACCGGGCTACCGGACGTCTAGCTCAGGAGCGCTAGTTCGCCCACCCGCGCAAGCTTCCGGTCCGTCCCTATCAACCGACATTCAGCGGGGTCGCATCAACGGCAGCGATGGGCCGGAACCAGACATTAGAGCTACATTGGACAACCTATTACGTCCGCTCCATACTGCCGCAGCGGTCAAAGCGGCCGGTTGGGATGACAATGTTCATTTTCCGAGCTCGCGCCTAAGGGACGGCGCAAGAGCAACGTTTTGCCGATGTGGTTCGATCGTACTGTTGCCTGATGCTCTTGCCGGCTTTGTTATGTCTATCCGGTCCCGCCCTGGCTCAGGATCCTAGCGACAGCATTACGCCACGGTGCCCGCCAATACACTTTCGATCGGCTTCAGCGGTCCTTCGCTGTCAACGACCATCGTGGCGGATCCATGCCAACGATTACACTGCAGACCACCATCACGAGATCGGTACCGGATTCTACGCTTGCGACGACGTCCTTCAACAACATTGTGGAGTTCGACTATGCCCTGAACGAAGACGAGACTAAAGGGTTGCTGGCCGGCGTCCAATACACGAGGATCAATGTCGATTCTCCTTTCGCAACGATCAACCCGAATACCATTGGCTATCTCGGCGGCTACTATCAGTGGCCCAACAACTGGAAGTTCACGGGCCGCGCGGGCGTCCAATCATTTGGCGGAGCGCAACTGCTGAACCTGGCGACAGTGCTATCCTTTACTCAGCCAATTGTACGGTTCGACCTCGACCGGATGGACGATAACGCCTGTTTGGCGTCACAGCCCAGATTGCATGGACACCAAAGCCCGCCTATCAGCTGACGATTAGAACGCCGCTATACTTCGTCAGAAACTGAGACGCCGGATGGCGCCATCTTGTTGACGACACCGCGCGCGGCGGATACCGGCGGCCTGAGGTCAATTGAGCCGCTTAACTATTGCAACCATTGCGCCTGCTTACCCAGAGACGTCCCCACCTCGCAACTTCGGGCGCAGTCGTCAGCCGCTACACAAGCGGTTGCAATTGTGCGATTTCCTTGTTCAGGACGAACGCGACTACAGGGCAGGGAATAGGCGGTCCTGAGGGACCGCCTGGTTCTGGTCACAGTGGACGACCTATTGGCAGACATGTCGAAGGCCGTCAGGACCCTTGAAATAGGTGCCGGGGCGGCAAACGATGCCATTGCGAGTGGCATAGGTGTTCCAGTTGCCGTGCCAGCCCATCTCGCCGGCGTTGGCGTAAGAGTTGCCCCATCCGCCGACCGTAGCACCTGCTGCCGCAGCGACGGGCTGGATATTGGCGCGCCGCGTTGAGTGCCGGTATCGATAGCCGGTGGTAGGGGTCGCCCCGGTCCCAAGTCCCGTGCAGCTTGCGAATTCAGCTTGGCACATGTCTGGATTAGAGAGGGCCGATTGTGCCGATGCAGCAGAGCCGGAAAGGGCTGATACCACAATCACGGTCGCGCCCAGAACCCTTAGAGTCATCATCGCTTGCTCCTAGTGATTGCACGTGGCCCGAAATCGCCACGTGAAGAGGGTATCAACAGACGCGGGCCTGACTATGCTACTTCGGCCAATCTGCGCGGCAAAAGTCGGGTCTGCTTTGTGGGGTAATGGTTCTCTCCGCATGCTGGGGAACGACAGCAGCGGGGGACAATCACATCAAGCGCACCTCTTATCCTGCTCGTGCACTCGTCTCGTCGGCGATCACGGCCGTCGCCTTAGGTCGAACGAGACGCCCGGGGCGCGAGGAACTGCAAAGCTGAAAGTGTTCAGATCAAGCCAACGTTGTTGCCGAACTAGCATAGTGGCGAGAGGCAAGCTCCCGTAGTCTAGTCTCAAAGTAGTGGTGCGCCTGCATGTTCACGTTCCGAACGTCGATAACGCTTGCTGTAGCTACCTTTGTGGTTGCGCTTGCAGGTTTATTGATTGCAATTCAGGTTCGATCTCTGCGCTTGGCAACGCACGAAGCGGCTTCAGCCTATATGGACGCAGCAAGCGCCAAGGCTTTGGGCCGCTTGCATAGTGAGTTGAGCTCCATCTCTTCAATTGTGAACGTGCTTGCTACTAGTTCGAGCGTAGCGGATTCGGATGACCGATCTGAAACGGGCAGGGCGATCCCCCTGTTCAAGGCCGCTCTGCACGAAATGCCGCAGATGGACAGTATCTACGTCGGCTTTGCGAATGGCGCCTGGTTACAAGTGCGGCGCACCAGCGATCTAACTGAGGACCAGCGCGCAAAGCTGCGAGCACCGGCCAATGCTGACATCGTGATTAATCTCGTACGGCCCACGGCCGCAGGCGAGCTGCCGATGCGCCGGGTGTTCCAAGATCGGCAGGGCAGCGAAGTCGACGAAATCGATTTCTGGAAATACGGCTACGATGCTCGGACGCGGCCTTGGTACACCCAGACCATGAAAACGGGCCGGGCCTTTGTCACCGAGCCGTATCTTTCCTTCAATCTTGGCGCACCAGTAATTACTGTGGCTGCGCCCTTGCAGGGCAAAGTGACCGGCGTGCTCGCGGCCGATCTTAAGCTCGATAGCTTCAGCGCCTTCGTCCAGGCCCAGCGCCCAGGACCGCATGGCACCGCAACGATCTTCGACCAAACTGGCTCCCTGATTGCCCATCCTGACTTTGTGGAATTACTCGCAAATGCGATGATCGATCCCACACGATCGCAGCTACCGAACATCGGCGAAATCAAAGATGGACTCGTTGCCTCTGTGCTGCGGATATCACGCAATCTCGGCGTGGACGAAGGTTCGGTCGAAGATAACCGGGGCCATGGTTATCTTTTTAGATTGACGAGTTTCACCTTGAGTGATGGCTACAGCGCCAGCATATTGCTGGTGGCGGCGCAGGATGATTTTGTACAGAATGTCAGGAAAGTACAGTTCACGGGCTTGATCTTGGCGATCGTCGTCGGCGCGGCCTTCATCCCGATGGTCTGGATTTTCGGCAATCGCATGGCCCGTTCCTTAAACGCTATTGCTGCGCAGGCCGGAAAACTTCAGAATCTGGCTCAGCCTGATCCAGTGCCAGTAACATCCTACATTGCGGAGATACACGATCTAGGCAGTACCGTGAATTTGGCGCAGCGTGCGATATGGTCTTTTGCGCATTTCGTTCCAAAAGAGATCGTGCGCGGCGTGCTGGACAACTCCATCTCCACTAGGCTCGGAGGGATCAAACAGGAGATCACGTTGATCTTTACGGATGTTCAGGGCTTCACGACGATCGCGGAATCGGTCGACCCCGACTTGTTGATGCAGCAGACCTCGCGCTACTTCTCGGCCCTAAGCCAAGCCTTCCTCGCGGAAGGCGGCACAATCGACAAATTTATCGGTGACGCGGTGATGGTGTTCTGGAATGCGCCCGCGCCACAAGCAGATCATGTCGCGCGTGCCTGCCGTGCGGCACTCGCAGCCAGAGCCGCCGGTGAACGACTCAACGCTGAGTTCGCGGCGGAAGGGTGGAAGCCCTTCATCACGCGGTTCGGTATTCATGTTGGAGAGGCCGTCGTTGGAAATGTCGGATCAACTGAGCGAATGAACTACACCGCTCTCGGCAACACGGTGAACCTTGCTGCTCGGCTCGAAGGACTGAACAAGCAGGTCGGTACGACAATCTTAGTGAGCGAAGCCGTCTACTCGCGCGTTCGCGATCAATTTAAATTCAGGGCCTTCGATGCGGTCATGGCGAAGGGGATGTCCACTGAGACGCGCATCTATGGGCTCGACGGAGGGTTCGCATGAAATTCGCTTCGATCTGGCGCGGCTTGCTGTGGGCGATGCTCGCTCTTTCTGGTCCGTTGGGTCATGCTTCCGAAGAGACCATCAAGGTGGGCATTCTGCATTCGTTGTCCGGAACCATGGCGATCAGTGAGTCCGTTCTCAAGGACACGGTTCTCATGATGATTGCGGACCAGAACAAAAAGGGTGGCTTGCTGGGGAAAAGATTGGAGCCGGTAGCCGTGGACCCTGCTTCCAATTGGGAAGCTTTCGCCGAGAAAGCTCGCGAGTTGCTCACGGTGGAGAAAGTTGCAGTCGTATTCGGCTGCTGGACCTCCGTGTCCCGAAAAGCGGCAACCCCCGTTTTCGAACAGTTGAATGGCCTGCTCTTCTATCCCGTTCAGTATGAGGGCGAGGAGAGTTCGCGTAACATCTTCTACAGTGGCGCCGCGCCGAGCCAGCAGGCAATTCCGGCCGTTCGGTATTTAATGAGCAAGGAGGGCGGCCAAGTTAGAAGGTGGGTATTGCTCGGCACCGACTATGTCTATCCGCACACCACCAACAAGATCCTAACCGCATATCTTTACAGCGAGGGCGTAGCTCCCGAGGATATCACAACGATCTACACGCCCTTTGGGCAATCAGAGTGGCGCGAGATTGTCGGAAGGATCAAAGCGTTCGGTTCGGAAGGGAAAGAGACGGCTGTTATCTCGACCATTAATGGGGATGCCAACACCTATTTTTACCGTGAGCTGATTGCGCAACACATCAGCGCCACGACCCTTCCTGTTATGGCGCTCTCGATCGGAGACCGCGAATTGCATCAGATTGGCGCTGACAAGCTGGCTGGTCAAATGGCGGCATGGAATTATTTCCAGTCCATCAAGCTGCCAGAAAACGACGCTTTTGTCAAAATGTGGACTGACTTCAACGGGCAGCGTGACAGCATGACAAATGACCCGATGGAAGCCACTTTCGTCGGTTTTCGAATGTGGGCCCAGGCGGTCAGCCAAGCCGGCACTGTTGATGTGAACGCCGTCCGTCAAGCGATGTATGGTCAGCGAGTGAAAGCGCCGAGCGGCTTTGAAGTTGTGATGAACACCAATCACCATCTGTCCAAGCCTGCCATGGTTGGTAAGATAAATTCTGCAGGAACGTTCGACGTAGTCTGGCGATCGATTTCACCGATCAAACCCTCGGTTTGGAGCCGATACATTCCCGCAAGCGCGAGACTGACAGCCGACTGGAGTTTTCCTTGGGTTTGCGGGGGGTGCGCCGAGCCCACATTCAAGGACTGGTGAGAAGGTCGCGTTCGCACTTATCGTCGGAATCGAATGTGCTGTGCTTTTCCGCTTCCGCCGCGGAGCAGCGCGACGCTTAAGCGGACGTTAGTCGCTAAAGGACAAGGTTGCCGGAGAGGTCGGACGATCGAAGACATAGTTGTCGTCCGCGAACCGGCGCAACGTGATCGAGGGCGGTTCTCCGAACATCGTTCGGTAAGCTGCCGCAAATCGCCCCAGTTCCCAGAATCCATGATCGGTGGCGATCTTTGTGACTGTCGAGCATGAAGGATCAGCCCTGAGCAGCGTGCGACGAACCAGATGCAATCTTCGCAGAGTCAAATAGCGGATGGGTCCCATCCCCAGATGTTCTTCGCAGACCATCCGAAGTGTTCGCTCGGCTACACCAATCGCAGTGCAGATATCGGCTAAGTACAAGGGCTGCACGGGATGTGCCTCGAGAAACGCATCGAAACGCGCAACTATCCGTCCGTGGCGATGATTAGCGCCTTCTACTTGCGTCGTTAAGCCGTCAGTGAGGCACTTGATCATTGTGTAAGTTATGTTGTGCTCAAGGCCCGAGCCACCTCTGGGAGCTCGAGAAGGTCTGGTGTCGCGATGGCCATCTTGCCAATTTAATTCGTGCTGTTGTTGCAATTGCCACATAAGAATCGAACTTGGCCGGACCAAATATTCCAGCTCCACTCCAGACAACTCGTCGGCAGCGTAACGTCGAAGCGCTGCATCATGAGTCGATTGAATGTCACCTGGGTCAGTTCGGCGCGGAAGTCCCCGTTTTTTGTTAGCAGCGGCTTGTTGTCCGACCCTCGGATAGACTGCTGGAAAGGGAATGGATCGTTAAAATTGAAAACTCGGGTTCCAGGCCATAGGCTGCTCAACACCATTCATTGCGAAATACGTCCGGAGATCTAATGTGTGCTCCCTGCGAAGTATTTGATGCCGCATCCGAAAGCTTACTCGCCGCCGAGAGGGGACTTCGCCTCCAGCGAGAGTTCGGAAAGCTATCTTTGCATGCACGCAAAACGTGCGAACACGTTAAAGCTGGCGAAAGACGTTGACTATGCAAAAACGGCAGAGAAAGGCGGCGGCGCCGGCTTAGGGCGTCGCTCCAGTCCAGTCAGAAGCCCTTCGCGTCGAAATCATATAGCGCCGTTTCTGCATAGGCGCCGCTCAGTCACGGCGTACGGTTGCTCGAGTAGGGCCGATTTAGGCGCCCGCGGCCGGATCTCATCAGCGTGAGGAGGAGCAAAATGTCGGCTCGAACCGTTGGAGCACTCGCCGCATATGCCATTGTCGGCATAGGCGTTTTGTTGGCCTTTTCAGGCGAAGCATCGGCATTTCGCGCTGGTGGTTTTCACGCCGGCGGTTTTCGAGCTAGTGGTTTTTACGCAGGCGAATTTCGGGCAGGCGGCGTGCGCGCCGTTGGAGTTCGTGGCGGCGTCTACCGGGGCGGCGTTTACCGAGGAGGTATTTACCGCCCCGCAGTAGGCATCGGCGCTGCTGCAGTCGGTGCCGCTGCACTCGGTGCCGCCGCAGGTGCGTACTACAGGCCAGGTTACTACGCTCCCAGCTATTATGGCGCTGCCGCGCCGGTGCGCTGTGGATACGGCTATTACTACTACCCTCCTTACGATCGTTGCGTGCCCACGCCATAATCGATCGCACAAAATTACTGACCTCGGAAGAGCCTTGGCAAGCATCTGCCGCTCCTGCAAAAACGGAACAACCCTGCAAACGAACATCTAAGCTGGTGGACAGAAACAAGAAGTCAGGCGCAATTTAAGAACGGAGCAGCGATGCGATCCATCGGATGCTATGGCGCCTTACGTCCTAAATAAAGCTAGTCCTGAGCGGCGGAAAACCATTCGCTTCATCTGGCCAAGGATACCGTAAGCTTCTGCGAGCTCTAACAGGCGCTCCTTCCGATGCCCCGTAGCATGCCTGCAGCTTCCTAGAGGAGCGCCTGCGCCATGTCGTCGCACTGCTCAGCACTGAAGCGTTGCTCTTGCTCGTGCATCATAGCTTCGCGATCAATTTCGTTGATTCCGATGGCGCGTTTCATCGACATGTCATTCCGATTTGAAGCGTTATGTCAGGGTTCAGTCACATGGACTGTGCAACTGCGGCAGTTTGTTCCAAGTTCCCGATTCTGCCGAATTTGCATAGACATTCTGCCGGTTTGCCACGAGGATCGCCCGCTCTACAGCCTTCGCGTGTGGCGTTTGTGGGAGGGCAAAATGCCTTGGAGCAAAGTCCTCGTATTCGAAGATCCGGTTCAATACGCGACGAGCGTACGTTCCGCGGAGATACAGATCTTCCCGACGACCAAAGGGAATTTTCGGGCTGAGTTGACGCAAGTTACATTGAATGAACTGTGGATGCAGCGTTTTGCGGAGTGCTTGCCACGCGTGCACAGAGGGACGATTAGCCCGGGCCGTCAGGTCTATACGTTTCTGACCAGCGAACAGCCCGAGGTCCACAGCCGGGGGCGACTATTATCGCTGGGAGAAATGTGTGTCCACGATTATGACGTGCAACATGTCAAAACCTCCGGTGAATACAGGTTTGGGGGGGTTTCCCTAAGACCAGAGGCGCTGGCTACGAGCTGGAGGTCGTTGGTCGGATCCGAATTCAATCCGCACAAGGGCGCGCGCTTCATACGGCCGAATTCAGATTTAATGAGCCGATTCCTGAACCTTCATGCGATAGCCGGAGGATTGGCGAAGAGCGCACCCGACCTTTTCACACAGCCAGAAGTGGCTCACGCGATAGAGCAGCATCTGCTGCGCGCGCTGATAAACTGTTTAGCTGATTGTGAGGCCTCCAACTTCGGAACAGGTTTGCTACGCCACGGGATCATCCTCGGACGTTTCGAGGGGTATCTCGAAGCGAATCCAAATACTCCGCTGCATTTGAGCGAAGTTTGCGCAGCCATTGGGGTGGCAGAACGAACGCTTCGCGCCGCATGCGAGGAGCACCTCGGGATGGGACCCATTCGATACCTGACTTTGCGGAGAATGCATCTCGTCCGCCATGCCTTGCGGCAAGCCGCTCCCGATGCAAAGACCGTTACCCAAGTGGCGACCGCGCACGGGTTCTGTGAATTGGGGCGGTTCGCAGTAGCTTATCGGCAGATGTTTGACGAATCGCCAATTGCAACCCTCCGGAAGACACCAGACTCTCGACGGGAAAAGGTAAGCCGTCCCTTGAAGCTAGTGTCGTAAGTTCGTCAAAGGCTCCTTCGAAGAGCGGCGGGCGCGGAAGCGCTGGTGGTGCGCTGTCGATCGGTTTATCGATATGATGGGATGCAGGTCCGAAAACTGCATTGAGGTGCCTCGGTATCGAGACATCCTTCTTGACCTTCTCCAAACGGGGAAAATGAATTTGGAATTAGGAGGCCGCGCAACTGAGCCGCGCGAGAGGTCCGGACTTGAGCTGGATCTTGTTGTTGCTGGTGACACGAGTAGCGAGTTTGTCGTTCCCAACGATCAGCGACAACTTGTCCTTGCCGCCCAGAGTGACGTTCAAGTCGATTGATTCTGGTTGAATTGCTGGATCGGGCATCTGTTGAACGAGTTGACCCTTGCACAAGAATTGCTGTTCTGCAGCATAGCTTGGCCCGACCATTGTCATCAGCATGGCTACGCTAACCGCCAATTGAGTTGCTTGCATCTTGGCATCCTTGAAATTCGAAAGAAGAATTGAGCCCTTATCGCGGTCTTGCCGGATGCGTCCGATCTCAACCAGCAGAGAACCGCTTTTGGTACTGATGGTCAAACAAACCGCAGTGATAGCCGACTTGTCAGGTCCTGTGTGGACCAATACGTGGGAAGCGCTATGTGAAGATCAGGGTTTGAGAACCCACTGATCCATTTGGAGGCACGTCAGCAAACTGACGTAGCTCGGCGTACCACCCACGGCCTCCTGGCCAGCGCAGCTTTCTCTCTGCGCCACTGACATTTTCGTCCAGAGCGCACCAAGCTGGCGTCGCGCCTTTTGCTCATCATTGACGCAACTCTTGAGAGACTGACCGACCGAGAGCCCGGCTGTAGCTGCAAGGTCGAGCTTGCAGCTCCGGGCCATGTCGAACTTCGGCACGTTATCGGCTACTGGGACAAGCAGTTGCGCACCCAGGATCATCATCGAAATCGAGATCGGCATCATGGCACCCCAGGTTAGAGTTCGCTCCGTGAACAGCTCCTCCGCAGTTTGTATCCAGTTGTGGCTTTGGTCTATGCAAAACCGGCAGGTTCAGGTCCAAATGCGCAGTGTGTGATGCAAAACAAAATTGCAAGTCCGCCACCGCCCTTCCAAGTTGTTCAGCTAAAGACGTCTCCTTGCACAATCCCCAATCGAAGTTGGACGTGTAGGCGATCTGTTGTGCCGTTTCTGCATAGTGGACCATCACAAGCGGGTGTAACTCGTCGGCATGGGCGCCCTGAGTGCGCCCTGAGTGCAACTGCGATCAAAAGGCTGCTACCGTTCAACGTCAAAAAGCGAGCGCCATGCAGGCCCGAATTTGGCAACATCAGCAGAAGCAATCGTTGAACGCCAGGACATGACCATCGTGCAGTCTGCGTACTGAGCCATATTCTCGTCAACGAACACGGGCCATCTACCATGCTCATCATTCTTTGCCTCTACTTCCTGGCTCTTTGGCTAGTGTTCTCGAAGTTTAGAATTGTAAAGTGGGGATGGTTGTCTGGAATGGTTTCGCTGCTCATTGGCGGCTTCATCATCGCGACGTTCTTGGCGCTTTTTAATTATCTTACCCCTTCGGGGCGGGTGACGGTGACTGGTCGCGTGGTGGAAGTGACGCCGAATGTAACGGGCGAGATTGTTGCGATCCCGGTCAAACCGAACGTCCCGGTGAAGAAGGGTGACCTACTGTTTCTGATTGAGCCTGCGCCATTCCAGTACAAGGTATCGCAGTTGCAGGCCTCGCTCGCGGGCGCGAAGCAACAGACCGAGATACTAAAATCGTCATACAATCAAGCAACCGCGACTGTGGCGGGGTTGACGGCTCAGGCCGCATACAACGAGAAGCGCCTTGCTGACATCGGAACGCTGGCAGCAGACATGGCAAACACCCAGTTTCAAGTACAGGACAAGCAGGTCCAGTACGAGACTGTGTCGGCGCAGCTGGTCGCAGCTAAAGCTGCCCAGCAATCAGCTAAACTTGCGCTCGACTCGGAGATCGGCGGCGTCAATACCACTGTTGCCCAACTCCAAGCGCAGCTCGATAGCGCCATTTGGGAATTGTCGCAGACCTCCATTCGCGCACCGGCCGACGGCTATGTGACAGTCGTAGCTTTGACTGTCGGCGACCGAGCGCTACAAGCCCGTTCGGCGATGTCATTCATTGTCGAGAGGGAAATCACGCTGGCCGGTCTCTTCCCGCAAAACGGCTTTGACACTGTCAAAGAAGGTGCTGAGGTTCAAATCGTTTTGGACAACCTGCCGGGCCGCATCTATCACGCGAAGATAATCGAAATTCCCAAAGGCATAGGCCAAGGCCAGATCGCCGTATCGGGAACGCTTGCTCGCACCAGCGCGCTGGGCGGAGCCACAGCATTTCCGGCGATCATGTCTATACCCGAGAACATAAAGCGCGAGTCGCTGCGCCTGGGAATGTCCGGCAGCGCCACAGCCTTCTCAGAAAAAGCCGGGGTGATAGGACTTCTTGCATCTATTCTCGTGTGGGTCAGTTCCTACACCGCATACCTCTAGCGGATGCTGGAACTCCCGCCAGTTCTTGCGCTGCGCATTCTAGAGGTCGACTCCCAAATTTGCCGGAATTGGATAGCTACAGCCTAAGCTGACACACTCCTGATGCCGCAAGTTCGAGAACGCCCTGAAGTCCCAGCATGAAAGCAAGTAAGGCACTATGGCGAGGGTTGCTCACCTCAGCCGCTCTGGTCACTGTGGCGGCCAGTCTAGCGTTCGCGCAGAAGAAGCCGAACATTGTCATGCTGATGACGGACAACAGCGGCTGGAACGATTTCGGCGCATACGACGCCAGGCTTAAGTGAACCATGTCGCTTTGCCGTTACACGTTCCTGTTTCGCAACGGATGACGGAAAGTAGAAGTACTCAGGGGGCACTTCGCAACCGGCCAAATTCTCCGGCTTCCTTCCTAGGACGAGAGCGACTACCGGGCATAAAACAGGCAGCCCGTCGGGACCGCCTGCTTCCGTGTTCAAAGCGGACGACCTATTGGCAGAGGTGCCGGAGCCCATCAGCACCCTTGAAATAGGTGCCGGGCCGGCAAACGATTCCATTGCGAGCGGCATAGGTGTTCCAATTGCCGTGCCAGCCCATCTCGCCGGACATGGCGTAGGAGTTGCCCCATCCACCGACCGTAGCGCCCGCCGCCGCAGCGACAGGTTGGCTATAGGCGCGCCGCGCCGATTGCCGATGTCGATAGCCGGCGGTAGGGGTAGCCCCCGTCCCAAGTCCCGTGCAGCTTGCGAATTCAGCTTCGCATGTGTCTGGATTGGAGAGGGCCGATTGTGCTGATGCAGCAGAGCCGGACAGGGCTGATGCCACAATCAAAGTCGCGCCCAGAACCCTTAGATTCATCATGGCTTGCTCCTAGTGACTGCACGTGGCCCGAACTTGCCACGTGTCATAGCATATCAAAGGCTGCGAGCCCGACTATGCTAGTTCGGCGAATCTGCGCAGCGAAGATGGGGACTGCTTTGGGTCAAATGCGAAGAACCCAACCTCTGCGTCCGCCATGGCCTCACCAAGCGACCTCAATGAGATGCTCCGTGACTCCGCTGATAGGCCAACAACGGACGTCAACCGCGCACCTCGTCCTGATCAGTACACGCGTCGAAGTACTGATTTTTTGAGGTCGCCCAAGAGCCGGTAGCCGTCCGCCATTCGCAAGAGCGCCTCCTTCACGGGCGATTCCGGCGGCAGCGGCGCAGCATCTTCGCGCATCGCCCTCTCAAGTTCATCGCACTGAGCCGCGGTCAATGGCTCTTCGCTCATGGGCGTCCCCTCCGACTGGATTTGATCTGGTACAGTTCGGGCCGGGGCGCTCCGGATGCTCGTTGGTGCGCTCGGTGAGAATTTGTCACACGCGCGTCATACGGCCTATGCGATGTCGGCACGTCTTGAAGTTCTTTTTTTTGCCGTTTCTGCATAGCGCTGCCCCCGCCGCCCCGTCAGGATCAATTTCATCGCGCGCGCTGCGCGAGTACGCGCGGGCTTACGTCGTCTTAACGGCGCTGCAGATGAAAGGCGTTTTAATCAAATGACGACGCCCTTTCCTGCAACTCCGTTCAAGGTCGATGCTTCCGTCGATAGTGTCCCACCGGCGCGCGACGGGATGATCAGGATTTCCGGCGGCACATTTCGGATGGGTTCGGATAGACACTATGCGGAAGAAGCCCCTGCGCACCGCGTGGCGGTGGACGGTTTCTGGATAGACCGTCATCGCGTAACGAATCGTCAGTTTGGCGAGTTCGTCAGAGCGACAGGCCATACCACTTTTGCGGAAGTAACCCCGGATCCAGCGAACTATCCGGACGCTCTTCCGGAATTGATCTTCGCGGGTTCACTCGTTTTCGTTCCGCCCGAACACCTGTCGTCCTCAGGACTGGAGTCAATGGTGGACGCTCATGCCGGTGGTGCGTCTTCAATAACAAGGCGGGTACGGGTAGTAGCCGCAGGCCGGAGGGGGCGGATACGAACGATAGTAGGGCGGGGCATAAGCGGCCGCCCCATATGCGGCAGCCCCTGCGGCGCCCGCGTACATTGCGCCGCGGAATGCTGAACGGCGAGCAACTCCGGCAAACGATAGCCGCGTCAGCGGTCGCCCGATAATATCGATGAAGATCGCTGCGCTCCGTCGGCGCCGGCGAGATCACCTTCCAGCGTCTGCACGGTGAAAGTCAGCTTGTCACCCTCGAGCTTCGGGTTCTTCAGCACCACGACGGCATTCTTCACTGAGCCGTCCTTCGCTAAAACGGACACTGTCGCATTGGGCGGGTTCTTGGCGAAGCTGTCCTCTCCAGCGCCCCATTCTGCAATCACGTCGGCGGTGGCCTGGTGACCGGCGGCTCGTATTGGGCGATCGGCGAAGACAATCGAGCTCTGCGTGACGCCAGTCAGAACCAAGTTATCTCCCTGTAGTGACGCACCGCGGGAGTTCATCACGAAGAGGGACGGGACGATTTCGGGTTTGGCAGGCGCGCTAGGGGTGCCGATGGTTTTGATTGAGGACGATGTTGGAGCAGCCTGCCCAAAAGCGCCTGCGATCCCTGTGAACCCGATCGAAACGCCCAAAAATCCTGCGAGCGCGGCAGTCTTGGTCTTGCTCGTCATATCGCCCCCTTATTCGTGAACGTTCTCGGACGTTCTCGCTTCCAGAATTTGGGCAAGGCGTCCCGACGCTCGGGGCGACCATGGAAGAGCATTAAGCGGTTGACTATGCAATTCCGGCGATTGGAAAGGTAATTTCTCTGCCGACCATTTCTGACGCGGAATCTGGGATTAAGGCTCTCGCAAGACCACGTGCTCCACCTCGTGAATCTAAAAAGTTGCGGTTAAGAGCATTGTCATTTGAATCCGGTCGAGAGCCTCTCTTGCTTGAGCATGACGTCAATGGCCTCAATGATGCGTATTTGAGGATTTGCTTTGCAGTAGACGATCACCTCATGCTCGAGCTCTTTTGATCTCGCTAATTGAAGTAATGCTTCTTGCCGAGGCCGTTGTACCAGCCGCTATATCAGGTGGTGAGCCGATCGGCGTCCCCCTGCCAGGTGCCCGCAAGCGCGCAAGCGCGGCGCAGGGCAATGTTTGTCGATGTATCCGTTTGCATCCGCGTATGCGGTAAGTTCCGTTTGTGCCTGGGCATGCGAGTTTTCAGCCAAAAGCATTGTTGTCGCGACAAGGAGCATCTTGCGCATTTTGGCCAAGTGTTAAGGCAGTCCGGTTATCGGCATCGAGATCACAATAAAATGGCCTGTCTGCAACTCGCTTGGCTTCATGGCATCGACCTTCGCGGCCCAAGATCGCGTGCGACAGGGCTGACTTGATTCACCCTCTCTGATGAGGAAGTTCATCAATAAATTCTGCTCCCTCAGAATTGGCCGGGTTGAGCAGGAGGGCTGGGCCAGTCTACGCGGAAGTTATTTGGGTTGCGTCGATCAAAGAGATCCTGTCGAGCGACCATGCTGGATCTCACGCGCGGAGCGGACTGAGTATCGCGGATTGTCACGGTGCGTTCGCGCCCGTCTTTGGCGATGGCCACGGACGGAAGCGCATGTTCAAGGATTAGAATGATAGCCAGCGAGCGGGCGGTGATCATGAGCAATCCTACAATCCTGCAGTCGGCCATGGAGTGGTTGCTGTCCTCGCCTCCAAAGCGATCGTGCCCAGAGGTGGTTTATCGCAGTGGCTTGCCGCAGTCTGAAGTTCAACACTCAGGCGCGCTATGCAATTCCGGAGAAAATTCAATTCGTTCGATTTTGCGACAGTTCCATGTGAACGGGCCGGTAAAGGGGGAGACATATTTCGGGAAGGTTGGGCAATGTCGAGCTTCCTCCTTCATTGCTCGTAAACCCGTGTATTCCGAAGATTCGCCGAAATTGCATAGACGGTTAGCATCCAAGTCCATCAAGCTTTGACTAGACGGCCGCTGTCATCAATCGGTTTTTGGAGGTGAGCTATGAGGCGCAAACTTTGGCGCGCCGCTGCCGGCGCGATATTGGGCGTGGCACTGACTGTCAGCTGCCTGCCGCGCGCGTCTGCCCAAGATAATCCATTGCCGTCCTGGAACGATACTTCGACCAAACAAGCTATCGTCGATTTCGTGCGTCGGGTTACGACACCCGGAAGTTCTCAGTATGTGCCGCCCGCCGCACGTGTGGCGACCTTCGACAACGATGGCACGCTTTGGGTCGAGCAACCAATGTATGTTCAATTGGTATTCGCCCTCGAACGCGTGAAGGCTTTGGCGCCATTGCATCCGGAATTGCGATATACCGAGCCTTTCCAGTCGGTTCTTGAGGGGGACATGAAAGCACTGGCGGGGTTCAGCGAGCGGAGCCTGCTCGATCTGATTATGCAGACCCATGCCGGGATCACCACTGACGAGTTCTCGAAAATAGTATTGGATTGGCTCGCCTCCGCTCGCGATCCGCGCTTCCAGCGGCCCTATACTGACCTGGTCTACCAGCCAATGCTTGAGTTGCTCTCTTATCTGCGGGCGAACGGCTTCAAGACCTTTATCGTCTCGGGCGGTGGAGTCGAGTTCATGCGTCCGTGGACAGATAAGGTTTACGGGGTTCCTCCCGACCAGGTCGTAGGCTCATCTATCAAGACCAGATTCGAGATGCGCGACGGAATTCCTACGCTGTTTCGTTTGCCGGAGTTGAACTTCATCGACGATAAGGCGGGCAAGCCCGTCGGCATAAACGAAGCCGTAGGCCGCCGCCCGATTGCTGCATTCGGAAACTCAGACGGAGATCTCGAAATGCTTCAATGGACTACCATCAGCGACGGCTTGCGTTTTGGGGCCATCGTTCATCACACCGATGCAGTACGCGAGTACGCCTACGATCGGCAGTCGCATTTCGGGCATCTCGACGTTGCTTTGGAGGCGGCCGCTGCAAATAGGTGGACGGTGATCGATATGAAAAAAGACTGGAAAGTGATCTTTCCCTTCGATGCGCGCTGAAAACGCTACTGGTCTATTCTATCTGCACTGGATACTGTGCATTTCATTCGCCATCCCAGGCGCAGAACGTCAAAATGGGCGATGGCCCAGCCGTTGGGTGTAATTCGCCCGGCATGGCGGGCAAGCTCGGCCGGTCGGGCGATTCGAAGGAAGGTAGAAGGGGCCTTGGTAGGCGAAGGCCCTCGGCGGCTTTGCGGCACTACTTCGTAACGATATGCCGGGTCGCTTTCGCATCTGTTGCCACAGTTGGGGAAATTGCAAACGTCAGCCAAGTATTCCAACCAGATGGCCGGTTGGCCGCATTGAATTCCCCATACGCCTTGATGTTTAAGTACCCCTGCATATCGCCCACGGGAAAGATGTATCCGAACTGGGGGCCCACGCCGAGAACGCGAGATCTGAAGCCACCAAGCAGTGGATTTCCGCCAGTATCATCTGAGACTTGCTGATAGGCATAGCCAACGAAACCCACAAACGCCTGTTTTGTGAGAAATTGCGCTGTGCTCCAGTCAAAATGGAAATCGATCCCGCTTTGAACCTGAGTGTCAGGGTTCTTTAAATTGTAGGTTAACCCCGCAACGCCGGAAATCGTCACGCCGGAAGCCGGGTTCAGGTAAGTGTAGCCGCCGCCGGCATCGATCGCGCCGTGGCCGATGCCAAGGTTAGCGATGCGACTTGGATCGTAAGCGCCGACCGGAATGTCGCCCGTTATATACGTCATGTAATTGTTGACGCCTGAATTCCATTTGAGCGTGATCATGGGATAGAGGTCGCCGACAGACGTAATCGAATCTCCGATACTCCCCATCCGGGTTGCCGCGAATCCTCCCACGTTAGCTGTCAGTGTTCCATCAATGGTCGCGGCTGACCGGCCGAATATGCCGGTTACTCCCATCGACAACTGACCACCAAGGACTGGCGTGCCGAAAGTATAGGTTGGGTTCAGAAGCAAGAGATCGGCCTGCGCATTCAGGCTCGCGTTGAGGCTGACATTGACGGTCGGTGCGAATCTGCCAACTTGAATCTCTCTTGCCGCGGCGACAGAGCCGGAGGCTGCAACACTCGTGTGGTAATAGACGGTTCCCATTGACCAGCCCGGCGCGCCCTGCGGGACCGCCGGCAGACTGCTGACCTGGCCAGGCAGCCAGAACGAAATGCCGCTTTCATCGGCGCGGGACTGTTGGGTGGTGAGGATCAGCATCGCACAGATCGCACCGGCACCGAGCTGAAAGTCCCTGATCGAACGATCACGCCGCATCTGCCGCTCCTCGATACATCCTTATCCTATGCTATCTGCGGTTTGGCCTTAAGCTATGCAAAATCGGCCAAAACAACAAACTGTGGCTGGTTGATGCAGCGGCGCAACACTCGGAGCAAAGCGGAGCTGCGTAGCGCAGGTCGCCAGGGCGTCAAAAGTTGCGAAGGAGTACAATCGGCTTCCGAAGCTGCATAGGCGGATCGTGGTCAATCGACCAAGCTGCAGCCCGACGGGGCCTGCGACGCCGCGGCCATCTTCGAACGAGACGATCCGGATGATCCAGAACGGAACAACGATCTTCGTTAGTCCTGACACCTACAGTGCGGCGATTGGAATTGGAAAGGTCGAGTTCTTTGTTGCAGCGCATGGAGAGTTCAAGGGGCAACTGACCCACCTGAATATTGGTCGCCTGCACGTGCTGAGGGCAAAGGAGAACCTTCCACGCATCGCTTTCCTCGCCTTGCCGCCAGCTCATGTGCACATCTCGTTCTCTACTAACAGGACGCTGAGTATGTTCTGCTGTGGGGTGGGCTTGGAGTTTGGCGATCTGGTTTTCCATTCCCTCGGGCAGAGGACGCACCAGCGAACAATCGGAGAAGGGGACTGGGGAGTGATATCTCTGCCGTCAGTAGAGCTTGCCGCATACAGCAAAGCTTTGACCGGGGAAAGTCTCAGAGCGCCATCTGACAACTGCATCGTGATGCCTGCAGACGAAGCCTCCACAGTGTTGTTGAGCTTGATTTCGAAACTGTGCGACCTCGCTGAAGCGACAGGAAAATTCTTCTTCACGGCCGGTGCCGCTTCGATCGAGCGCGAGTTGCTCGACGCGCTCGTCATATGCTTGTCGACCCGGAATGCCGACAGGCCCTCCAACTCAAGGCGGCGCCACGCGGAGATCATGGTCAGTTTCGAGGAATGCTTGACTCGACAAAGAGAGTCTCATTTGAACCTGTCGGAGCTCTGCACCACAATCGGGGTGCCGGAGCGTACGTTGCGGCTTTGTTGCGCAGAATTTCTGGGTGTTAGTCCAAGCCGCTACTACCTGCTGCGACGGTTGAATAGAGCGCGATCCGCATTGCGTGACGCCGATCCGGCATCTGCCAGTGTTTCAGAAATTGCTAGAATTCATCACTTCACCGAACTCGGGCGCTTCGCGGTAGCTTACCGCGACGTCTTCGGAGAAACGCCGTCATCGACGTTGCGCCGCGTTTCCAACAAGGAGGAGTAATTATAAGTGCTGTGCCGAATTCGCATAGCGCGATGGGAGAAACTTCGGTCAGGCTAACCTTGACGAAGAGCGGAGTTGTGCAAGTTGAGCAGCTCCTCTTCGCTTCTGCAACCGCCCCAGACTTCGACAAGTCGGTCGTTCACGTATCGTGAAAGCTAGGAGCCGGAGCTATGAAGATCACTAGAAACTTGAAACGTATGCTGGTATCAGCAACCGCCTTGGCGACAGTCAGTTTGCCGGCAGTCTCCCTGCCTGCCTTCGCACAGGCGCCAGCCGGAAAGCCCAACATCCTTTTCATCATGGGCGACGACATCGGCATCATGCAGCCCAGCATCTACCATCGCGGCTTGATGGTGGGAGAGACTCCGAACATAGACCGCATCGGAAATGAAGGTGCGCTCTTCATGACTTACTATGCTGAGCAGAGCTGCACCGCTGGCCGCAACGCATTCTTCACCGGCATGCATCCTCTTCGCACCGGCATGATTCCACCGCAGCTACCCGGCAGCCCGTCCTGGCTACGGCCCGGCACCCCCGCCGTTGCGAAGTTCTTGCTCGACCTCGGCTACAACACCGGCGAATTCGGCAAGAACCATCTCGGTGACAATGCTGAGGCGCTGCCAACCGCGCACGGCTTCCAGGAATTCTGGGGCTACCTCTATCACCTCGACGCGATGCAAGGGGTGAGTTTCCCGGACATCAACAAGAGCCCGACTGTGCAAGGTATCGCGCCCCCCTGCAAAAGCAGCCCGATCCCTGGGCTCAGCGAAGTCCCCGGCGCCCTGGACCCTCGAACGGCCACGTGCTTGACGCCGCCGCGGCCGGTGCTGGCGTGCAAATCGTCGGACGGCTCGCAGGCGAACCAGACCTGCAAGGACGAAGGTCCCTTGACGCTCGACCGATCACGAGGCGTGGACGAAGAAATCTCGGCCAAGGTCATCGATTATCTTGATCGCAACGATCCCAAGAAGACCAGCAAGCCGTTCTTCGTCTGGTACAACCCGGCGCGCATGCACATCACGACCGTGCTACCGCCGAAATACGAGGCGATGATCGGCGAGCCAGGTGGCAAGGACTGGGGCCTCAACGAGGCCGGCATGAAGCAGATGGACGACAACATTGGCTATGTTCTGAAGAAACTCGAGGACATGGGGCAGCTTGACAACACCATCATCGTCTTCACCACGGACAACGGCGCCGAGAACATTACCTTTCCGGACGGCGGCACCACTCCCTTTAAGGGCGGCAAGCTGACCACCTGGGAAGGCGGCATGCGCGCTCCGCTGGTCGTTCGCTGGCCGGGCCACATCAAGCCTGGCACGGTCAAGAACGAAATGGTGTCGGCACTTGATTGGTTGCCCACGCTGGTCAACATCGCGGGCGGCCCCAAGGGTGACGCTTTGAAGAAGCAGATCGAGACGGGAAGCTACCCAGGCATCGTCAAGACGACGCTCGACGGTGTTGATCAGCGCGGCTATCTCGAAGGTACGGACAAGTCGGCGCGTGACGTCTTCTTCTACTACACTGGCGCGCAGCCATCGGCGGTACGCTACAAGAATTGGAAGATGTACTATACGATGGTCCCCGATACAGGGACCGGTGGGTTATTCGGGGCGCAGAGCTTCCATTGGACGCAGGTCGCGAACATCAAGCGTGACCCATTCGAGCAGACCGTCGGTTCCGACGCAAAATCGCTACTGGGCTACGCCGGTTCGATCGGCTCTCCGAGCACGGCTTATCTCTATGACTGGAATATCCTGCCGCTCGGCCAGCTGCTCTGGGAAAAGGAGCTCTTTTCGTACAAGGACTTCCCTCCGATGCAGGCACCGGAGTCCTACAACCTCGACGGTATCCTCGCAGAGATGAAGAAATCCGGTCATCAGAGCGAGTAACGGCCGCCTGCCAATATCCACAACGGTGGCCGGCCCAAAGCCGGTCACTTTGGATACTGCAAGCTGGCATCGAGCCGCGCTCGACGAAAATGTAGCTCCTCGATGGAGCATCCCGACCGCACGACAGAATCCGCAGGAATACACCATGAACTTGGCAGGCAAGCTCCGGCCGCCGCTACTCAGTATGACTGCACTGACTGCGATCGGTTCAACAAGTGCGATCGGTTCAACAAAACCTCGGGAGGTTAGGTTATGACCAACATCGCCGTCCTGCCCCAGCAGTCCAGTATCTGGTGGGTTTTCCTCCTGCAAGGTTTTGCCGGCATCATCCTGGGCCTTATGCTTGTTACCCAGCCCGGTGCGACCATCCTCGCGCTCACAACGTTTCTGGGGTTTTACTGGCTCATAACCGGCTTGCTTGCATTCGTCCAAGTCTTCGTCGATCGCTCAACGCCATGGATATGGTCATTGCTGAGCGGTGTGGTCGGCGTCATCGCAGGCCTCTTCGTTCTACGGCATCCGCTCTTTGCTGCCTTGACTGTGCCGACGGTGCTTGTCCTCATTCTTGGCGTTCAAGGACTTGTCTTGGGCGCGTTGCAGCTCATTGCCGGCTTCAAGGGGGGCGGCATCGGGCCTCTAATCCTCGGAGCGATCAACGGCCTGGTTGGTCTTCTGCTATTAGGGTCTCCAATCGCAGCCGCATTGGCGGTGCCGGTGATTTTTGGTGCGCTGCTCCTCATTCAGGGGGCGGGATTGGTAATCTTGGCTTTTCGAGTCCGTAGCTAAGGCTTTCTCTTCTCTTCCGGGAATTAGGGATTCTGCCGAATCTGCATAGTGCGGACGGCGCAGGCTTGGCACTCTGCTGCCGAAGTGACCGGCGAGACGGAAGTCACATGAATTTCGCCCCCCAATCTGATCTAAGGCGCCCGGTTGAAGGTTCGCCGCATCCGGACATGGTGCACGTACCAGGCGGTACGTTTCGGATGGGCTCGGACAAGCATTATCCGGAAGAAGCTCCCGCCCACCGCGTCACCGTGGACGGTTTTTGGATGGACCGGACCCCCGTAACCAATCGCCAGTTCCGCGACTTTATCAACGCGACCGGCTACGTCACCTTCGCCGAGATAACTCCCGAGGCGAAGGATTATCCAAACGCATTGCCGCAGATGCTCAAAGCCGGCTCCCTTGTCTTCACTCCGCCCAAAGAGGCCGTGGATCTGCGTTACTGGGGAGAGTGGTGGACATTCGCTTTCGGCGCCAACTGGCGGCGGCCCTACGGACGCCACAGCAATATCCGTGGCCTCGACGATCATCCCGTCGTCCACGTGGCATGGCGCGACGTAGAAGCCTACGCAAAATGGGCCGGGAAGGATCTGCCAACCGAAGCCGAGTGGGAATTCGCCGCGCGAGGCGGATTGGGCGAGGCGGAGTTCGCGTGGGGAGACGAACTGACCCCTGCTGGCAAACACATGGCAAACACCTGGCAAGGTAACTTCCCGCATGAGAACCTTGCGGCCGATGGCTTTGAACGGGCCTCGCCGGTGACCGCGTTTCCGCCGAACGGCTACGGCCTCTATGACATGATCGGTAATGTCTGGGAGTGGACGGCCGACTGGTATTCGCCGAAGCACGACGCCGATGCGCCGAAGGCTTGTTGCATTCCGCAGAATCCCCGCGGCGGCGCCGAAGGCGAAAGCTACGACCCACGTACCCCAAACATCAGCATTCCCCGGAGAGTGCTCAAGGGAGGCTCGCATCTGTGCGCGCCGAACTACTGCCGACGATATCGCCCGGCAGCCCGTCATGCCGAACCAATCGATACTTCGGCGAGCCATGTTGGATTTCGGTGCATCTCCAGGACGAAATCCTGATGAAAAAAGGCCATTGCCTAGCTTGCCATCTGCCCATGTCTCAGATGCTTCTCGACGTAAGCGCTATTGCAACGCTCGTGTCGGTTCATCTTAGCGTTCTCGACGAGCAAAACGTTTCTCTGTCCAGGTATTTTCCAGTGAGCTGCCTCCCTTATAGAGGGAGGCTAACGTTTTTAGCGTGTGGCGGCGCTCAGGTTGATCCCTCGGCCGCCAACAGTGCGGTGTCGCATTCGTGCTTGGCTCTTAGCTGACATGCCGCGACTGTCGAGGTTGAGTCCAAAACGCATATGCGTGCGTTCGAAGCGGCTGCCGTTTGTGCATAGTCGATCGCTGGAAATACAGTCAAAGTGCGGCGTCGGCATCAGCGTGTCGGATCACAAGATCTGATGTGCCCTGCGTGATATTCGTTGGCTTGAGTTAAAGCCCGTTAGCCACGGCGAACAGGAAAAAGGACTGTCATGAGCGATAAAAAGGCGTCCGAGAAGTCAGAGCTCTCTAGCGGGCCGAGCAGCACAGGATTGAAACGCCGCGAATTGCTGTTGAGCGGCAGCTCTCTGGTCGCGGCCTCCGCACTCGCAGCCGTCGGGTTGACGAACCCTACCCAGGCGCAGCAGGCAACCACAGCGCCCGCAGCTGCGTCTGCCGGACAAAAGCCCAACATCGTCGTCATCATGGGCGACGACATCGGCATCTGGAATCTTGGAGCTTATCACCGCGGCATGATGGCCGGCCGAACACCAAATTTGGACAAGATCGCCGCCGAAGGCATGCTGTTCACCGACTATTACGCCGAGGCGAGTTGTACGGCCGGCCGCGCCAACTTCATCACTGGCGAGCTGCCGATCCGCACCGGTATGACTACAGTTGGCCAAGCCGGCGCTCCCACTGGCCTGCCGGCTCAGGCGGTAACGATCGCTCAGGCGCTAAAAGGAATGGGCTACGCGACCGGCCAATTCGGCAAGAATCATCTCGGTGATAAGAACGAGTTCTTGCCGACCGTTCACGGCTTCGACGAATTCTTTGGCTACCTCTATCATCTGGACGCGATGGAAGATCCAGCTCATCCCGCCTATCCGCAGGATCTGCTGAACACCGTCGGTCCGCGGAACATGATTCATTCATATGCCACCAGCGTTGACGACGCGACGGTAGATCCACGCTGGGGCAGGGTAGGCAAGCAGAAGATCGAGGACGCCGGAACGCTGTATCCGAAGCGAATGGAAACGGTGGACGACGAGATTCGCGACTTCTCGCTGGCATTCATCGATAAGGCGAAGGCCGAGAACAAGCCGTTCTTCCTGTGGCTCAACCCCACCCGCATGCACATCGTCACCCATCTGTCGCCGAAATATCAGGCGTTGCGCAACTCCAAGAACGGCTGGACGATCCATGAAGCCGGCATGGCGCAACTCGACGATGACGTCGGTATCGTCATGAAGAAGCTCAAGGACATGGGGGTCGACGACAACACCATCGTCATCTTCACGACTGACAACGGCACCGAAGTGTTCACCTGGCCTGACGGCGGACAGACGCCGTTCGCGCAGAGCAAAGGCACCGTGATGGAAGGCGGCTTCCGCGCGCCAGCAATGATCCGCTGGCCCGGCAAAGTGCCGGCGGGCAAGGTGGAAAATGGCATGATCTCCGGCCTCGACTGGTTCCCGACACTTCTTGCTGCCGCGGGCAATCCCAACATTGCTGAAGAATTGAAGAAGGGCAAACAGATCGGCGATACCACGTTCAAGTGCCATCTCGATGGTTACAACCAGATGGATATGATCACCGGCCTGGGGCCGTCGAAAAGGCACGAGATCTGGTACTTCGGCGAAAGCGAGCTCGGCGCGGTGCGCATCGATGACTACAAGTTTCGCTTCATCGACCAGCCTGGCGGTTGGCTGGGTGACAAAAGCAAGCCGGATGTACCCTACATAACCAACCTTCGCCTCGATCCCTTTGAGCGCACGGGCTGGCCGAACAATGGAACCAAGGAAGGCGCGCAGCAATATTTCGATTGGTTCAAATACGAATTCTGGCGCTTCGTATTTGTCCAACAACAGGTTGAAAAGCTGGCGATGACTGCGATCGAGTTTCCGCCGATGCAGAAGGGCGCGAGTTTTAATCTTGAGGCTGTGAAAGCGAAGATCGCCGCAGCCCAAGCAGCGATCGCCAAGTAAATTGAGCTTCGTTAACTAACTTGTACGGGTGCCCCTGATAGCGAGGCACCCGTCGTTTTTTGATTAAGCTAATCACCTGCGGGCGTCCTGTGGCAGCGAACGGGTTGTGTCCACAGCATGCGTATTCGGCCTTTCGAGCGGAGGTCTGGTTGCGACGTTGATCCGGGCATCGCACGACTTGCTCAACGATCCAACGGGCCTAAGCAGGATCGACATTCATCGTGAGCCTACGATCGAGTTCTGAGCGATGACTTGTTTTCGCCGTTTCGTCCTATGGCGCACGATGTAGGCTGGCGATTTCATCACACGCAACCGAGAAGCGACCCTGCTCCGCAGACTCATGGGTGCTAATATCTACACACGCGCCTTCCGACAGGATGTCTGCTCGTCTCAGTCGTCAGCCAGAGAGGGGAAGGGGATGGAACGAGCTCTGAACAAAGCTCCTGGCCAGTAGTCTTAGGCAGGTCCGAGTTTGGTCTGTCCGTTCCTCTGGATACCTAGCCACTCCAAGGGAAAAACCCGGCAGCTGACCCTAGATCGAATAACGGCGAGCAGTCCGCGGGATACGAAAAGCACTGTAAGGCGCTTCGTCCGCGCGATCCCTCAAGAGCGCTAATCCATAAGCTGCGCACTGCATCTGCTCGCGGCATCGAGCCGAAGCTCTCGTTCGCTCAGCTACGACGCGTGGACGACGCCTTGGGATGAGTGATTCTGCCACGTGATCCCTCGCGGCGAAGAACCAAGGCTGTGGGCGACCGGATCCGCAGGAAATGGTTCCAAAGCGATTTTTCGAGAACTAGACAGATTTTTGGTGCAAAATCAATCACCTAAGCACCGGCGTTCGTTCAGCAAAAAGTGATATTTGTGCAACATTCGTCCAAAAACGCGCCATTCCGACCTCATCCGAGGCACTCTGTCATTGATTGATCGGAGGTCTTTGCCTCATATCGTGAGTGCGACGGAGGGGGGCATCCCGAGGTCGTCCCGTCTTAGGTGGTTCGCTTAAGTCCCTCGCGTTCAGCGGGTGTGTCCGAAGGCGCGAAGCGACTAAGCGGTGAATTTAAGGGACAAGGGAACCAACCTTAGGGTGTCTTCACCCAGCGGATCCGGAACCTTCCCTATGGCAAACTTGGAGGTTTAACATGAAGTTGGTTAAGAGCCTTTTGCTCGGTTCCGCGGCGGGTCTGCTCGCTGTTGGCGGAGCGCAGGCAGCCGATCTCCCCGTGAAGGCCAAAGCGGTCGAATACGTGAAGATCTGCTCCCTGTATGGTGCGGGTTTCTACTACATCCCCGGCACCGACACCTGCATCAAGCTGGGTGGTTATCTGCGCGCTGAAGTCGCGCTGAACACCAACAGCGACATCAACTGGCAGTCCAGCGGTAACAACGGCGCGCGTAACCGTCTGACGAACTACTACACCATGCGCGCTCGTGAAGATCTCAACATCGACACGCGCACCGCGACCGAGTACGGCGTCGTCCGTACCTTCTTCGACGGCGTGTTCTCCTGGACCACCGGCAACTACAACGGCACCGGCAGCGCGACCGGCACGACCGCCTACAGCAGCACGCTGGCCCTCAACACCTCGGGTGCGGTCCCGGCTCTCGTTGGTTCCTCGATCAACGGCACCGATGGCGCGACCTCCGGCGGTTCGCTCGGCGTGTACTACGCCTTCATCCAGTTCGCTGGCTTCACCATGGGTAAGGCCGTGTCGCAGTTCGACGCGCCCTGGACCAACTATCCCGGCAACAACTTCGACGGTCTCGCCGGCGGTTCCGGCACGGTCACTGGTGTCAACCAGTTCTCCTACACCGCTGACTTCGGTCAGGGCGTGACGGCGTCGTTCTCGGCTGAAGATGCGACGGCCTATTACCAGGCCGGCAACCTCAACTTGAGCGGTGCGGCGGGCCTCAGCGGCGTGACTGGCGCCGCTTATGGTTCGAATGCCATCGGTGGCTCGCGTTCGCCGAACCTCGTTGGTATGGTCCGTGTCGACCAGGCTTGGGGTCTCTTCCAGGCGTCGGTGGCTGCGCATGACAACCACGTTGCCTACTACGGCGCGACCGAGGCGACTGGCCATCCCGACGACAAATGGGGTTGGGCTGCTCAGCTCGCTCTGTCGATCAAGAACATCCCGACTGGCGCGGGTGACGTGATCAACATCCAGGGCGTCTACACCGATGGTGCGACCCGCTACAACTTCCAGAACCTCGCGGGTAGCTCGTTCGCGCTTTACGGTAGCTCAAACGTCGCCTACGCCAGCGTGGCCGCGGCGAATGCTCCGGACACCGTGTTCGTCACGGGCGGTCAGCAGGAAACCATCAAGACCTGGGGCTTCCGTGGTGCGTACACCCATAACTGGGATGCGTACTGGAACACGGCGATCTACGGTTCGTACGCTCAGGCTCAGTTCGGCAGCGGTGCGAAGACCTTCCTCTGCGGACCTGCGGGCATCATCTCGGGAGTTGCCGGCGTGACGTCCTGCAATCCGGACTTCGCGCTTGGCACGGTGGGCGTCATCACCCGCTGGACTCCGGTCAAGAACCTGACGTTCTCGGCGGACGTCTCCTGGACCCGCCTTGACCAGAGGTATGCTGGCGTCGTGACCACCACGGCTATCAACGGTCCCGCGGCCAAGCCGGCCGCGACCTATGAGCTGAGGGACCAAGACTCGGTCGTTATGCTCCTCCGCGCTCAGCGCAACTGGTAAGTTCGGTTTAACGACCTAACCTCCAAAGGCCCTCGGCAGGAAACTGCCGGGGGTTTTTGCATTATGCGCTCCGCCTCCTCCTCACATTGGGTGCATCAGCTATCGAAAAGGCGCTCAAGATGGGCCGCGCATAAGCTTTATCAGGCGCTTGAGGACTAAGGAGCACGCAGCTCAAAACGTCTTTGCCGTTGCCCGGTGTCCTACGAACCGCTGCGGGTGTTCGCCAGCCTGGCATTCCGGTTGGTGGGGTCTGAAGGAGTGACCTGCTCAGTTCAGACGACGGCGGAGCTTCCGAATCGTCTCCCGCAAGTCTTCCGCGTGTTCTACGATGATCCGACTGCCTCTTCCAACCGCGAGGGCTTGGGGTTCTCAGGGGGCGTGTCGGTTGGATGAAACTCATGATCGTATCATGCGAAGGGCGTTGGGACGGACGTTGAGCTAAAACAACGGAGCTGCCTTTGGCACCGAGTGCCGTTTTGGATCGACCCCACCCTCCGACTTCAACTGGCGGGCTTCAAGGGAGCAAACGCTGTCAGGCTTCTCGCCGCACTTCTCGAACTGGGACCCTAAGATTGAGCCTCAGGCTCGATCGCCCCCAATCCCTGGGTAACGGCAGCGCAACTGGCAATGTGGCAGGTTGATCGGGCGAGTATCGACGATTGTCGAGGCCCTTTGGACATCGACCAGAACCTAGGAAGGCTCACTATTCGACCTAGAAATTTTCGGATTGGCTGATCGCTTGTGCCTAACCGAACCGACAGCAGAACGGGGCTTAAGCAGCATAACGTCAACTCAGCTCGTTGAGATGCCCCTGTAGATGGCGCCGTCCCACAAACGCAGCTCGTAGAATCGTCCTTTGACGTCACGTCGAACAGCTGCGTCCGCCAGACGGTTCCCCGAGGTAGACCCGCTGCTTGAAAGCGTGAGCTGCGTCACGATCTTTCTGAGACTTAGGGCGATGGAGTAACGAGTGACGTAAAGGTCGCCGTCGTCGCCCAACCGGACGATGTCTCCAACCAGATTTCGAAGCTCGTCCTTCCGCGAGGGCTCGGCTGAGTCCAGGAGCGCAGGGTGGGCCAAAAACTGTAAAACGTTTGCTTCGAAATCTTGGTAGGACCATGCCGTTTTCGTGCACCCGTTCTCGTCCAGCACCTTCGCGCAGACCAAGCTCTTGTAAGGGTGACTACTAAGAAACCGGACTTCGCTCCCGCAGTAAGCGCATGTGGTAAGTCCGTCGAACAGATTTGCTAAATTGTTGCCCTTTCGCCCGCGGTTGGTGATCAGATTTTGCTGCCGGGCGGCCTGAGCTTTTTGGAACGTATCTTCGTCTATGACGGCCGGATAGTAGTCCGGCACGGGCGGACCAGTCGGGATCCCCTTGCTTCGGCCGCCCACATAACTCTTCGGCTGATATTCCCCTACCACCGCGCGGTTGCGGAGCATGCTATCTATCGTGGTGTGGTCCCATTTGGGCGATGATCCGAACGGAGAAATGCCCTGCTTCTCGAGAAAGTTGGTTATTGCGTAGCTGCCCAACCCACCAATCGAAAGTTCAAAGATCTTTCGGATTATCTCGGCTCGGTCCTCAAGATAGACGAAGCTCCTGCGGTCCTCGCTTAGTCCCAGCCAGCTGGGGCAGGCGGAAATCTTCTTGCTCTCTGTGACCGTCATAGGGATGAAGCCGTCTCCATGGGCAATTCCTTAAGCCGACAAAATCGGGCGAAATGGGGCTGGCCGCAAGCCTTATCGATCTGGTTCCGATGGCAAGATCGGTCGGGCCGAGCGCGCCTTCGGAGGCACTGGCACGAGTTGGATCGCGCCAAGTCTCGGCCGAAAGTGCATAGTGGCGCGTCACAATATCAATCACGATCAAGAATCGCTCGAATCCGTCTGGAGCTTGGACTATGCCGAGGAGCAGGGCTTCTCGCCTGACTTTGCTTCTCGGCGTCATCACCCTGGCACGGCCGAACCACGGTGCTTCAGGGGTCGTGCATCTCGTCATGTTTGCTGGTTACTTATTCTTTGCCGTGGTGCCATGATTAAACGCGGCCCGCTCGGGGCATCCTCCATTCGACCAATCGCAAGACGACGCGTGTTCGTGGCCCATGAGCTCGGCACGGTGAACAAACATTAGGACCCAGATGTTGGCTGACACTCATTCGCCTGTCCTTCTGGTTCTGGTCATGGCCGTCGCCGGACCGCTGCTTGCAGAGCTTCCGATCGGATTTCGAGTTCCGGCGGTAGTGCTTGAAGTCATGCTAGGCGTCATCATTGGCCCACAAGTTCTTGGCTGGGTGAGATTCGACGGCGTCCTGGCCTCTATGTTCGCCTTCGGGATGGCGGCCACTCTCTTCATGGCGGGCATGGAGCTTGAGTTCGAAAGAGTTCGCGGCCGGCCCTTGTTGCTTGCGGTGGGTGGGTGGGGAATGTCGGTATTGCTTGCGGTGTTAGCGGCAGCCGTCCTTCGTGCGAGTTCGCTCCATGATCCCATGATCGTGGCATTGGCTCTTGCCACAACTGCGCTGGGTACGCTGCTACCCATTTTGCGTGATGCCAATCAACTCGACACACCGTTCGGGCGTTTTTTCATCGCCGCAGGTACAATGGGCGAACTAGGACCAATTGTCGCAATGTCGTTGCTGCTTAGCCAGCAGTACACGACCTTCCAGGAGTTTGGTTTCCTGGTGGCATTCCTTGTGGTCGTCGTTTTGACAGCCGCAATCAGTTTGGGGCTACGCCCACCACGTGTTGTGGCCCTCCTGACTCGCTCGATGCATGGAAGCTCCCAGCTGCCGGTTCGTATCACCCTGCTATTGTTTGCCGCTTTCTTCGTTCTGTCGGAGCGCTTCGGGTTTGAGAGCATCTTGGGAGCATTTGCTGCGGGATTAGTCGTAGGGCTAGGTACTCAAGGGCCGGACGGAAAAGCGCCGCGAATGAAAATTGATGCCATCTTCTTCGGCTGGTTCATTCCGTTTTTTTTCGTCGGCACGGGTATTAAATTCGATCTCGCCTCGATAACGGGTAGCGCCGTCACGATGTTACTAGTACCGGTCGCGCTCGTGCTTTTTCTGCTAGTGCGAGGTGTTCCGGTATTTTTGTATCGAAAGGACCTCAAGCCCACAGAACGGATACCCTTTGCGCTGTACAGTTCGGTCGCCTCGCTTTCATTGGTCGTGGTGATCACCGAGATCGCCGTTCGTGCAAAAACCATGAGCCAGCAGATGGGCTCCGTGCTCGTCGGAGCTGCAGTTTTGTCGGTACTGCTGTTCCCGACTATCGCTGGGCAGCTTCTTCACAGACGGCGCGACGAGCGGCCCGGGCGCGGGTAAGCGGCTTTCAGCGCCGATTGAGCCTGGTTGAGGCGAACCTGGTCGTCGTTGCGCCGCGGACGCGATGCATGGAGGTGACGGCGCTGCACAGGCCAAAATCTAGTGGCTCGCCTCGCAACTTCTTCATGCATTTCCGAGCGACGGGGATGCCATCAAGTTCGCTGACTCCCTGCGGCGCTCTTGAGCTGCGAGCACATGCGCCCGTGCCAGCGAAGGAGCGTCGCGAGATAGTCCTGGCCGAAGTGCATGCGCCGTTGGGTTACGCGGCAGCAACTGGTCTGACCGGCACGAGTCGTTAAAAACTACAAAGCTCGGCCTGTGAGCAAGCCAGCTCGAGCAAGCCGAGATCTTTGGACATCTCGATGTCCCCCTTGCAGTCCGTTCATCGTTGAGCTGCATACGTTGATACGGTATTTGCGTGCCGGAGCTCTTGGAACAGTATTCCGCTGTTAGTTCCTCGAGTTCTTGTCCGGCCGTTTAAATCGGAGATCTGAGCTGTATGGACGTATCACCCCCCGACAGATCTCGTGGCGGAAAACGATGGAGCGACAGCGACGATGCCCGACTTCTCGAGTTGGCTTCTCAGGGGAAGTCTACAGATGAACTCGCATCGACAATGCAGCGCAGCTACTCCAGCATCCAGAACCGCCTGCGCTATTTGATCAACCAGTCTGGTCGTGCCAATTGTCTACATCGTCAATCGGAACCGAAGCGGTTTCCGGCGGTCGATCTCTCCTGCGGAGCGCTTTCCGATGCGTCCCACGAAGTCCTGTCCACCTTATGGTTCGGTATCAAAGGGCACCCGAGCATCATCAGGCGACGGGAGCCCTCGCTGCTCAAACCGGAAGTGGAATGTTTTCTAGGTGCAGTGGTACGCGAGGGACTAATTTGCTTGCCACCAGACAGCCCGCCGACCTGGAGGAGATTGTCGCTGTCTCGAGTACGCGCGAATGATACCGGCGTAGATTCTGGCGTAGCAAGAAACCTGATAAGCGCACTTCACCATCATGGTTTCCTGGAACTATTTGTCGGTTATGTAGGTTACAGCGGGTCTTTTCGGCTGGACATCCACACCGCTCGATTCGGCCGCTCCGCCCTCCTGAGGGCAACTCGAAAGACGCTCGAAGCCTGTGCACGGTGCGGAATAAATCTGAAGAATCTGAACACACACTTTCCAAGTCTTCGTTAAGGGCTGTAATGATTCTCGCGGTTCTTTAAACTTTCTGCTTTTTTCTTATCCATCCGCCTATCCCACTGTGGAGATGTACCCCCTGTCTGAGGCGGCGACCAACCCGGATCGTCAATGGCCGACCTTATCTTCTACCCACCCTGCCGTTCTATGACATCCGCGCATTGAACGATATTTACGACATCGTCAGTGTCGAGCCAGTCCAACCCCGCGACAAGGTGATGATGGGGATGTTGGCCACAATCGGCATTGAACCGGGAAAGCCGTTCCACCGGCCGGTAGAAGTATAAGGCGGAGATGGAGAAGGGCATTGTCGATGCCTACCATTACATGCAGAATCTCGACACGAAGCTATTTGATCTAGCCTCTATTGGCTGGACCGGCATTGGAGCTTCGTGATGGTGCCTGACGCGCAGCGGGGTTTCGATTTTGTCTACAAGACAGCGTTGAGATCGACAGGCGGGCTGCGTCTTTACGTTCTATCCGCAGGTTTTGAGCGATAAGGCTGGCACCGTTTACCCCGCGCCTGTCGCGGATAGCGGTGGTCAGCCACTGGAGGCCGGAAAGATCTACAGGCTCACGATTCCTAAAGACGTTCCAGCGAGGCAGTTCTGGTCTTTGACCATGTATGATCGCGCAACGTGGGCCTTCGTCGACAACCCGTTGGACCGAGCAGGTCTCGGCTCATTCAACAAAGATCAGATGAACGTCAATGGAGACGGCAGCATCGATTTGTATGTAGGGCCCAAGGCGCTGGCCGATTCGGGAAAAACTGGATACCGACGACGGGCAAAGATGCGTGCGTGTGGCTTCCACTTTAAGGTCCTGAGGACACGTTTTGGATGAAGACGTTCAAGACGCCTGACCTGGAACTTGTCGAGTAACGGGAGCACGCTTGCTGACCAAGTTCGTCTGGTTGCCCACGTTGCTGCGCCGGTCGGTCTCTCTCGCGATTTTGATAAGAGCCCTCAGCGCATTTTCGACCGTCCTTCCGCCCCCAACGTCCTGCCATCGCGCAGGGAATTCGCGACAACTGGTGGCGACAGGGAATGATGGGCGCCGCGATAGCCCAGTACGAATGTATCAGGGTGCTATCCGAGACGGAATTCTTCGACGACTTGAAGGTAATTAAGGTCCCTGTGCTGGTGATGCACGGCGAGGACGAACAGATTTGTCCGTTTCCGACGACCGGCGCAAGGTCGGTGAAGCTCCTCCAGCACGGGACCCTGAAGTCCTATCCCGGACTACCCTATGAGATGCCAACGACGCATGCAGAGCTAATCAATAGCGACCTGCTTTCCTTCATACGGTCCTGAGCGGGGTGCTGGATCGCGAGATTGCCGACGAGTCATTGGCCTCTCACAAAGCCGACCGTCAAAGTTGATCCCGGCAATGCAAGCACCAAGAGACCATGAGTGTGCTTCGTCTAGCATACGGCCGCCGAAATAACTGCGACGATGGACCATCACTTTTCCGGCCGACGATGATCGGAGTCCGCTGGACATGGGATGATCCACCAGCGGGTCGATGTCTGTTTGTGAAGGCGGAGCGGATGTCGTAACCTTACGCCAACCGACGCGATCGCCCCTTATCTGACGTGCATACCATGTTGCTGCAATTCCGCTTGCTAACGAAGATGGGACGTCGCGCGAGCTGCCAAACCGACCTCTCTGACCCCATGTCGGGCCGATCGGCTAACGCTCGCGCACCAGCAAAGTCCAAACAGGCGACGCACCGTTCCAGCCGCGAAGGCGCCCCGAGAGCCGTACCTTCAGCCCGGCTTCCGTGATCCGCTCGACAACTAGATGCAGCGCGATCACGTCGCCTTCTGACAGCTCCACGCAGCCTCGCTTCCGCGACAACACCGCGCCCGGGAAGCGAAATAAGTTTGCTTTCAGCCATCGGCCGCCGCGCTCCGACAGAGGTTGTAAGTCGACCTGAGCGCCGGCCCTAGCCCGAAGCCTGACATCTGCCCGTCGCAGCCTATTCGGAATCCACTCCATCCGAATGACTAGCCGTTACTTTTCACGTTTGTCTAGGCTTCGTCCGTCTGAATGGCCGCCCGAAGGCGAGGGCGTCCGCTTTTTCAATTAGACTGGAAGTTTACAGCCCGCGCGAACCGGCCTATTGGCCCTCAGCTAAACGTCGCTGAAACAGGTGTCTCATCGGCTGTCAGGGCCAAACCGAACGTCGACCCAGGTTGTCGCCTACTGACGCTTGTGGACCCAAAACGGACATGGCCGTCTCATATCCCGCGCGCAAATGACGCGCTGCGCTTGGTTGCCGAAATTGCATAGTCGGCGCGCAAGCCATCTGGCAAAAATTGGCCCCTCCGACAGCCCATGAAAAGGATCGGCGAATGAAAAGTCTTTGCGTCCTGGCAGCCGTTTGCGCCGGCTTGATATTGCCCCGCATGGCGACCGCTCAAGTCCCTGCATCGATCACTACGCTGGACAAAGTCGAGACGCGGCTCGGCACGCTCGATTTCAAGGATGGTGCGCCCGGAAAGGCCACCTTGGAGAAGGCTTACGATTTCATCGATTTCACCCACGCCTACAACGCCTTTGCAAACACCATGCAAGGGGTGAGCTTAGTCGCCGCCCGCAGAGGCTTCTTGGAGGCCGGGGTGAAGGACAATGAGATCCTCATCTTTTCCGAGTTGATGGATGCAAAGTCGCTCTTCCTGACTGCTAACGCAGACACGGTGTACTTCCTTGGCTTCATCGACGTCTCCAAGGGCCCGATGGTGTTCGAAGTGCCGCCCAAGGTCCTTGGAGCGCTCGACGACATGTGGTTCCGCTGGGTCACCGATTTTGGCCAGCCTGGTCCTGATCGTGGTCTCGGTGGCAAGTATCTCATCCTGCCTCCGGGCTACGACGGTCCGGTGCCGGAGGGCGGCTACTTCGTGTCCCGATCGCGGACCAACCGGCTCTTGATCATGGGCCGCGCTTTTCTTGAAAACAAAAACGACCCGAAACCTGCGGTCGCATCGATCAAGCAGTCGACCAAGATCTACCCGTTCGAACCCGGCGGCGTCGGAACACCTATTGCCGAGTACCTCAGCGGCAAAGCCAAGCTCGGCAGGATCGGAGACCCGCCGCCCACCAAGTTTCACGAAGGCAGCGGCAAGGTGATGAACACCGTTCCGCCCAACGATTTCAGCTTCTATGAGATGCTAAATGAGATCGTGCAGCAAGAGCCTGCTACATCCCTCGACCTCGAACAAATGGGATCGGTCGCAGCCGTCGGTATCGTCAAGGACAAACCGTTTGCACCGGACGCGAGGATGAAGAAAATTCTCGCTGAAGCCCTGGCGGTCGCCAATGCTACCTCGCGCTCCCTGTTCATGAATCCTCGCGATCCGAACTGGTTCTATTATCCCGGTTCTGCATGGATGAACTTTTTGTTCGTCACCGGGTACGAGTTCGAGACACCGATCCCAGAGATAACTCGTGAGGGCGTCAAGCCCTTCCCAGCTACCGGCTACCGGCAGTTGGATGCGCGCACCGCCTTCTTCTACTACGTCACCGGTATCACACCAGCCATGGCGATGCGCGTGCCTGGCATCGGCTCACAATACCTCCTGAACATGCTGGATGCCGACAAGAATTACTTCGACGGGTCTAAGACGTACAAAGTGACGCTACCCAAGGGAATACCGGAGGCGAACTTCTGGTCGTTCACGGTCTACGACAACCAGACACGTTCTATGCTTGACACGCCGCAGCGCCACCCGCGCGCTGGTAGCCAGAGTTATCCGTCGCCCGCTGCCGAAACGGACGCCGACGGCACGACGACAATCTACTTTAGTCCGACCCAGCCTGCGGACGTCAAACGTGGCAATTGGATACAGACCGACCCGAAAAAAGGTTGGTTCACTATCCTGCGTCTTTACAGTCCGCTTGAGCCGTTCTTCACCAAGGAATGGCGTCCGAGTGAGATTGCGATGGTGAAGTAGCATCCGCTGTTACCTCGGCTGCGAGCGACGCCACCATCCCATGCGTGGCGGCGTCGGCTATTGCGCCCATAGCTGACCTGCCGCGCGCCGTAGAGGACCGCTTGTGTGAAGGGTTTCGGATGCCGGCCCCATGACGGTGTTGCCGCGCACACGGGGGCCGGCGTCCGAAAGCCTCCAAAGGAGGAAACCGCGCTGGGGGGACGTAGGACGATGCCGCGTGATCGAGCTAGTCGCGTCAAACAACCTTCAGACGATCAGGACGATCGCCTATGGGGATTTAATGTTTGGCGGCACCTATACTTTCAATGGCT